>NZ_JBEXTT010000002.1:0-499082 GCF_040614155.1 Nocardiopsis sp. NPDC006139
GGGCGGGGCGCGGCCCAAAACCCAAAAAAAAAAAAACCCCACCCCCCCCCCCCCCCCCGCCCCCCCCCCCCCCGCGGCTCGTCGCGGAGGGAAGAACATGGGCAAGCGGTCGGGGAAGGCCGTCGAGGCGCGCAACGCGCAGACGCCGCCTCCGGCGCCGGATCCGCTGCGGGTCCCGGTGGCCGACAGCCACACCCACATGGACATGCAGACCCCGGAGGTCGCCGAGATCATCGCCGCCGCCGAGGCGGTCGGGGTGACCCCGCTGCTCCAGGTGGGCGTCGACCTGCCGTCGTCGCGCTGGGCGGTGGACGTCGCGGCCGCCAACCCCGGGAAGGTGTGGGCGGCGGTCGCCCTGCACCCCAACGAGGCGCCGCGCGTCGTGCACGGGGACGGCGCGGACGGTGTGGAGGTGGACGACACCGACTGGGCGGGCAAGACCCGCGAGCCCGGTGGTTTCGAGGCCCTCCGCAAGCAGCTGGCCGAGATCGACGCCCTGGCCGCGCGGCCGCAGGTGGTGGCGGTCGGCGAGACCGGCATGGACACCTTCCGCACCGGCCCCGAGGGGGCGCGCGCCCAGGAGGAGTCGTTCCGCGGGCACATCGCCGTCGCCAAGCGGCACGGCAAGGCCCTGATGATCCACGACCGGGAGGCGCACGAGGACGTGTTCCGCGTGCTGGAGGAGGAGGGCGCCCCGCACACGGTGGTGTTCCACTGCTTCTCCGGCGACGCGGCCATGGCCCGCCGCTGCGCGGACCTGGGCTACTTCATGAGCTTCGCGGGCAACGTGACGTTCGCCAGCGCGGAGCCGCTGCGCGAAGCCGCGCAGGCGGCCCCGGCGGAGCTGATGCTGGTGGAGACGGACGCGCCGTTCCTGACCCCCAAGCCGTACCGGGGCCGTCCCAACGCGCCCTACCTCATCCCGCACACGCTGCGGACGCTCGCGCAGGTCAAGGGCCTGGACGAGGACGAGCTCGCCGCGACCATCGCGGGCAACGCCAAGCGGGCGTTCGGGTTCTGAGCCCCCGGGCCGCGCGTGCGGGCGCCTCCCCCCGAGGGGAGGCGCCCGCCGCCGTCAGCGCCCGCCCCGCTTGAGGCGGCCGCGCTCGCGGCCCTCCTTGGCGCGGGCCTTCCACACGCGCGTCTGCTCGGAGCGCAGCCGCGCGTCGCCCCGGGCCCGGTTGCGTTCCGACTCGCGGCGCAGCCGGTTCCACCGCTCCAGGCGGCTCAGGTCCAGCTCGCCCTCGTCGATGGCGGCGCGGACCGCGCACCCGGGCTCGGTCTCGTGGACGCAGTCCCGGAACCGGCACTGCTCGGCCAGCTCGGTGACGTCGGCGAAGGTCCGGTCCACGCCCTCGGCCTCGCCGGGGACGTCGATGCGGCGCACCCCGGGGATGTCCAGGACGACCGCCCCCCGGGGCAGGACCAGCAGCTGCCGGTGGGTGGTGGTGTGCCGCCCCCGCTTGTCGCCGCGGATCGCGCCGGTGTCCATGAGCTCCTGTCCGGCGACGGCGTTGACCAGGCTGGACTTGCCCGCGCCCGAGGTGCCCAGCAGCACCCAGGTGGAGCCGGGGGCCATCCGCTCGGCGAGGGCGTCCAGGCCCTGGCCGGTGTGCGCGCTGACCACGTGGACCTCGATCCCGGGGGAGACCGAACGCACGAGTTCGACGACCTCGGGCAGCCGGTCCCCGGCCAGCTCGGCCTTGGTGACGGCGACGACCGGCTCGGCGCCGCCGGCCCAGACCAGGCTGAGGAACCGCTCCAGGCGGCCCACGTTGGGCCCCTGGTCGGCCGCCTCGCAGATGAGGACGCGGTCCACGTTGGCGGCGAGGACCTGGTCGTAGGAGTCCTTGGCGATGCCCTGGCGGACGAGTGTGCCGGAGCGCTCCAGCACGGCCTCCACCAGCCAGGCGTCACCCGAGCGGCGCAGGGCGACCCAGTCGCCGGTGCACGGGGCCAGGGTGGGGTCGGTCCGCGTGTCCTTGAGGACGGCGGGGGAGTGGTCGGCGGGGACCTCGCCCCCCGGGACGCGGACCACGGAGCCGCCGCGGCGGGCGGCGCTCACGCGCCCGGGCACCAGGAGGTGCTCCGAGCCGTGGGAGGCGGAGTCGAAGGCGGCCGCGACGCGCGGGTTCCAGCCCAGCGCCGTCAGCGGATGCGGAGGTGTGTCGGTGACACGGGTGTTCACGGTACGGCTCTTTCTTTCGGGAAGAAGGCGAGCCGGGCACCCGGGAGTGGTCGGGTGCGCTCAGGGCTCGCGGAACGTCGGGAGGTGGGGCTCACAGGCAAGGACGGTCACAGGCATGGCGCGTCCTCCTCTCCGGGTCGTTCCGCGGCGGGCGCACGCGGACCCGACGAAACTACACTCGGCGGGCCCGCGGGGGCCAATGGTTTTCCGGCGGGGTCAGCGGCGGCGCGTCCACACGTCGTCGGCCGCACGGCGCGGCTCGCCCACCGCCTGCGCGACGGGGCGGGCCGAGGCGTGGCGCGGGCTGTACCCGGCGTCGCCGGGGCGGACCACGTCGTCCGGGGGCGCGGCGGCGGCGTGCACGGGGCGGCGGCTGTAGTCGGTGCGCTCCTCCTCGACCCCCAGGAGGAGGAAGAGGCTGCAGACGAGCAGGAACACGAAGAGCACCACGATCATCGGCAGCAGCAGGTCGGGCACGGTGGAGCCCTCGGGGGCGCCGTAGCGGGTGAACTCGGGCGCCTCGTGGTGCACACCCGCCATCCCGGTGTAGTGCATCGAGGTGACGGCCGCGCCCATCAGCACGGAGGCGCCGGCGTTGGCGCCCAGCCCCTTGACCCGGGTGGCGAACCACAGGGCGACGGTGGCCGCGACGACGGCGATGGCACAGGACGCGGCCACGTACACGGGGTCCAGGTGCAGGTCGCCGTGGACGTTCATCGAGGCGACGCCGGTGTAGTGCATGGCGATCACGCCGATCCCCAGCAGCAGGCCGCTGAGCAGCAGCCAGGGGGTGCTCCGCCTGCGCAGGCTCAGGGCGAGCGCGCCGCCCATGACCACGATGGCGATGGCGCCGCTGAGGAGGGTGAGCAGCGTGTCGTAGCGGATGGCGGTACCCGAGAGGCGGAAGCCCATCATCGCGATGAAGTGCATGGACCACACGGCCATGCCGCCCAGGGCCAGGGCGGCCAGGAACGTCCAGTGCCACCGGGCGAGCCCGGCGGCGCGGCGGGCCCGGTAGGCGAAGGAGAGCCCGAGGAAGGAGCCGATCACCGAGACGGTGAACGCGATGGCGGGGGTCAGCCAGTCCTGGCCGAAGACATCGTCGAACACGGAACTCCACTTTCCATGACCTAAGTCACATTGGGCGTGAGCTACGGATCATAAAGATGGAATTCATGAAAAGCCAGGGGATGTGCGGAATACACATCACCCGATGCGGAGTGTCACCGGTGTGAGTGTGTTTTCCCGCGCACTGTTCCCGATGTCCGAATGCGGGTTATCGGGTGCGGTCCCGGTTCGGGTCGAAAACGTGACGGGGGGAGTACTCTCCGCTCGCGTCCTTCCGCTCCTGCGGGGCCGGGGCGGGCGCGGGGCGCCGGGGCGCGTCCTCCACGCCCAGCATGAGGAAGAGGCTGCACACCAGCAGGAGGACGAACAGGCCTACCACGAGCGGCAGCAGCAGGTCCGAGGAGGTGGCCCCGGCCGGGGTGGACAGGTGGTCCCCGGTGTGCACGGTGGCGCTCATCCCGAACATGCCGGTGTAGTGCATGCAGGAGACGGCGACGCCCATGAGCAGCGAGGCCACGGTGATGGCGGGCAGGCCGTCCACGCGCCGGGCGAACCACAGGGCGGCGGTCGCGGCGGCCAGGGCGATCGCCGCGGCGGCGGCGACGAACACCGGGTCGTGGTGCAGGTCGCCGTTCATGTTCATCGAGGCCATGCCGATGTAGTGCATGGCGACGATCCCGGAGCCGGCGATGGCGCCGCTGAGCAGCAGCCAGCCGGTGGTCCCGCGGCGGATGGTCAGGTACAGCGCCACGCCCATGACCAGGATGGCGATGGCGCCGCTGGCCAGGGTCAGGACGGTGTCGTAGCGGATGGCGGTGCCCGTGACCCGGAAGCCCATCATCGCGATGAAGTGCATGGACCACACGGCGGTGCCGCCCAGGCAGACCGCGCTCATGGCCAGCCACTGCAGGCGGGCGAAGCGGCGGGTGGCGGCGCGCGACCGCGCGGCCGCCATCAGGCCGATGAAGGAGCCGATGACCGACACCGCGTAGGCGATCCCCGGAGTCCACGGTCCGTAGGTGAAGTGCTCGACCACGCTGTTCCGTCCCGACTGTGCGATTTTCCCGGCTGGAAAAGCATAGAAAACGGATATGCAGCAAGAAAGCTGGAAGTATTACGCTTCTCTGCTTTCGGGACTTTGGTCGCATGGGGAACCGCGAGCCCGAAGGGGGTGTGACCGGCGGTGACCGTGACCTCCGTGACCGGTATCACCGGCCCCGGGTCAGGAGGCGTGCGGCGGGCGGCGCAGCCCCTGGAAGGCGATGGTGGCGAGGGTGTCGGCCACCTCCTCCGCCGACAGCCCTCGGTCGGGCTTGTACCACTCCACGATCGAGTTGACCATGCCGAACAGCAGCCGTGCGGCCACCGCCGGGTCCACGTCGTCGCGGATGTCCCCGGCGACGATGCCCTCACGGACCAGGTCGGCGACCAGGTGGTCGAACTCGCGCCGCCGCTCCAGGGCGTGCTTCTCCACCTCGGTGTTGCCGCGCACCCTCAGGAGCAGCGTGACGTGCGGGAGCAGCTCCACCAGCACGCGGACGCTGCCGCGCAGGACGTGGTCGAGCCGGTCCACGGCCGGGCCGGTGACCGAGGCCTCCTCGCGGGTGACCGCGAACAGGGCGTCCATGGCCAGGTCCAGCGACCGGCGCAGCAGCTCGGTCTTGCTGGAGACGTGGTGGTAGATCGCGGACTTGGTGACGCCCAGGGCGCGCGCCAGGTCCTCCATGCTGGTCCCGTCGTAGCCGCGCTCGTTGAAGACGCGGGCCGCCACGTGCAGGACGGAGTCGGCGTCGTGTCCGGGGCGTCCGGAGCGGCGCCTCCCGGAGCGCGGGGGCGCGGACTCGCCAGGGCTGGTTCGGGGCACGGTTGTCGAATCTACCTCGTGTCGCCGGCCGGTCGCGTGCCGGTCGTCCGGTCATGGACCGCGTGTCGTGGCCGTCACACGAGGGGGTCGGTTACTGAACGATCGGTCGGTGGGAGTCTACGGCGGATCGGGGCGCATCGGTAGAGGTGAGGGGATCGCGGCGGTCGGCGGCCGGGCCCCCTTCGCCGGAACGGGCGGGGCGGTGCCCGTGGGGAGCGGGTGCGGGGGCGGCGTCAAGAATCCGTTAAGTGTCTTGTGTCCCTTTTGGTAGAAGCGTAGTTTTTGTTCGCTTTCTTTGACCGGAGGCGTGATCCGCCTCGAAGCGAAGAAGAACGAGACTCCCCATGGCCATTTCACGTCGTCACGCCCTGCGCGCCTCCCTGGTCGGCGGTGCGGGAGCCGCCCTGGCCGCCGCGGTTCCCTCGTCCGCGTTGGCCGACTCCGGAGCCCCTTTCGAGGGAGGGGCCGCCGACGCCCTGCGTCTGCTCAAGGAGGGCAACCGGCGCTGGCGCCGGTTCGCCTCCGTCCACCCCCACGAGGGGCGCCGCCGCCGGATCGAGGTCGCCCAGGGGCAGAGCCCCTTCGCCCTCATCCTCGGCTGCGCCGACTCGCGGGTCGCACCGGAACTGGTCTTCGACCGGGGTCTGGGCGACCTGTTCACCGTCCGCTCCGCCGGCGAGGTCCTGGACTCCTCGGTGCTCGGCAGCATCGTCTACGCCGTCGAACACCTGGCGGTCCCGCTCATCGTCGTCCAGGGCCACTCCTCCTGCGGCGCGGTGGGCGCCGCGGTGGAGGCCCACCGCACCGGAGAGCTCCCGCACGGCCACGTCGGCTACCTCGTGGAGCAGATCCTGGAGGTCGTCGACTCCACCCCCGACGACGGGGGCGACTTCGTCGACGCCTGCGTGCGCGCCAACGCCCGGCACGTCGCCGGCCTGCTGCGCGCGGACCCGGAGCTGGCGCCGTTCGTCGAGTCCGGGAGGCTGGACATCGTCGCGGCCCGCTACGACCTGGAGGGCTACGGCGTCGACTGGCTCTGACCCGGCCCGTCGGCCCGGACGCCGGGTCCTAGGGCCCGAAGAACCCATAAGGCGGTAAAGGCGATCGCCCGTGATATCACGGGCGATCGCCGTTTTATTCGTGCCGTTCCTGTGTGAAATCGGGCATTCGTTCCCGGGTTCGCGCCGAGTGCCCGGCCTTCTTATCAGGCACTATTCAACGGATTTCTGAAAAGCCAGCGGAATCGGCCGCATCACCCTATTGTCGTCCTTGTCCGTACAAGGGCGGCCCGCTGCCCCGTCCGCCGCGGACCGCCCGACCCGTCTCCACGGAGGACCGATGTGCGTGCGATCGACCGACAGATGAGGGACCTGCTCCGGACGCCCGGGGTGCGCAGTGTCCACCTCGTCGACTGGCGGAGCGGGCGGACCCTCGTCCACGTCGGAGACGAGGACCGCCCCGAGGACGTGGTGGAGATCCTGCGGGCCGTGCACGCGGGACCGCTGTGCGCGGGCCAGGACATGGAGGACGTCGTCGTCTCCGACGCCCGCCACCACGTCCTGGCCGCCGTCCTGGCGGAGTCCGCGGACCTGTGCCTGCGGGTGCGGGTACGGGTGTCCCCGGACGGGGGGAGCCTCGGCTCCGCCCTGCGGGACCTGCGCCGCCTCGCCCGCACCGCCCGGCCGCCCGCGCCCCGCCGGGACCGGCCCCCGCTGCCGGACCCGGGCGGCCTCCCCCGGCCCCGGCAGGCCGTCCCCGTGGACCGCGGGGTCCTGGAGCGCGTCCTCGCCGCGCTGCGCACCCTGTCGGCGGACGGACCCGACCGGGCGGTGACCGCGTGACCGGTGGGGCCTCCCCGCGCCGCGCGGTCCACGGGCTGCGCCGCTGGATCGCCGACCGGGGACGGCAGCGCCGAACCGACCGAACCGACCACAGGAAAGAGAAGGACATGCCGAACATCGAATCCGGCCTCAAAGAGATGATGGAGATCGACGGGGCGGTGGGCGCCGCCGTCGTCGACTACGGCAGCGGGATGGCGCTGGGCACCCTCGCCTCCACCAACACGCTCGACCTCACCGTCGCCGCGGCGGGCAACACCGAAGTGGTCCGGGCCAAGATGCGGACCATGGACCAGCTCGGCCTCAACGACGCCATCGAGGACATCCTCATCACCCTGTCCGGGCAGTACCACGTCATCCGCCCGCTCGCCGGCCGCAAGGGACAGGGGCTGTTCCTCTACCTGGCGCTGGACCGGGCCCGGGGCAACCTCGCCCTGGCCCGGCACCGCCTCAAGAACATCGAGGAGACCCTGGAGGTCTGACGCCGGGCCGGGGCGGCCGTGCCCTCCGGTCCCGCGCGCCGCTCCGGCCCGGGCGATGGGGGACAATCGGGGAAGACCCCGCTCTCCCACAGCCGCCCCCTGCCCGAGGAGAACCGGCCATGTTCCGGATCGCCATCAGCCGCCTCGACGGCGCGCGCATCGTCCTGGAGCACCGGGAGACGGTGCTCTCCGTCGACGAGGCCGTCCGCGCCGTCCTGGCCCGCCTGCCCGCCGCCGACCCGGCGGCGTTCAGCGGCCGCGCGGTGCAGGACTCGGTCAACCGGGTCAACGACTTCCGGCGCGACGTCGTGGCCGACGGCCGCGGATACCGGGTGGTCATCGCCCCGATGATGTGATCCGCGGCCGCCGGCCCGGGGAGCAGGGGCTCAGTCGGAGCCGAACGCCGAGTCGAACGACGCCTGCGGAGGGTCGTAGGCGTGGGAGCGGACGAACTCCACCGCCTCGGCCGCGCCGACCAGCCGGTCCATCCCCGCGTCCTCCCACTCCACCGAGATCGGCCCGGTGTAGCCGATGGAGTTCAGGACGCGGAAGCAGTCCTCCCAGGGCACGTCGCCGTGGCCGGTGGACACGAAGTCCCAGCCGCGCCGCGGGTCGCCCCACGGCAGGTGCGAGCCCAGCCGCCCGTTGCGGCCGTTGCCGGTCCGCCTGCGGGTGTCCTTGCAGTCCACGTGGTAGATCCGGTCCCGGAAGTCCCACAGGAACCCCGCCGGGTCGATGTCCTGCCACACCATGTGGCTGGGGTCCCAGTTCAGGCCGAACGCCTCCCGGTTCCCCACCGCCTCCAGCGCCGCCCGCGTCGACCAGTAGTCGTAGGCGATCTCGGAGGGGTGCACCTCGTGCGCGAACCGCACCCCCACCTCGTCGAACACGTCCAGGATCGGGTTCCACCGGTCGGCGAAGTCCCGGTACCCGGCCTCGATGACGTCCTCGCCCACCGGCGGGAACATCGCCACGTACTTCCAGATCGCCGACCCGGTGAAGCCCACCACCGTGGACACCCCCAGCCGGGCCGCGGCCCGCGCGGTCGTCTTCATCTCCTCGGCGGCGCGCCGCCGCACGCCCTCGGGGTCGCCGTCGCCCCACACCCGGGACGGCAGGATGTCCTTGTGCCGCTGGTCGATGGGGTCGTCGCAGACCGCCTGGCCGAGCAGGTGGTTGGAGATCGCCCACAGCCCCAGGCCGTGCCGCTCGAGGGTGTCGAGGCGGTCGCGCACGTAGTCGTCGTCGGCGGCGGCGCGGGTGACGTCGAGGTGGTCGCCCCAACAGGCCAGTTCCAGCCCGTCGTAGCCCCAGGAGGACGCCAGGGAGCAGATCTCCTCGAAGGGCAGGTCGGCCCACTGCCCGGTGAAGAGGGTGACCGGTCGTGTCATGGTCGGGCCTTTCGTCGGTGGGCCCCGGCTCGGGGCCGGGGCCGGTGTTCGTTCGTCAGTGGTGGTTCTCTTGCTCGACCCGGGTCCCGGCGGTGCCGTCGGGCTCCAGCGCCCCCAGGTCGGGGGAGGCGGGCAGGTGGACGTGGACGTGGCCCAGCCCGGCGGCGACCGCGGCCTCGTCCAGGTGCGAGGCCGCGGCCGACCAGCCGACGACGGCCTCGTTGCGCACGTCCATCGCCACGTGCAGCAGGTCCATGCGCAGGTCCTCGTCCTCCACCAGCGCGGCCTTGGAGTAGGTGTCGGCGGCCACGACCAGCAGCGACGCCGACGAGATCAGGCCGGTGCGGACCGGGTCCGCGCCTTCCCGCACGGCCAGGCCGGTGGCGGCCTCGTGGGCGGCGGTCCGCCAGCCGTGCACGGTCGCGGCGTCCACCACGTCCAGCGGCGGGTGGGAGCCGTCGGTGGGCAGCCACTCCTCCATCTCCTCGACGACCGGGGACAGGGTCTCCCCGGCGGCGGTCGCGTCCTCGGCGAGCGCGGCCACGGCGTCGGCGTCGGCGCCGCCGGGCTCCTCGCGCCCGCCGGACAGGACGAGCGCGGCGATCAGCGCCATCACGACGGCCATCGCGCCGATGGTGAGCCACCAGGTCAGCGGAGTGGTGCGGGAGGGTTCGGGCAGGTCCTCCGGGGGCTGCGGTCCGGAGTCCTCCAGGGTCGGGGGGTTGGGGTGGTCGGCGGGCATGGTGACGTCTCCTAGCGGATGGGAGTCACCCTGCTCCCGGCGGCGCTCTCCGGCCAGCGCGGCACCGAGCGGGGTGGTGGTGTGCCGTGCCGGACGCGTCGCCCGCCCGCCCGCTGTGCGTGCACGGCCGGGTGCGGACCGCGCCCCGGGTCCCACCACTCCTCACCTTCCACTCGGGAGGGACCTCAGGAACGCCAGCCCGTCGACGGCGATCGCGTCCTGTGTCGCCGCCAGCGGCCGCCAGATGGAGGCCGCGGTGGCGATGGTGGCATTCTCCGCGGTGAAGGATTCGATGACCAGGGGGCCTGTGTACCTGATCGTGTCCAGTGAGGCGGCGATCCCGGGCCAGTCCAGGTGGTCGGCCCCGGGGGCGCCCCGGTCGTTCGCGCATACCTGCACGTGGGCGACCCGGTCGCCGGCCCGCAGGATCGCCGCCGGGACGTCCCGCTCCTCGATGTTCATGTGGTACACGTCCAGGGCCAGGCCGCAGTGCTCCGACGGCAGGTCCGCGAGCAGCTCCAGGCCCTGGTCGACGGTGTTGAGGACGCTCGTCTCGTAGCGGTTGAGGGGCTCCACCGCCAGCCGGACGCCCGCCTGCGCGGCGTGCTCCACGACCGGGGCCAGGGCCTCGGTCAGCTCGGCCGCGAGGGACGCCCGCTCCGCGGTGGACATCCGCCAGGTGCGGCCCACCGACGCGTAGGCGGGGCCGGCGGCGACGGGCGACCCGACCGCCGCCGCCGCGTCCACGACCCGGCGCAGGTAGTCCTGTGTCGCCCGCCGGGTGCCCGGGTCGGTCGCGACCAGCTCCCGACCCGGGCCCATGACCAGTACGACGCGGGGCTCCAGACCCAGCCCGCTCACCAGGTCCCGCGCGCGGCCGGGGTCCCAGTCGCCGACGTCCTCCACGGGCAGCTCGATCACGTCGAACCCCCAGGCCGCCACCCGTGGGGCGATCACTTCCAGATCGGCCCCGGTCAGCGGTGACGTCCACACCCAGGTGTTGACCCCCAGCGCGCGCATCCGCCCCTCCTCCTACCGGTCGGTCCAGGCCTCGGGGAACCCGGGCAGGTCCTCCCCGCCGAACTTGGCGTAGTGCAGCGACGGCATGTCGGCGTTGCGGTCCAGGTAGTCCTGGAGCTCGCCCTGGCGGATGGGCTCCTGCGGCAGGATCCACTCGGAGGGCACCTCCTCGCCGCCCAGGATCATGGCGGCGGCCAGCACCGGGGTGCGCCACTGGAAGTTGGAGTACACCGGCGCGATCGCGGTCAGCCCCTCCTCGTCCCACTTGCGCATGAAGCTCAGCTCGTCCTCACCGGAGATCACCGGGTACGGCCGGCCGGCGTCCTCGAACGCCTCCAGGGCGGCCACGGCGCCGTCGCCGGCGTCCATCCAGATGCCGTCGACCTCGCCGCGCTGCAGGTGCTGGGAGACCAGGTCCTTGATCTTGGCGCCGTCGCCCTCGGTGAACTCGAAGCCGAGCACCTCCAGCTCGCTCTCGCCGAAGATCTGCTGGGCGGCCGCCCAGCGGTGCTCCAGCACGTCCACACCCGGCAGGATGCGCAGTGCCAGCACCCGGGAGCCCGGCTCCAGGTTCTCCACCAGGAACTCGGCGGCGTCGGCGCCGTAGGCGTAGCCGCCGATCGGGTGGATGAACGTCACCATGCAGTCGGTGTTGACGCCGCGGTCGAACACGATGACCGGGACGCCGCTCTCGCACGCGGTCTCCACCGCCGGGGTCAGCGTGGCCGTGGTGGACGGCGAGATGATGATGGCGTCGCAGTCGCCCGAGTCCACGAAGGCCTGGATGTCGGAGATCTGCTGGTTGTCGTCGTCGGCGGCGTCCGACACCCGGAACTCGCCGATCCGGCCCTCCTCCTGGAGCGCCTCCACCTGCTGCTCCATGGTGATGAAGCCGGTGACGCGCCAGGGGTTGGAGACCGAGGCGTTGGAGAAGCAGACGGTGGCGTCCTCGGGGGAGTCGTGGACGAACTCCGAGGTGTCCGTCCACTCCGGCTCGATCGCCTGGAGCCAGGGCTCGTCGGGCGAGCCCTCCGGCGTGATCTCCCGCTGGGCGAGCTGGGCCTCGTACTCGGCCTCGTCGAACCACTCCGCGTCCGGCGTCATCCCGGCGCCGCCCTCACCTCCCGGCGCGGCCTCGTCGGGCGCGTCGGTGGTACACGCCGAGAGCATCAGTGTCAGGCCGGCGGTGCCGGCGAGCAGCATGCGTGAGATGCGCATGGTTACCTCCTGGGGGTCCCGGGCTCGCGCTCGGGTTCGTGGTCCGGTCGCCGGCGCGGGCGCCCCGGCGGTCGCAGATCGCCCCGGCGGGCGGCGTAGGCCACCGCGGCGATGATGATGAGCCCCTGCACCGAAGGCTGGATGGTCGAGGGCAGGTAGAGCTGGTTGAAGAGGGTGAACAGGGCTTCGACGGTGAGGGCGCCCAGGGCGGCGGCCACGACCGTCCCGCGGCCGCCGCCCAGGACCACCCCGCCCAGCACCACGGCGGTGATGGCGGTGAACTCCAGCCCCTGGCCGACCTGCGCGGTGACCCCGGCGAACCCGCCGATGAGGATCGCCGCGACGGTCGCCATGAGGGCGGAGCCGACGAAGGCCAGGGTGCGCACCCGCTGCACCCGCACCCCGGCGTAGGCGGCGGCGACGTCGTTGTCGCCGGTCGCCATCAGGGAGCGGCCGAACGGGGAGCGCATGAGGAGCACGGCGCAGACGGTCAGCGCCAGGGCGATGAGCACCGCCCAGGGCAGCTGCCCCAGGAACGGCACGCCCTCGATCCCGCCCCGGCCGGGGACGCGGAACGCCTCCGACAGGGAGCCGGTGGGCGCGCCCCCGGTCCAGAACCGGACCGCGCCGAACAGGACGAGCATCATGCCCAGGGTGGCGATGATCGACGGCACCCTGAGGAGCGTCGTGACCAGCCCGTTGACCAGGCCCACCAGCAGGCCGAAGGCGAGCATGAGGCCGATGACGGGCAGGGTCATGCCCTCCTCGCCGTCGATGAGCCGGGCCGCGATGACCACCTGGGCGCCGACCAGGGAACCGACCGACAGGTCGAACTCCCCGGACACGATGACCAGGTACTGGCCCACGGCCAGGATGACGAGGGGCGCCGCCTTCTTGGCGAAGGCCATGAGCGGCGGGCCCTCGAAGAAGGACGGGTTCCGGGTGGCGATGACCACGAAGATCAGCACCAGGATCAGGAGCACCGTGGCGGTGCCGCCCCGTCCCAGCGAGGACAGCAGGGCGAGGGGGGCGGAGCGCCGGGCGGGCGTCTCGGTCATCGTCCGCCTCCTTCGGTGCCGGAGGTGACGGGGGCCGGGGCGCCGCCCGGGTCGGGCGGGGGAGCGGGTGGCGGCGGGCCGCCGGAGGGGAAGCGCACCCGCACCGCGGACCGGGACAGCCGGCCGCGGGCGTAGATGGCGACGGCGGTGATGACGATGACGCCGCGCAGCACGTCCTTGACGAACGGGTCCACCGCCAGCACGTTGAACACGGTGTCGAGGGTGGCCAGGATGAACACCCCGGCGATGGTCCCGGCCACGCCGCCGCGCCCGCCCAGCAGGTAGGTCCCGCCGAGCACCACCGCGGCGATGGCCTCCAGTTCGTAGCCGTTGTTGTAGACCAGGGCGCTGCCGGTGCCGAAGCGCGAGGCCAGCAGCAGCCCGGCCATCCCGGCGGTCACCGAGCACAGGACGTGCGCGGTGATGACGGGGATCCGGTCGCGGACACCGGACAGGCGCGCCACCTCGGCGTCGCCGCCCACCGCGTACATGTGATAGCCGGTGCGGGTGCGGTGCAGGAACACCACCGCCGCCGCGGCCAGGGCCAGCATGACCAGGGTGGACACCGGGAACACCCCGATGCGGGTGTAGCCGAAGGCCTGGAACGCGGCGGGGATCGCCCCCGCCGGGCCCTGGAAGTTGGTGTCCAGGTACCCCTTGATGATGAGCCCCGTGCCCAGGGTGGCGATGAACGGGTTGACCCGCAGCCACGTCACGATGGTGCCGTTGGCCAGGCCGATCAGCGCCGCCAGGCCCAGGGTGGCGGCGATGCCCAGGGGGACGCGGGCCGGGTCGCCCGCCATGACGGTGGCCGCGACCACGGTGGACAGGGCCGCCACGTACCCGACCGACAGGTCCAGGGAGCGGCACAGGATGACCAGGGTCTGGCCGATGGCGAGGAACCCGAGCAGGCTGCTGCGGGTGAACAGGTCCACGGTGTTGGCCGTGGTGAAGAGGTTCTCGCCCCGGGACGCGACGTAGAGGGTGCTGAGCACCAGCAGCAGGACCAGGGCCAGGTAGACCAGGCCGGTGGTGCCGGTGCGGGCCCACAGGGCGCGGACCGCGGACTGCGGGGAGGCGGGGGGAGCGCTCACGGTGCGGCCTCCTCGTGGCTGTGGTCGTCGGGGTGTCCGGCCGCCGCTGCGGTGATCCGCGGGTCCTCGACCCCGGGGCCGGCGGGTTCGGCGGCGGAGCCGGTGGCCAGCGCCATGACCTCCTCCTCGCCGGAGCCGCCGGGCAGCCCGCCCGCCACCCGGCCGTCGGCCAGGACGACGAGGCGGTCCGACATCCCGATCAGCTCGGGCAGCTCGGAGGAGATGAGGACGATGGCCACGCCCTGCGCCGCCAGCTCCCGCATCAGCCGGTAGACGGCCTGCTTGGCGCCGACGTCGATGCCCCGCGTGGGCTCGTCCAGCACCATCACGCCGGGCTCGGTCGCCAGCCACTTGGCCAGCACGACCTTCTGCTGGTTGCCGCCGGAGAGGTAGCGGACCTCCTGGGCGTTGCCGCCGCGCGCCACCAGCTCCAGGGAGGAGAGCACCCCCGGCAGGCGGGCGGCCCGGGCGCCCGAGCCGAACGGCCACACCGCGTCCAGGACCAGCCGGGCGTTGGCCAGGACCGACTGGTTCAGGGCCAGGCCCTGGGTCTTGCGGTCCTCGCTCACCAGCACCAGGCCCGCCCGGATCGCGGTCCGCGGCGAGCGCGGGTCCACCCGGCGCCCGTCCACCCGGACCTCGCCCCGGGTGAAGCGTTCGATCCCGAACAGGGCGTGCGCGATCTCGGTGCGCCCGCTGCCCTGGAGCCCGGCCAGGCCCACGATCTCGCCGCCGCGCACCTGGAAGGAGATGTCGTCCAGCTGGGTGTTGCCGCCGCCGGACACCTCCAGGCGCACGTCGCCGTGGCGGTCCCCGGACGGTTCCAGGTGCTCGGGGAAGACCGCCGACACCGGGCGGCCCACCATCATGCGGACCAGGTCGGCCGGGCGGGTCCCGGCGGCGTCCACGGTGTCGACGAGGCGACCGTCCTTCAGGACGGTGATCCGGGTCGCCAGGTCGAAGATCTCCCGCATGCGGTGGGAGACGTACAGCACCGCCACACCGCGTTCGAGCAGGCGGGCGATGATCCGGTAGAGCACCTCCACCTCGCTCTCGGCCAGCGCGGCGGTCGGCTCGTCCATGGAGATGACGCGGGCGTCGTGCGAGAGCGCCTTGACGATCTCCACCACCTGCTGCTGGGCCACCGACAGGGACCGGACCCGGGCCCAGGGCTCGATGCCCTCCAAGTCCAGGTCGGCGAGCAGGGCGGCGGTGGCGCGTTCCATGGCGCGGGCGTCCACGGCGCCGAACCGGCCCCGGATCTCCCGGCCCAGGAACACGTTCTCGGCGACGGTGCGCTCCGGGAGCAGGTTGAACTCCTGGAACACCGTGGCCACGCCGGCCCGCTGCGCCTGGACCGGGTGCTCGAAGGAGACGGGGCGGCCGTCCAGTTCGACGGTGCCCCCGTCGGCCGGGTGGACCCCGGCCAGGACCTTCATCAGGGTCGACTTCCCGGCGCCGTTCTCGCCCACCAGGGCGTGCACCTGCCCCGGGTACAGCTCCAGGTCGACGCCGTGCAGGACGCGGACGCCCAGGAACGACTTGGTGATGCCGCTCATGCGGACCACCGGCTCTGCGGGGGGTGCGGTGCTCATCCCCGGTCCACCTCGGTGACGTCGACCCAGCGGCGCTCGCGGGCCGAGAGCAGCACGGCCTCGGCGATGACCGCCGCGCGCAGCCCGTCGGCGAAGACCGGCAGGCCCTCGGGGGAGCCCCCGGCGACGGCGTCGGCGGTGTCGGCGACCAGGGCGTTGAAGCAGTCCTGGTAGCCCTGCGGGTGGCCGACGGGGACGGCGGTGAGCCGGGCGGCGTCGGCGCTCAGGTCCGGGTCGTCCCGGGAGATGATCCCGGTGCGCCCGCGCCCGCCCGCCCACAGGGTCTCGGGGCGCTCCTGGTCGAAGCGCAGCGAGCCCTCGGTGCCGGAGACCTCCAGCACCAGGCTGTTCTTGCGGCCGGGGGAGACCTGGCTGATGACCGCGCCGCCCACGGCCCCGCCGGCGGTCGCGAACTGGAGGGTGACCAGGTCCTCGGTGTCCACCGGCCGCCCGTCGCGGACGTCGTTGAGCCGGCCGGTCTGGGCGCTGACGGAGGCGATCCGGTCGCCGGTGACGAACTCCAGCATGTCGCACCAGTGCGAGCCGATGTCCCCGAACGCCCGGGTGGGGCCGCCGATCCGCGGGTCCACCCGCCAGTTGTCCTCCTGCGGGTACAGCAGCCAGTCCTGGAGGTAGCCGCCGTGGGCCAGGCCGACCCTGCCGACGGCGCCCGCGGCGACCAGCGCCCGGGCCTCGCGGACCATGGGGTGGAAGCGGTAGGCGAAGGGGACGACGGCGACCAGCCCGGCGTCCTCGGCGGCCGCGGTCATCTCCGCGGCGGTCGCGGCGTCGATGGCCAGGGGCTTCTCGCACACCACGTGTTTGCCGGCGGCCAGGGCCGCGAGGGTCAGGGGCGCGTGGAGGTGGTTGGGGACGCACACGTGCACCACGTCCACGTCGTCGCTGCGGATCAGGTCCAGGGCGTCGGCGTGGGCGCGGCCGACGCCGTTGGCGGAGCGGAAGGCCTCGGCCTTCGCGGGGGAGGAGCCCGCCACCCCGACGACCGCGCCCCCGTTGGCGCGGACGGCGTGGCTGTGGACCCGGCCCATGAACCCGGTGCCGATCACGGCGGCCCGGTAGGCGTTGGGCGGGGCCTCCCCGACATCGGACCCGCTGCCGATGCTTGTGACCTTACTCACTGACATGCTCGCACCGTACGCCGGACTTCTGTCGACGGTCAAGCATAAGTTGAGAAACGTGACCGCAATAGGTCCTTTCGAGGCGGTCAATAGATCCTGTGCTTGACTTGTCCCATGACGGAAGATGCGCTGACCGGCCCGCCGGCCCACGGACTCCGGGCCGCTCCCACCACGACCGCGCCCGGGGCGGGGACCCTGCTCCGGCTGCTGCGCGACGGCCGCCCCCGCACCCGGTCCGAGCTGGCCGGGGCCACCGGCCTGGCCCGGTCCACCGTCACCCAGCGGGTGGACGCGCTCCTCGCCAGCGGCCTCATCGGCCCGGCGGGCGAGGCCGTCTCCACCGGCGGCCGACCGCCCACCACGTTCTCGTTCCGGCCCCGGGCGCGGGTCGTCCTCGCCGCGGACCTGGGCGCCACCCACGCGCGGCTGGCCCTCACCGACATGGCGGCCGAGGTCATCGCCGAGGCCCGCGCCGACCTGGACATCGCCCTGGGGCCCGAACACGTCCTGGACTGGGTGGTGGAGCACGGCCGCGGGCTGCTCGCCGGCGCCGGCCGCGACGTCTCCGAGCTGCTGGGCCTGGGCATCGGCCTGCCCGGCCCCGTCCAGCACTCCACCGGCCGGGCCGTGAACCCGCCGATCATGCCCGGCTGGGACGGCTTCGACGTGCCCGGCTACGTGGGGGAGCGGCTGGCCGTCCCGGTGCTGGTGGACAACGACGTGAACATCATGGCGATCGGCGAGCACCACACCGCCTGGCCCGACGCCAGCCACCTGATGTTCGTCAAGGTCGCCACCGGCATCGGCTGCGGCATCGTCAGCGAGGGGCGCGTCTACCGGGGCGCCCAGGGCGCGGCCGGCGACATGGGGCACATCCACGTCCCCAGCGGCGCGGACAAGCCCTGCCGCTGCGGCAACACCGGCTGCCTGGAGGCCGTCGCCAGCGGGGCCGCCCTGGCCGAGGCCCTCACCGCCGAGGGCGTGCCCGCCCACAGCGCGCGCGACGTGGTGGAGCTGGCCCGCAACGGGTCCGTTCCGGCGCTGCGCGCCCTGCGCCAGGCCGGCCGCGACATCGGCGAGGTGCTGGCCGCGTCCGTCAACATGTTCAACCCCTCGGTGATCGTCATCGGCGGGGCGCTGGCCCTGGCCGGGGACCACCTGCTGGCCGGGGTGCGCGAGGTCATCTACCAGCGGTCGCTGCCGCTGGCCACCGAGCACCTCAGCATCGTGTCGTCGGTGGCCGCCGAGAGCGCGGGCGAGATCGGCGCCGCCGTGCTGGTCATCGAGCACTGCCTGAGCCCGGAGCACGCCGACCGCCTCATCGCCGGGACCGCCTGAGAGCCCGGCCCGGGCGGGGGAGGCGCGGGCGGATCCGCGCCCGCGCGGGGTTCCCGGACTCCGCCGGGCCCGGACGGGGAAGGCGCGGACACGGGCGGACACGGGGGAGGGGGGCGGAGCCGTTCGGCTCCGCCCCCCTCCTCTCGCGTCATGACCCTGGGTCAGGGAGTCACAGACCTCGCGGTTCCCCCCGGGGCTCGGTCGGTTCCCGACGGGGCTCGCGGACCTCGGGCAGGATGCCCTCCTGGTGCAGGACCGGCTTCTCTCGGGCCGGCCGCCCGCCGCGGACCACGGCGGTCCGCGCCACGCTGTTCACCAGGACGGCGATGGCCACACCCGTGATCAGGTTGATCACGGCGGTGGCGGTGGGGCTGGCGCCCTCCACCCCCTGGGTGAAGGGGGTGACCACCGCTATGGCGGTGATCAGGCCGATGATCCACACGAAGAAGGCGCGGGCGCGCGGCGCCGCCACCAGCAACAGGTGCATCAGGGCCGTGGCCGCCAGGGCCGCGACCCCCGCCATGAAGGCGTAGGCCGCGGTCCCGGCGTCACCGAGGTAGCCGGCCTCCTCCGGGGCCAGCACCGGGATCCCCAGGGCACCCCTGAAGAACAGGGTGCCCACCAGGACGACCAGTGCGGCCACCACCGCCGTCGCCAGGCCGCCGGACCACAGGCGGACCGCGTTGACGGGTCGTTCAGCTGCGAACTCGCTCATGCCGTTACCCCCAGATACGGCCTCGAGTATCGTCGCACTCCGTATACATCCGGATACGTCCGAACTCGGTCACAGCCCACATACCCGAAGCCCCGCGCAGGTAACCCACACGTGGAACACTGGGGGTATGGCTCACTTCGCGCACGCCCGCGTCGACCTGGACGCGATCGCCCACAACGCACGGCTGCTCCGCGAGCGCGCCGGCGGGGCCGCGCTCATGGGCGTGGTCAAGGCCGACGGCTACGGGCACGGCATGCTGCCCGCCGCCCGCGCGCTGCTGGCGGGCGGGGCCACCTGGCTGGGCACCGCGTTCATCCGCGAGGCGCTCGGGCTGCGCGCGGCCGGGATCACCGCGCCCGTGCTGGCCTGGATCATCCCGCCCGGCGAACCCGTGGGCGAGGCCGTCGAGAACGGCATCGACCTGGGCGTCAGCGACGCCGCGGTGCTGGAGGCCGTCCTCGGGGCGGCCCGCCGCCTGGGCCGCACCGCGCGGGTGCAGCTCAAGATCGACACCGGCCTGAACCGGGGCGGCATCGGCCACTCCGAATGGGGCGCCCTGGTGGAGGCCGCCGCGCGCGCCGAGGAGGCCGGCCACCTCAAGGTGAGCGGGATCTGGTCGCACTTCGCCTGCGCGGACGAGCCCGGGCACCCCTCGATCGCCGCCCAGCTCTCCGTGTTCCACGACGCCCTGGAGACCGCCGACAAGGTCGGCCTGACCCCCGAGGTGCGCCACATCGCCAACTCGGCGGCGCTGCTCACCCTGCCCGAGGCGCACTTCGATCTGGTGCGCGGCGGTATCGCGAGTTACGGGCTGTCCCCGATCCCGGATTTGGTTGTGCCCGGATTGCGGCCCGCGATGACCCTGCGTGCCCGCGTCGCCCTCACCAAGCGGGTGCCGGCCGGCAGCGGCGTCTCCTACGGCCACCGCTACGTGACCGACCGCGAGACCACCCTCGCCCTGGTGCCCCTGGGCTACGCCGACGGCGTGCCCCGGGCCGCCACCAACAGGGGGCCGGTGCTCCTGGGCGGACGCGAGCGCGTCATCGCGGGAACAGTGTGCATGGACCAGTTCGTTGTCGACGTGGGCGACGACGAGGTGGCCGCCGGCGAGTACGCGGTGCTGTTCGGCGACCCGGACGTCCACCCGGGCGCGCCGAGCGCCCAGGACTGGGCCGGGGTCCTGGACACCATCCCGTACGAGATCGTCACCCGGGTCGGCGTCCGGGTCCCGCGCGAGTACGTCGGCGGGGCCTGAGCCGCGGCGACCGGGCCTGCGGGCCGCCCGCGGGCGCGGGCGCGGCCCCGGCCGCGGGTGTGGCGGCCGCGACCCCCGCCGATCGTCCGCAACCGGCCGCGCGCCCCCGCCGCCCCGCCTAACCTGGGGTGAAGGGGACACACCCGACGGTCGTGCCACGACCCCGGTCGGCCACCGCCCGAACCTTACCGACACACAGCCTTGCGAGTCCGATGACAGACGTGACGACCACAGCGAACGCGTCCACCGCGGTCACCGCCGCCACCGACGGCGCCATGCGCGCCCTGGGCCGCGCCCTGGCCGGCCTCAGCCGGCCGGGGGACCTGCTGATCCTGTCCGGCCCGCTCGGCGCGGGCAAGACCACCCTCACCCAGGGCCTGGGCCGGGGGCTGGGCGTGCGCGGCTCGGTCACCTCCCCGACCTTCGTCATCTCCCGCGTCCACCCCTCGCTGGTGGGCGGCCCCTCCCTGGTCCACGTGGACGCCTACCGGCTGGGCGGACCCGACGAGATCGACGACATCGACCTCGACATGACCCTCCCCGACTCCGTCACCGTCGTGGAGTGGGGCGAGGGTGTCGCCGAGGGGCTGTCCGACGACCGGCTGGAGATCCGGATCGAGCGCCACGCCGACGACAGCCGCACCGTCCACCTCACCCCGGTCGGCCGGCGCTGGGCGGATGTCGCCCTGCCCGTCGCCGTCGACGACGAGAACACGGAAGACTAGACCGGTGCTGCTCCTGGCCTTCGACACCGCCACCCCCGCCGTCACCGCCGCCATCGGCGAGTCCGGCGCGGACGGCGCCTTCACCCTGCGCGCGAGCGCGTCCTCGGTGGACGCCCGCCGCCACGGCGAACTGCTCTCCCCGACCATCCGGCGGCTCGCCGGGGAGGCCGGCATCGCCCTGGCCGACCTCGACGCGGTCGCCGTCGGTATCGGCCCCGGCCCCTACACCGGCCTGCGCGTGGGGCTGGCCACGGCCCACGCCCTGGCCGACGCGCTCGGCGTCCCCTGCCACGGGGTGGCCACCCTGGACGCGCTGGCCTTCGCCACCGGGCGCACCGGGCCGTTCGTCGCCATGACCGACGCCCGCCGCAAGGAGGTGTTCTGGGCCCGCTACGACGACCGCCTCACCCGGGTGGGCGAGATCGCCGTGGACCGCCCGGCCGACCTCGACACCGGCGGGCTGCCGCTGGTCGGCGACGGCGCCCGGATGTACGCCGACGTGTTCGGGGAGGCCGCGGCCGCACCGGACCCGGTGCACCCCGACGCCGCCGCCCTGGCCGAGCTGGCCCTGCGCCGGCTGCACGCCGGGGAGGCCCTGCCCGCCCCCGAGCCCCTCTACCTGCGCCGCCCCGACGCGGTGGTGCCCGGCGCCCCGAAGAAGGTCCGCCAGTGGGTGAAGTGACACCGGTGCGCGACACCGCCCTGGACGCGGTGCGCGCCGCCCCGCCCGCGGGAGTGGCCCTGCGGCCCATGGCCGCCGGGGACGTCGACGCGGTCATGGCGCTGGAGCGCGCCCTGTTCCCGGCCGACGCCTGGAGCGAGGGGATGCTGCGCGAGGAGCTCGCGGAGACCGCGACCCGCCACTACGTCGTGGCCGTCGCCGGCGACGCCCTGGTCGGCTACGCCGGCCTGCGGTTCGTCCCGCCCGAGGGGGACGTGCAGACCATGGCCGTGGCCGAGTCCGCCTGGGGCACCGGGATCGGGGGAGCGCTGCTCACCGAGCTCCTGGACCAGGCGGCCCGGCGCGGGGTGCGCGACATGTTCCTGGAGGTGCGCTCGGACAACCCGCGCGCCCAGAAGCTCTACGCCCGCTTCGGATTCGAGCGGATCGGCATCCGGCGCGGCTACTACAACGGGGCCGACGCCCTGGTCATGCGGCGCGTCGCCGAGGAGGGTACCCATGAGTGACCACGACCTCCCGCTCATCCTGGGCATCGAGACGTCCTGCGACGAGACCGGCGTCGGCCTCGTGCGCGGCTGCGAGCTGCTCGGCGAGTCGGTGGCCTCCAGCGTGGAGCAGCACGTCCGCTTCGGCGGAGTGGTGCCCGAGGTGGCCAGCCGCGCCCACCTGGAGGCCATGACGCCCACCGTGCACCGGGCGCTGGACTCCGCGGGTGTGAAGCTCTCCGACGTCGACGCCATCGCCGTCACCGCGGGGCCCGGCCTGGCCGGGGCGCTGCTGGTGGGGGTCTCCGCCGCCAAGGCGTACGCGATGGCGCTGGACAAGCCGCTGTACGGGGTCAACCACCTGGTCGGGCACGTGGCCGTGGACCAGCTGGAGCACGGGCCGCTGCCCAAGCCCGCCATCGCCCTGCTCGTCTCGGGCGGGCACACCTCGCTGCTGCTGGTCAACGACCTGGCCACCGACGTGGTGTCGCTGGGCGACACCGTGGACGACGCCGCGGGCGAGGCCTACGACAAGGTGGCCCGGCTGCTGGACCTGCCCTACCCGGGCGGGCCGCCCATCGACCGGGCGGCGCAGCGGGGCGACGCCAAGTCGATCCGCTTCCCGCGCGGCAAGTGGGGGGACGGCACCTACGACTTCTCGTTCTCGGGCCTGAAGACCGCCGTCGCCCGCCACGTGGAGGACGCCGACCGCCGCGGCGAGCCGCTGGTGGTCGCCGACATCGCCGCCTCGTTCCAGGACGCGGTGGTGGACGTGCTCACCCGCAAGGCCGTCGACGCCTGCGTGGAGCACGGGGTGAGCACGCTGGTGATCAGCGGCGGCGTGGCCGCCAACTCCGCGCTGCGCGCCCTGGCCGAGCAGCGCTGCCGCGAGGCGGGGATCACCCTGCGGGTGCCCCGGCCCAAGCTGTGCACCGACAACGGCGCCATGATCGCCGCCCTGGGCGCGGAGGTCGTGGCGGCGGGGCTGCCGCCGTCGGAGCTGGACCTGGCCACGGACACCTCGCTGCCGGTGGAGTCCCCGCTGGCCCGCTAGGTGTACTGATCATGGAGGCCGGTGACACCGGCCCCGCCTGACACGAACCGGGAGGGCCTCCGGTACCGGTGTGGATGCGACGTCCCACCGGCGACCAGGAGGCCCTCGGTGCCCCGCGCCACCCGCGCCGACGCCCGCCTCACACCCGCAGGCCGCCTCGCGTCGGCCCGCTGTGTGGTCGACGACGGCCGGCCGCTGCGCCGGGCGGCTCGCGGGAGATCGTTCGACGACCGCTCCCGGCGCGAGCGCCGGGCCACACGAAGGCGCCCGCCGAACACGCCCCGGCACCGTCCGGGCGAGGGCCCCGGAGCACCGCTCCGGGGCCCTTCGCGTGCGCGCGGCGCCGCCCGCGCGGGGCGGGGTTTGTGAAACGTTCGTATCGCTTGTGGTCGCCGCCGCGGGGCGAGGTCGGGCGGTCCGCGCAGATGGCCGCTGTTCTGTGAGTCGAGTGGCCGGAGGTGCGCGTGGGGGTATTGCCTGGATCACACTGCACTTGGTACTTTCTGTGAAACGTTTTAATAGGTGGCTCGCCACCACCGCGCGCGCATACCCCCTCTCCACCCCCGAACCGACGCCGCCACGGCGGCGCGGAAAGGAGCCCCCATGCGTGACCCGGCAGGACCGGACCGGGAGCCGGACGGCTTCGCCCCCACCCGGCGGTCCTTCCTCGGCCTGGGCGCCGCCACGGGCGCGGCCGTCGCCTTCGGCCTCCCGGCGGCCCCGGCCGCGGCGTCCCCGGTGGCCCCCGCGGCCCCCGCCCGCAGGGCCTTCGCGGACGCCTTCGTCGATCCGGCCGCCGCCGCGCGCGCCCGGTTCCGCTGGTGGTGGCCGCACGGCCTGGTCGACCTCCGCGAGATCGAGCGGGAGGTCGACCAGATCGCCGACGCCGGGTTCGGCGGCATGGAGATCGCCGACGTCCACCACAGCTCCGACGAGGACCTGGACCCCGGAGGCCACGGCTGGGGCACCGACGCCTGGCGCGCGGCCCTGGAGACCGCGCTGGCCCGGGCGGAGGAGCGCGGCGTGACGATGGACGTCACCATCGGCCCGTCCTGGCCCGCCGCCGTTCCCACCGTCACCCCCCAGGACACGGCGGCCGCCCGCGAACTCGCCCACGGCGCGCACTTCCTCGCCTCGGGGGAGAGCGTCACCGGGCCGCTGCCGGAACCGGTGGTCGAGCCCGCCGACGGGGTGACGGAGCGGACCCTGGTCGCCGTCCAGGCCCTGCGCCTGGCGGACGGCGCCGCCCCCGGGGACAAGGTGTGCGCGCTCGTCCCCGACACGCTGGTCGACCTCACCGGCGCCGCGGAGGGGGAGGAGCTGGCCTGGACCGCCCCCGGCGGCGGCGACGGCTCCACCTGGGTGCTCCTGGCCTACTGGGAGCGCGGCTCCGGGCAGCGGCCCGAGGGCGGCCCGCACACCGACCCCGTCTCCTACGTGGTCGACCACTTCGGCGCGGCGGGCGCCCGGGCGGTCACCGACTTCTGGGAGGAGCACATCCTCACCGACCGGCTGCGCGAACTCCTGGCGGGTCCCGCGGGCGGCTCGGTCTTCGAGGACTCCATCGAGATGGAGACCGAGGCGACGCTGTGGACCCACGGCCTGCCCGAAGCCTTCCGGGACCACCACGGCTACGACGTGCTGCCCTACCTGCCGGTGCTGGTGCGCGTGGACGAGAAGAAGGTCTTCACCTTCGACCCCGACACCGACCGCCGGGCCCTGGACGACTTCAACGACCTGCTCGGCCGGGCCTACACCGACCACCACGTGATCCCCCTGCGGGACTGGGCGCACGGCCTGGGCATGACCTACCGCATCCAGCCCTACGGACTCCAGACCGACGCCCTCGTCAAGACCGCCCTGGTCGACATCGCCGAGGGCGAGTCGCTCGGGTTCAAGAACCTCGACGACTTCCGCTCCCTGGCCGGCGGCCGGGACCTGGCCGGCAAGCGGATCCTCTCCAGCGAGGCCGGCGCGGTCTACGGCGGCTCCTACAGCACCACCTGGGAACAGACGGTGCGGACCGTCTCCCGGGAGTACTCCGCCGGGGTCAACCTGGCCGTCCTGCACGGGTTCTCCTACGCCGACGCCCCCGGGGCGCGGTGGCCGGGCTTCGCCGCCTTCACCCCCTACGGCGGCAGCGGGGTGGGGTACAGCGAGTCCTGGGGACCGCGCCACCCCACCTGGCAGCACGTCCCCGACACGGCCGGCTTCTTCGCCCGCGCCCAGTACGCGCTCCAGTGGGGCACGCCCAAGGCGGACGTGGTCTTCCTGCGGCAGAAGGGCTACGCGGGCTCGGGCTTCGGCGCCGCCCACTTCAGCTCCACCGGGGTCCGCCAGGGGTGGACCCACCAGTTCGCCTCCCCCCGCCTGCTGGAGATCACCGACCCGAAGGTGTCGGGCGGGCGTCTGGCACCGGACGGCCCCGGCTACGGCCTGCTGGTGTTCGAGGGCGACGCCTTCAACGGCAGGGTGCCCACGCTGCCCCTGGAGACGGCGCGGCGCCTGCTCGGATACGCCCGCGACGGCCTGAAGATCCTGGTGGTCGGCGACTGGAGCGCACCGCAGCAGCCCGGTGTCGACCAGGACGGGGCGGCGGAGCTGGCCGGGGTCCTGGCCGACCTGCTCGCCGAGCCCACCGTCCACCGGGTCGGGTCCCGCGAGGAGATCCCCGCGGGCCTGTCCGCGCTGGACGCCCGGCCGGACGTGTCCTACGCCGAGCCGTCGCCCCTGCTGCACGCCCGCCGCCGGGGCGACGACATGGAGCTGTACTACTTCACCAACGGGTCCGACACGGAGGGCGTGGACCACGAGGTCACCCTCTCCACCACGGTCCGGGAGGCCTACCCGTTCTCCCTGGACCTGTGGACCGGCCGCATCGAGCCGCTGCCGCTGCACCGCGCCGAGGCGGACGCGGTCACCGTGCCGGTGCGGCTGGCCCCGGGGGCCTCGACGGTCATCGCCCTGGCCCGCCCGACCTGGGGCGCCCAGCTGGGGTCCGCGGGGGACCGGATGTCCCCGGGGCTGCTGAGGAGGCTGAGGCTGTCGGCCACGGAAGCCGACGCGGTGCGCGTGGTCGACGGGGCCGCGGTGGTCCGGATGTCCGAGCCGGGCACCTGCACGACCACCTACGCCGACGGCTCGACGGTCCGGAGCACCGTTGAACGGGTCGGACCGGAGGTGGAGCTCACCTCCTGGGAGCTGGAGGTGGAGGACTGGCGGCCGGGCGGTTCGGCCACCGAGACCGAGGTGCGGACCCACGAGCTCTCCCTGTCCGGTCTCGCGCCGTGGACGGGGATCGAGGGCCTGGCCGACGTCTCCGGCATCGGCCGCTACACGGCCACGGTGGAGCTGGGCGAGGGGTGGACGGGCGGCCACGGCGCCCACCTCGACCTCGGCCGGGTGAGCGACACGTTCCGCGTCACGGTCAACGGCACCGCCCTGCCCCCCTGCGACCGGTCCACCGCCTCGGTCGATGTGGGCCCGTGGCTGCGGGCGGGGGAGAACACCATCGAGGTGGAGGTCGCCACGACCCTCATCAACCGGATGCGGGTCTTCCGGCCCGAGGTCTACGGCGGGGTGCGCCGCCAGGAGTACGGGCTGATCGGCCCGGTCCGGCTGGTGCCCTACGGGCAGACGGCCCTGTGACGCGCGTGCGGCCCGGGGAGTCCCGGGCCGCACGCCCCACCGGCGCCGCCCGGGCCCG
Organism: Nocardiopsis sp. NPDC006139; assembly: GCF_040614155.1. Lineage (NCBI taxonomy): Bacteria > Bacillati > Actinomycetota > Actinomycetes > Streptosporangiales > Nocardiopsidaceae > Nocardiopsis > Nocardiopsis sp. NPDC006139. The sequence continues at coordinate 26,658 of NZ_JBEXTT010000002.1, forward strand.
CGGCCGTCCGGCGAACGGCCCCGGTGAGGGTCCCTCGCCGACACAGGGTCCGGCGGCGGTCCGCCCTGTTACCTTTCCCCGGCGGCACTCGTCACCAGTACGACGGCCGGACACGAACGGCCGTCCCACCGACGAGTGAAGGAGAACAGGATGCTGACCGACCTCATGTACACGACGGTGTACGTCACCGATCAGGACCGCGCGCTGGAGTTCTACACCGAGGGGCTCGGCCTGGAGAAGCGGATCGACTTCCCCGGACCCGACGGGCGCTTCCTCGTCGTGGGCGTCCCCGGAAGCCCGGCGCAGATCATCCTGTGGTCGCACGCGGCGGCCGCGGGACGACCGGGGGACTCGGGCCGGAACACCGCGCCCGGTCCGCTGATCCTCGAATCCGACGACCTGCGGAAGGACTTCGAGGTCCTGCGCCGGCGCGGCGTCACCTTCGAGCAGTCCGAACCCGAGGACTACCCGTTCGGGGTCCGCGCCGAGGCACTGGACCCGGACGGCAACCGGATCTCGCTGCGCCAGCAGCGCAAGCCGTGACCGCCCACCCGTCCGGCCCGGTGGCCGAGGCGTTCGAAGCCCACCGCGTTCGGCTGCACGCCGTCGCGTACCGCCTGCTGGGCTCGCACGCCGACGCCGAGGACGTGATCCAGGAGGCGTGGATGCGCCTCGTCCGGCAGGACGAGGCGGCCATCGGCAACCTGGCGGGTTGGCTGACCACCGTGGTCGGCCGCATCAGCCTGGACCTCCTGAGGTCCCGGCGGGCACGTCCGGAGACCGCCTCCGGGGAGGGGGACACGGACCTCGTGGTGGTGCCCGACGACGGCCCCGCGCCCGAGGACCAGGCGGTACTGGCCGATTCGGTCGGCCTCGCCCTGCTCGTGGTGCTCGACTCACTGTCCCCGGCCGAGCGCCTGGCGTTCGTCCTGCACGACATGTTCGGGGTCCCGTTCCAGGAGATCGGGCAGATCCTGGGCAGGTCCGCCGACGCCGCGAAGATGACCGCGAGCCGGGCCCGCCGGAAGGTCCGGTCCACGGACCGGGCGGCGGGGCCGGGGCGCGAGCACCGGGAGGTCGTCCAGGCGTTCCGTGCCGCCGCCGTCGAGGGGGACTTCGAGGCGCTGCTGCGCGTCCTCGACCCGGAGGTGAAGCTGACCGTGGACACCCCCGGCGGTGCGGTCGTCACCCTCGGGGCCACCCGGGTCGCCTCCGGCGCCCGCATGTTCTCCGGCGAGGCGGCCCGGCACCGGCCCGTGCTGGTCGACGGGGTCCCCGGACAGATGTCCTGGCGTTCGGACGGGACCCCTCTGTCCGTCATCGCCTTCACCGTGGACGGGGGCCGGATCACGGACATCCGCATCATCGTCGATCCGGCCGAGCTCGCCTCGATTCCGCTGTCCCCCCTGGACTGAGCCGGGGGCGGGCCCGCGGAGGGAGCCGCGAAGGCCCCTCGCGGGTGCGCGAGGGGCCGGGGCGGGGTGCGGGGCCGCGGGCCCCGGTGGCGGGCGGGCCGCCCGGTCAGGCGGGCGCGGGCTCCTCCGCGCCGCCACCGGTGCGGACCCGGTCGAAGTCCCGCACCCGGAGCCGTCCGGTGAGGGCGAGGACCGCGGCCACCGCGGCCAGGACGCCCAGCCCCACGAGGCCGCCCAGGCCGCCCGGGTACAGCAGGCCGTCCACGGGCGACCCGGCGGCCGACAGGGTGACGAAGCCGATCGTGTTCAGCGCGTTGTTGGCCCCGTGCGCGAGCACCGCGGGCCACACCGACCCCGAGGCCAGCCGGAACCAGCCGATCACGACGCCCGCCACCACGCAGAAGACCAGGAACAGGGCGACCTGCGCGCCGTCGAACCCGCCGTGCAGGTACTGGATGAGCAGCTGCGGAGCGTGCCACAGCCCCCACACCGCCCCGCTCACCGCGAGTGCGGGCCACACCCCCAGCGGCAGGAGCCGGGGCAGCAGGTAGCCGCGCCAGCCCAGTTCCTCGCCGAAGGCGAGTACCAGGGTGGGCACGGACGACACCAGGGCCACTCCCAGCGCCGCCAGGAACGCGGCCCACGGGAACCCGGAGTCGGGCATGGCCGCGGCCAGGTCGGGGACGAAGTCGGGCAGGACCTCCCGCAGGCCGGAGAAGTCCACCAGGTCGAGCCGCACGGCCCCCACCAGGCCCGCGGCCAGGGCTGCCGCGAAACCGAGCAGCGGCATCAGCACGAAGGCGAGCAGCGAGTACCCGCCGGCCCGCCGCCACGATCCCCGGGCGGCCAGGCCCAGGGCGCGCGCGAAGCCGGACGGCCGCCACACAAAGAGGGTGACGGCGACCGCGGCCGCGGCGGGCGTGAACATGTAGACGGTGGCGGCGAGCCCGTACGCGGGGTCGTCCGGCCCGGTCCCGCCGAGGAGGAGGGGGGCGTGCACCGCCCACGCCAGTGCGTACGCGACGAGGACGAAGACGGCGACCTCGCGGAGGGGCAGAGCCCGGCGGAGCGGGGCGCCGGGCTCCCGGCGGAGCCGGTTTCGAGGGGGTTCGGTCATGGCGCCAACGCTAGGAAGACGGCGCCGCCGGCGACATGGGGCGTCCGGTCGACTTCCCCTGGGGACCGCCGCAGGTCCGCCGGTGGTGCCCTCCCCCGGAACGCGGAACGGGGGGAACACGTCCGCCCCCGGGCTGGAATCCGGTTCGGGTGGTGTGGTCGACTACCGGCATGTTCGCGATCACAGCAGCACGCTCTTCCTTCGACGACCCCCTCTCCGCCCTCGAAGCCGGCGAGCGCCCCGACCCCGGGCCCCGGGACGGCTGGACCACGGTCGACGTCCGGGCGGCCTCCCTCAACCACCACGACCTGTGGAGCCTGCGCGGCGTCGGCCTCCCGGCCGACCGCCTCCCGATGATCCTGGGCTGCGACGCCGCCGGGGTCGACGAGGACGGCAACGAGGTCATCGTTCACGGCGTCGTCGAGGACGGCGCGGGCCGACCGACGATCCTGTCCGAGAAGTACGACGGCACCTTCGCCGAGCGGGTGCTCGTGCCCCGGGCCAACCTGCTGCCCAAGCCGCCGGAGCTGTCCTTCGAGGAGGCGGCCTGCCTGCCCACGGCATGGCTGACCGCGTACAGCATGCTGTTCGGCAAGATCGACCTGCGCCCCGGCTCGACGATCCTCGTACAGGGCGCGGGCGGCGGCGTGTCCGTGGCGCTGGTCAGGCTCGCGGTGCGGGCCGGGCACCGGGTGTACGTGACGAGCCGGGACGAGGCCAAGCGCAAGAAGGCCCTGGAACTGGGCGCCTACGCGGCGGTGCCGACGGGGGAGCGCCTGCCGGAGCGGGTGGACGCGGTGTTCGAGTCGGTGGGCCAGGCCACCTGGGCGCACTCGGTGCGCTCCCTCAAGCCCGGAGGCGCCATCGTCGTCTGCGGCGCCACCAGCGGCGACGCCCCGCCGGCCGAGCTGACCCGGGTGTTCTTCCTCCAGCTGCGGGTCATCGGCTCCACGATGGGAACCCGGGACGAGCTGGCGGGCCTGACGGAGATGTGCGCCCGCACGGGGGTGCGGCCGGTGATCGACCGGGTGCTGCCGCTGGAGCGCGCCGCCGAGGGCTTCCGGGCGATGGCCGACGGCGGGCTCTTCGGCAAGATCGTCTTCACGGTCTGAACCCGCCGACCGCCCGGGGGAGTGGAGGACCGAACCCGTCCTCCACTCCCCGTAGCGTCGTCCCATCGACCGGAACCCCGCAGGGGGAACGCGAAGGGACCGACCATGCTGCGAGGACTCACCACCGTCACCCTGTGGGCCGACGACGTCGCCGAGGCGGCCCGCTGGTACACCGGGGTCCTGGGCGCCGAGCCCTACTTCGAGCGCCCCGGCCACGGCCTGCCGCCCGGGTACGTCGAGTTCCGGACCGGCGACCACCAACACGAGCTCGGCATCGCCGACCGCCGCTACGCGCCCCCGGCCGCGCACCCGGGCCCGGGCGGCGCGGTCGTGTACTGGCACGTCGACGACGTCGAGGCCGCCCTGGCCCGGCTGCTGGAGCTGGGCGCGAAGGAGTACGAGCCGCTCACCGTCCGGGGCGAGGGCTTCGTGACCGCGTCGGTGGTCGACCCCTTCGGCAACGTCCTGGGGGTCATGTACAACGCCCACTACCTGGAGATGCTCCGGGCCCGCCCCTGAGTCCCGGGGCCGGACGCGGGAGGGGGCGGGGCGCCGCCGGCGCCCCGCCCCCTCATCGCGATCCCCGCACCCGGCTCCGGTGCGGCGGCCTACTCGTCGTCGTCCTCCTCGTCCCGGCGGCGCTTGCGCTTGGGGCCGCCGGAGCCCCCCTCGCGGCCCGGGCGCAGCAGCGCCTCGGCCAGGGCCAGCACCGTCTCCTCCAGGGAGGCGAACCGCTTGGTGATGTCGTCGTGGGAGTTCTCGACCGCCTCGGTGACGGTCTCCTCCAGCTCGTGCCGGTCCGGACGCTGCTTCAGCTCGCGCAGCACCGGGGCGACCGCCGAGGTGACGTGCTCGTCGATCTCGTCCAGCTTGTCGCCGTGGTCGATCTGCGGGCGCTCCACCAGTTCGGTCAGGCGGCGGTGCAGCTCGCTGACCTCCATGGTCTGCGGGAGCTGGTTGAGGCGCTGGTTGAGCGCCTCCAACCGGTCGTCCACGGCCTCCAGGCGGCCGTCGACGCCGTCGAAGTGCCCGCTGACGCCCTCGAACTGGCCTTCGACGCCGTTGACCCGGCCGTCGATGCCGTCCAGGCGGCCGTTGATGCCGTCCATCCGGCCGTCGATCCGGTCGATCTTGCCTTCCATGCCCTCGAACTGGCCTTCGAAGTGCCCCTCGAAGGTGTCGAAGCGGTCGGTGAGGCGGCCCAGTTCGTGGTCGACCTTGCCGGTGATCTGGGTGAGGTGGCCGTCCACCTTGGAGGTGAGGGCCTCGCGCTGGCGCTCCAGCCGCTCGTCCAGGGCGGTGCGGTGCGTCTCGACCTGCTCGGTGAGCGCCTCGGTGAGGGTCTGCGACCGGTCCTCGGCCTCGGCGGCCAGGCGGGCGGAGCTCTCGGCCACGAACGCGCGCAGCTCCTCGAAGCCGGAGGTGACCCGCTCGGCGTCCTCGGAGATCCGGGAGGCGAGCGCATCGGCACGCTCGGTGAAGGACGCGCTCATCCGCTCGGCGGACGCCTCGGCGTGCTCGCGGGCCTCGGTCCGGCCCAGCTCCAGCTGCTCGTCCAGCTCGGACAGGCGCTGGCGCAGGTGGGTGCGCAGGTCCAGCAGCGAGGTCTCGTTGTCCTTGCGCAGGGCGGTGACGGCGCCGGCGACGTCGGCGACGGCGGCGGTGGCCTCGGCGTGGTTCTCCTCGGCCAGGGTCGTCAGCTGGGTGACGTCCTCGGTCACCTTGGCGGCCAGGGCCTCGTGGCGCTCGAGGAGCGCGTCGTGCCGCTCGCCCGCGGCGGCGGCCAGGGCGGACAGCTCGCCGTTCAGCTCGCCGGTGTTCTCCTGGAGGCGCGCGAGCAGGGCCTCGTGCTTGTCCGCCAGGGCGGTGGACAGCTCGGCGGCCTTGGCGTCGGCCTGCTCGGTGAGGGCCGTGCGCAGCCCGTCGGTGCGCTCGCCCAGGTCGGTGCGGGCCTCGCCCAGCGCCTCGGTGAGGGCGGTGCGGCCCTCGGCCACGGCGGTGGACAGCTCCTCGCGGGCGGCGGTCACGGCCTCGGCCAGCTCGGCGGCCTTGGCGTCGCCCTGCTCGGTGAGGGCGGTGCGGGCGCCGGCCACGGCCTCGGCCAGCTCCCCGGCCTTGGCGTCGGCCTGCTCCGCCAGCGCGGTTCGGGCCTCGCCCAGGGCGGTGGACAGCTCCTCGCGGGTGCCCGCGACGGCCTCGGTGAGGACGGTGCGGCTCTCGGCCAGCGCCTCGGCCAGCTCGGTGTGCCGGGTGCCGGAGACCTCGGCGAGCGCGGTGAGCGAGGACTCCACGGCCTCGGTCCTGGCGCTGAGCGCGGACAGGGCGCCGTCGAGGGCCTCCAGCCGCGACTCGAAGGCCTCCGACAGGGTGGTCAGCCGCTCGCCCAGCTCGCCGACCTGCTCGGCGGTGCGGTTCCCGGTCTCCGACATGCGCTGGAGGCGGGTGAGCGCGGTGTCCAGGTGCCCGGCGATGCGGTGGGTGTCCGCGCGCAGGGACGGCATGTCCGACAGCGGCTTGACCTGGCGGCCCACGACCTCGATGTGCTCGGCCAGGGTCTCGGCCCATTCCGGCGGGCGGGCCAGGAAGTCGTCGATGCGGCCGTCGACCGCGGTGAGGGACTCGGCGAGCGCGGTGAGCTCGCGCTCGCGCAGCTCACGCAGGAGCCACTCCATGCCCTCCAGGCGCTGGCGCATCTCCTCGGTGACCGCACCCTGCGTCTTCTGCTCGGAGTCGTGCTCGTGGGCCGCCTGGGAGAGCAGGTCGCGCATGCGGTCGGAGATCCCGGCCTGACCTCCCCCGTTGAGGAAGTTGTGATTGCTCTGTTCCACCGAGGTGCTCCTTGTTCTCTCTGGCGCTCCCGACACCTGGCCCGGGGGAATGGACGGTGGGTGTTCCGGGCAGGTCGGGTTCTCGATGGTCCCCGGGCGGGCGGCGGTCCCGCAGGCGTTCGCGCCTCACTGTGATCAGAGTGTGACTGCGTGTATACGCGCGAGGCAAGGGGCCAGCGTCGACCGAACCGCGTTGCGGATCACTCACGCACGGCCTTCCGGGTGAACCCATGAGAAGGGAGGGAATCGCGGCCCCAGTCTAACGACCCGGAGAGCCCTCCCCCCAGGGGATCGGGAAAGATATCCGCCCTGTGAGATAACGATCCGATACCTCGGGTCCTACTCTGGGTGACCGCCCCCTCCCGGCCGGACCGGGCCGTCGTTCCAGGTCAGGCCGCCGTCGCGGACGTCTCGCGGCACAGCAGCGCGAAGGGCCGCTCCCCGATCCTGGTGAGCACCACCGTGGCCGTCCCGGGGCCGGAGGGCTTCAGGTCGCGGCGCAGCTTCTCGGTGTCCACCGCGGACCCCCGCTTCATCACCGTCACCGTGCCCACCCCGCGCTCGCGCAGCGCGGCCCTGAGCCGCTTGAGGGAGAAGGGCAGGACCTCCTCCACCTCCAGCACCCGCCACAGCGGGGAGCGCACCGCCGTGTCCGCGGTGAAGTACGCGATCCGCTCGTCCAGCAGCGCCCCGTCCACCCGGGCCGCCGCCTCGGCCACCAGGTGCGAGCGCACCACCGCGGGGTCCGGGTCGTACAGGTACCGGCGCGCCGGGGCCACCGGCGCCGGCCCCAGGCCGGGATCCTCGTCCAGGTGCGTGCGCGAGCCGTCGCGCTCGGACAGCACCGTGGCCCGGCGGCGCGGCCCGCCGGCCAGCGCCCCGAACCACAGGGCCGCCTCCTTCAGCTCGCCGTCCACAGAGATCCACTCGGTGTCCGCGCCCGGGGCCAGCGCCTCGTGCGGGATGCCCGGGGCGGCCTTCAGGCACGCCGCCTCCGCCCCCTCGGCCAGGGCCACCGCCACGTCCCAGGGCGGGGAGTAGGCGGCGGGGTCGAACACCCGGCCGCGCCCGCCGCGCCGGGCCGGATCGCACACCAGCAGCGGGTACTCGCCCGGGGAGACCTCCGTGACGTCGCCCTCGCGCACCCGGGCCGTGCCCTCCAGGCCCAGCGCCCCGATGTTGGCCCGGGCCACCGCCGCGGTCGCGGGGTCCAGCTCCACCCCCTCCACCGGGATCCCCCGGGCCGCCAGCGCCAGCAGGTCCGCGCCGATCCCGCAGCACAGGTCGCCCGCGGGGCCCGCGTGCGCCCGCGCCACCCGCTCGGCCCGGTACTCGGCGACCGACCGGCGGGTGGACTGCTCCAGGCCGTTCGGGGTGAAGTACATGCGGTCCGCCAGGGCGCCGAACTTGGCGCGTCCGCGAACGCGCAGCGAAATCTGGGTGAGGACCGCGTTCACCAGCTCGGAAACGGGTAGGCCGGGGTCGAGGGCGGCCACCCGAGGGTCCTCGCGCAGCCGGGAGGCCGCCGCCAGTGCGTCCCGGGCGGCCGACCCGGCGTCCACCGACGCCAGGACCTCCCGGCCCGCTTCGGTCAGCAGGGCCTCGAACGCGGGCGCGCGCATGGATCTCCTTCGCCGGGGTGGAGCGGCCCCGCACGGTGCCGGGTCCGGTAACGCCGCTGACCAGGGGTCACGGCCACATTTCCATTCTGGCACTCTCGGGGGTAGAGTGCTAATCGCGACGAGGCCGGTCTGGCACCCGCGACGACAGGCCGCCGCGGTCGCCCCTTTTTCTCAGCCGGTCCGCGCTCTCACGCGTGCGGACCGGAAGTACTGGACACCGAAATCCTGAAGGGGGAGGTCACACAGTGTCGACCGCCACCAAGACCGTGCTGAAGCCGCTCGAGGACCGCGTCGTGGTCAAGGCCCTGGAGGCCGAGCAGACCACCGCCTCCGGCCTGGTCATCCCGGACACCGCCAAGGAGAAGCCCCAGGAGGGCGAGGTCCTGGCCGTGGGCCCGGGCCGCTGGGACGACGAGGGCGAGAACCGCATCCCGCTGGACGTCCAGGTCGGCGACATCGTCCTCTACAGCAAGTACGGCGGCACCGAGGTCAAGTACGACGGCCAGGAGTACCTGGTCCTCTCCGCCCGCGACCTCCTCGCGGTCGTCGAGAAGTAGTCCTCGACGCGGCCCGCTCGCACGGGCCCGGAGCAGTATCCGCATCCCGCACCGGTCGGCGCCTCGCCGGGCGGGCGGGATGCCTGTTTTTGGCCAGGCCTACCAAGGAAGAACGGAATGCCGAAGATCCTGGAGTTCGAGGACGGCGCCCGCCGCGCCCTCGAGCGGGGCGTCGACCGCCTCGCCGACGCCGTCAAGGTGACGCTGGGCCCGCGCGGCCGCAACGTCGTCATCGACAAGAAGTTCGGTGCCCCGACCATCACCAACGACGGTGTGACCGTCGCGCGTGAGATCGAGCTGGACGACCCCTACGAGAACCTGGGCGCCCAGCTCGTCAAGGAGGTCGCCACCAAGACCAACGACGCCGCGGGCGACGGCACCACCACCGCCACGGTGCTGGCCCAGGCGCTGGTCCGCGAGGGCCTGCGCAGCGTCGCCGCCGGCGCCTCCCCGATGTCCCTGAAGAAGGGCATCGACGCCGCGGCCGCCAAGGTGTCCGAGATCCTGCTGGAGCGCGCCCGCCCCGTCGAGGAGCGCGCGGACATCGCCTACGTCGCCACCAACTCCGCCCAGGACGCCCAGATCGGCGACCTGATCGCCGAGGCGTTCGACAAGGTCGGCAAGGACGGCGTCATCACCGTCGAGGAGTCCCCGACCTTCGGGCTGGACCTGGAGTTCACCGAGGGCCTCCAGTTCGACAAGGGCTACATCTCGCCCTACTTCGTGACCGACGGCGACCGCCAGGAGGCGGTGCTGGAGGACGCGCAGATCCTCATCAGCCAGGGCAAGATCTCCAACCTGAACGAGCTCCTCCCGCTGCTGGAGAAGATCGTCCAGAACAAGAAGCCGCTGCTGATCATCGCCGAGGACATCGAGGGCGACGCCCTGGGCGCCCTGGTGCTCAACAAGATCCGCGGCACCCTGAACGTCGCCGCGGTCAAGGCCCCCGGCTTCGGCGAGCGCCGCAAGGCCATGCTCCAGGACATCGCGATCCTCACCGGCGGCCAGGTCATCGCCGAGGAGGTCGGCCTCACCCTGGAGAACGCCGACGTCGACGTGCTGGGCAACGCCCGCCGCATCACCGTCACCAAGGACACCACCACCATCGTGGACGGTGCCGGCGAGCAGTCCGAGGTCGAGGACCGCATCTCCCAGATCCGTAAGGAGATCGAGGCCAGCGACTCCGACTGGGACCGCGAGAAGCTCCAGGAGCGCCTGGCCAAGCTGGCCGGCGGCGTCTCGGTGCTGCGCGTGGGCGCGGCCACCGAGGTCGAGCTCAAGGAGAAGAAGCACCGCCTCGAGGACGCCATCTCGGCGACCCGCGCGGCCATCGAGGAGGGCATCGTCGCCGGTGGCGGCGCCTCCCTGGTGCACGCCTCCACCGCCCTGGACGACCTGGGCCTGACCGGCGACGAGGCCACCGGTGTGGGCATCGTGCGCCGCGCCCTGACCCAGCCCGCCCGCTGGATCGCCGAGAACGCCGGCGCCGAGGGCTTCGTGGTGGTCCACCGCGTCTCCGAGATGGAGGTCGGCCACGGCTACAACGCCGCCAAGGGCACCTACGGCGACCTGACCGCGGAGGGCATCATCGACCCGGTCAAGGTCTCCCGCTCCGCCGTGCAGAACGCCGCCTCCATCGCGGGCATGCTGCTGACCACCGAGGTGCTGGTCGCGGACAAGCCCGAGGACGAGGGCGACGACGACGGCCACGGCCACGGCCACTGACGGACCGCGGCGGACTCCGTCCGCGGACGCCGGGGTGGGCCGGTCCGGGGTGCTCCCGGACCGGCCCACCGGTCTGTGCGCGGGGGCCGGGCCGCCCGCGTCCCCCGGGGGCGCCGGGCCCGGGGTCGAGAAGGTGTGCACTATCACGTACGCTTCGGGTTTGACCGCACGCGCCGATCCGTTTTGGGGTGAATTTCCCAAAACGTAACCATTCCGTAGTTGGCGATTGGAGCGGTCAGGTCGGCGGACGGGGGCATGATCACTAGCGTGACGGATGCAAACGCCCGGGGGGGCGTTACCGCGCAGCGGCCAGGAACACCGGGGGAACCCGATCCCGCGTCGCGCGACACCGGCCTGAACCACCTGGGGTCGCGGGCGGTCCGGGGTGAGGACGGCGCCATGGACTCGCTGCTCCGCGAGGTCCGCCCCATGGTGGTCCGCTACTGCCGTGCCCGGCTGGCCCGGGTGTCCGGTCTGGCGCACTACTCCGACGACGTGGCCCAGGAGGTCTGCATCGCCCTGCTCTCGGCGATCCCGCGCTACCAGGACCGGGGCCGCCCCTTCGCCTCCTTCGTCTTCGGCATCGCCGCGCACAAGGTGGCCGACACCCTGCGCGGTGCGGGCAGGGTGGAGCTGGTCTCCAGCGACACCGTCCCGGACCGCCCCGACGAGGCGCCCGGGCCGGAGGAGGCCGCGGTGCGGGTCATCGAGGCCCAGCGCGCGCGGGAGCTGCTCGACGAGCTCCCCGAACAGCAGCGCCGACTGCTGGTCATGAGGGTGATAGCAGGACTGACAGCGGATGAGACGGGACATGTACTTGGAATGTCGGCGGGCGCGGTACGGGTTGCCCAGCACCGGGCTATTGCTCGGCTTCGGCAGGTGGCCGTGGCGAACCGCCTCCTCCCCTGAGCGCGCCGGGCGCCCGGGCGACGGGCGCCGCCCCTGTCCCGACCGCCCCCGCGTGTACGCGGCCTGCCGGGCCCTGGGCCCCGTCCGCTACACCCCGCGCCGCCGCCACTGAGCCGCGCCCGCCCGCGCCCGCCGCGGACGGGCGGGGAAGAACACGCGCACCCACCGGTGTTGACCTGGGCAGGGTCCCTCCCGGCCCGCGGCCGATCAGCTCCGCCCCGCACCGTCCCATCTCAAACAGTGAGACTGCTCACTTTCACGCCCGAGCGGCGGGGAGAACGCCCCGTTCCCCCCGACCCCACCGGGGCGACGACCTAGGATGAGACGACACGCGGGGGCGAGCACCGCGCGGGCGCGCCGGAGGGCCGGCGTGCCGGAGCGAGCAGCGGAGGTTGTGTCATGGGTCAGGAGAACATCGGCGACTACGGGGACAAGCTGCTGCCGCCGGGGTTGACCTACGACGACGTGCTGCTCGTACCGGCCTACTCCGACATGCAGCCCGGCGAGGCCACCACCGCCACCCGGCTGTCCCGCAACATCCGCCTCAACATCCCGCTGCTGTCCGCCGCGATGGACACCGTGACCGAGGCCCGCATGGCCGTGGCCATGGCCCGCCAGGGCGGCGCCGGCGTGCTGCACCGCAACCTCTCCGCCGAGGACCAGGCCGCCCAGGTGGACCTGGTCAAGCGCTCCGAGGCCGGCATGGTCACCGACCCGGTCACCTGCAAGCCCGAGGACACCCTCGCCGACGTCGAGCGCCTGTGTTCGCACTACCGGATCTCCGGCGTCCCCGTCACCGACGACTCCGGCCGCCTCGTGGGCATCGTCACCAACCGCGACATGCGGTTCGAGAGCGACCGCGGCCGCCTGGTCCGCGACGTCATGACCACGCGGAACCTGGTCACCGCGCCGGTCGGCGTCAGCCGCGAGCGCGCCTTCGAGCTGCTGCGCGAGAACAAGGTCGAGAAGCTCCCGCTGGTGGACGCCGACGACCGCCTGCGCGGCCTCATCACCGTCAAGGACTTCATCAAGAGCGAGCAGTACCCCGACGCCACCAAGGACGCCGACGGCCGCCTCGTCGTGGGCGCCGCCGTGGGCGTGGGCCCGGAGGCCACCGAGCGCGCCAAGCTGCTGGTCGACGCCGGGGTGGACTTCATCGTCGTGGACACCGCCCACGGCCACTCCGCCGGCCTGGCCGACATGGTCGCCAAGCTCAAGGCCAACTCCAGGGCCGACATCGTCGCGGGCAACGTGGCCACCCGCGCCGGGGCCCAGCTGCTGATCGACGCGGGCGCCGACGCCGTCAAGGTCGGGGTGGGCCCCGGCTCCATCTGCACCACCCGCGTCATCGCCGGTGTGGGCGCCCCGCAGCTCACCGCCATCCTGGAGGCGGCCAAGGCGTGCGGCCCGGCCGGCGTCCCCCTCATCGCCGACGGCGGGCTCCAGTACTCCGGCGAGATCGCCAAGGCCATCGCCGCCGGCGCCAGCAGCGTCATGCTCGGCAGCCTGCTGGCCGGCGTGGAGGAGAGCCCGGGCGAGCTCATCTTCATCAACGGCAAGCAGTTCAAGGCCTACCGCGGGATGGGCTCGCTGGGCGCCATGCGCGGCCGCTCCTTCTCCAAGGACCGCTACGCCCAGGCCGACGTCTCCTCCGAGGACAAGCTCATCCCCGAGGGCATCGAGGGCCAGGTGCCGTTCCGCGGCCCGCTCCAGGCGGTCGCCCACCAGCTCGTCGGCGGCCTGCACCAGTCCATGTGGTACGCGGGCACCCGCACCCTGGACGAGCTGCGCGAGCGCGGCCAGCTCATGCGCATCACCAGCGCCGGTCTGCGCGAGAGCCACCCGCACGACATCCAGATGACCGTCGAGGCGCCCAACTACAACGGCCGCTGACACACCGCCGCGCACCGGGCCGTCCGGAGTCCCTCCGGGCGGCCCGACCCGTTCCCGGAACGGGGCGGATAGACTCTCGGCGGTAGTGAACGCACCGGTCGCACCGGCCGGGGCAGCACGTCAGAGGGGATCGAAGCGTTGGCTCAGGTGGAGATCGGGCTGGGCAAGAACGGGCGCCGGGCCTACGAGCTCGACGAGATCGGCATCGTGCCGGCTCGGCGCACGCGCGACCCGGAGGAGGTGTCGATCGCCTGGCAGATCGACGCCTACCGGTTCGAGACGCCGCTCGTGGCCAGCCCCATGGACAGTGTGGCCTCGCCGGACACGGTCGTGGCGATCGGCCGCCTGGGCGGCCTGGGCGTCCTCGACCTCGAAGGCCTGTGGACCCGGTACGAGGACCCGGCGCCGCTGCTGGCGGAGATCAGCGAGCTGGACGACGTGGCCGCCACCAGGCGGCTGCAGGAGATCTACGCCGCCCCCATCCAGGAGGAGCTGATCGGCCGCCGGATCGAGCAGATCCGCGACGCGGGCCTGGTCACCGCGGCCCGCCTGTCCCCGCAGCGCACCGCGCAGTACCACAAGGCGGTCGTCGACGCGGGCGTGGACATCTTCGTGATCCGCGGCACCACGGTGTCCGCCGAGCACGTGTCCGGGCGCGCCGAGCCGCTCAACCTCAAGCAGTTCATCTACGACCTGGACGTCCCGGTCGTGGTCGGCGGCTGCGCCACCTACACCGCCGCCCTGCACCTGATGCGCACCGGCGCCGCGGGCGTCCTGGTCGGCTTCGGCGGCGGCTCGGGCCACACCACCCGCTCCGTGCTGGGCGTGGCGGTGCCGATGGCCAGCGCCATCGGCGACGTCGCCGCCGCCCGCCGCGACTACCTCGACGAGTCCGGCGGCCGCTACGTGCACGTCATCGCCGACGGCGGCATGACCACCAGCGGCGACATCGCCAAGGCCCTGGCCTGCGGCGCCGACGCCGTCATGGTGGGCTCTCCGCTGGCCCGCGCCACCGAGGCGCCCGGCGCCGGCCACCACTGGGGCAGCGAGGCGCACCACGGCGAGCTGCCGCGCGGCGAGCGGGTGCGGGTCGGCACCATCGGCGACCTGTCCGCCATCCTGCACGGCCCGGCGTCCACCAGCGACGGCTCCATGAACCTCATGGGCGCGCTGCGCCGCACCATGGCCACCTCGGGCTACACCGACCTCAAGGAGTTCCAGCGGGTCGAGGTCGTGGTCAACCCGCACCGCTGACGGGTGTCGCGGGGGCGTGCCGGGGAACCGGCGCGTCCCCGCTTTTCGTTGTGCTCCCGGAAAGGCTCCGGGAGCGGTGTGCAACCATGTTCCGGCCGTCGGCGTCACACGACCCGACGATTCCGAAGGGTTCTGCGAGGGAAGGGGTGGGGCTTTGGGCAGGGGTACCCGTGACGGGCGGGGCAGGGGTCCGCTCGTCGCCGTCTGCGTGACTCTGGCGCTGTGCCTGGCACTGACCGGCGGCGTGCTCTTCGCCGTCGACCGGGTCTCGCGGTCGCTCTCCGACTGGGAGCCCCCGTCGTCGGCGGCCGGCGGGCCGCCGGACGGCACCATCGAGACGCCCCCGCACGACCAGCTCACGGGCCCCCCGGCGTCGGCCGAGGTCAACCCGGCCGAGCCGGACCCGGTCTCCTCGGCGGGCGCCGACGAGCAGCAGACGCCCGGGACCGGGCCGCGCGCCGCCGACGACTGGCTGGAGCAGGTCTCCGGCGCCACGACCATCCCGGTGCGGGCCCTGGAGGGCTACGCCGGCGCGCAGCTGGCGCTGGCCGAGGAGCTGCCCTCCTGCAACCTGTCCTGGCCGACCCTGGCGGGCATCGGGTTCGTGGAGTCGCGGCACGGCACCTACGCGGGCGGCGAGATCGGTCCGGACGGCGTCACCACCGTGAACGTCATCGGCATCCCGCTGGACGGCACCAACAACACCCGGGCGATCCCCGACACCGACGGCGGCCTGCTGGACGGCGACACCACCTGGGACCGGGCGGTCGGCCCGATGCAGTTCATCCCCGGGACCTGGGCGCGGTGGGGCACCTCCGCCTCGGGGGCCGGCGATCCCGACCCGCACCAGATCGACGACGCCGCCCTGTCCGCCGGCCGCTACCTGTGCGCGAACGGCCGCGACCTGAGCACCGCACAGGACTGGGAGGCGGCGATCCTGTCGTACAACCGCTCCCCGGAGTACGTGGCCGACGTCCTGGCCTACGCCCACGCCTACGCCGACGCCTCGGCCTGACCTGCGGTCACGCTCGGGACCGGGGGGCGGATCGGGCGGTCCGGACCCCTGCGGGAGAATCCGGGTGTGGACACTCGACAGGCGCTGCTGCGCCGCATCCGCATCTGGATCTGCCTGTTCATCGTGGGCCTGGTGCTGAGCGGCGTCACCGCCTTCCCCCTGCCCGCCGAAGTGCGGCTGCTGGACTCCCTGCTGGCCGGTCCGCTCGCGCCGGTGTCCGAGGCCGCGCCCTGGCTGGCCGACTGGGTCTCCCGGGTGCGCGCCGGTCTGGACACGGTGGAGGCGGAGCAGCCGTTCGTCCTCTACGGCACCGACTGGCTGGCGTTCGCGCACCTGGTCATCGCGGTGGCGTTCATCGGCCCCTGGCGGGACCCGGTGCGCAACATCTGGGTGATCCAGTTCGGCATGATCGCCTGCGTGATGGTGGTGCCGCTGGCGCTGATCTGCGGCCCGATCCGGGGCATCCCGTGGCTGTGGCAGCTGATCGACATCTCGTTCGGCGTCTTCGGGATCATCCCGCTGCTCATCGTGCACCGGCTCATCCGCCGGCTGGAGGCGGCCGAGGCCGCCCGGCCCGGCCTCGCCCCTGCACCCGGCCCCGCGGCCTAGAGGTCCTGGAGGACCCGGGTGGCGTGGTCCTCCGCGCCCGGGGCCAGCCGGGCCAGCAGGGTGCGGGAGATGTCCAGCAGCTGCGCCTGCTGCTCGGGGCTGAGCAGGTCGAACATGTTCTCGCGCATGCTGCGCACGTGTTCGACGCCCGCGGTGCGCAGGGTCTGCGCGCCCTTGTC
Source organism: Nocardiopsis sp. NPDC006139 (assembly GCF_040614155.1). Taxonomy (NCBI): domain Bacteria; kingdom Bacillati; phylum Actinomycetota; class Actinomycetes; order Streptosporangiales; family Nocardiopsidaceae; genus Nocardiopsis; species Nocardiopsis sp. NPDC006139. The sequence goes on from NZ_JBEXTT010000002.1 coordinate 42,893, forward strand.
GGTGAGCTTGGCGAACCAGCTGCGCCGGTCGCTCTCGCAGTGCACGCGCTCCACGAACCCGCCCTCGGCCAGCTTGGCCACGGCGTGGGAGATGCGGCTGGGGCGGGTGTGGGTGATCTCCGCCAGCTCGCTCATCCGCAGCGAGCGGCGGTGCGCCTTGGAGAGCAGGACCAGCAGCTCGTAGTAGGTGAGGGGGAGCCCGGAGGACGCCTGCACGTCCCGCTCCACCTGCTGGTCGAGCAGCCGGAACGCCAGTGTGGCCGCGTCCCAGGTCCGCTCCTCGTCCGTGTCCAGGCATCCTTCTGTGCTCATGCCGAGATGCTAGCACGCTGAACAGTTGCGTACTGGAATATCTCTGCGTTAGTGTCCTCCTGAAAGTTCCAGTGCTGAACTATCCACGAATGGTCCAGTGCTGGAATATCCAGCGCTCAAGCACTTTTCCCGGAAGGGACGCCCCTCATGACCTCCGCCGAACCCCGGACCGCGGCCGGGACCCGCACCCGCACCGCGGGTACAGCGGCCCTGGCCCTCCTGGCCACCGCCCACTTCACGCTGTCGCTCGACTTCAACGTCGTCTACATCGCCCTCCCCGAGATCGGCCGGGCCCTGGGCCTGGGCGCGGCGGCCCTGCCCTGGGTGGTCAACGCCTTCGCCCTCGGCTACGGCGGACTCCTGCTCCTGGGCGGCCGCGCCGCCGACCGGCTCGGCGCCCGCCTCATGCTCGTGCTGGGCGCGCTCCTGCTCGGCCTGGCCTCCGTCGCGGGCGCCCTGGCCTCCCACGCCGGCGTCCTGATCGCCGCCCGCGCCGCCCAGGGGGTCGGCGCCGCCGCCCTCTTCCCCGCCACCCTCGCCCTGATCGGCACCGCCTTCCCCGCCGGTCCCGCCCGCAACCGGGCGATGGCCGTATGGGGCTCGGCCGGTGCCTTCGGCGCCCTGGCGGGAGGGGCCGTCGGCGGCATCCTCACCAGCGCCTTCGGCTGGACCGCCGTGTTCTGGGCGATCGTCCCGCCCGCCCTGGCGGTGGCCGCGCTCGCCCCCCGCCTGCTGCCCGCCGACCGGCACCGCCCGGACCCGCGCGGCTTCGACCTGCCCGGCACCGCGCTGGTCACCGCGGGCGCGCTCCTGCTCGTGTTCGGGGTCTTCCGCCTCCAGGAGTCCGGATGGATCTCGCCCGACGGCGGCGGCGCCCTGCTGCTGGGCCTGCTGGCCCTGGCCGCGCTCGGGCCCGTCGAACGCCGGTCCGCGAGCCCGCTGCTGCCCGCCTCCCTGCTGCGCGACCGCCACCTCCTGGTGGCCATGGGGCTGATCCTCGTCCTCATGGGCGTCGTCGCCACGCTGCACTACGTGTACACCACCCACGTCCAGGGCACCCTGGGCCTGGACCCCTTCCTCGCGGGCCTGGGCTTCCTGCCCCAGGGGGTGGCCGCCATGCTCGGCTCGGCCCTGCTGCTGCCCCGCCTGCTGGAGCGCTGGGGCGTGCGCACCGCGCTGTTCGCCGGAACGGTCGGCGTCGGCCTCACCTCCGCGGCCTTCGCCCTCGCCCTGGCCGCCGACTCCTACTGGGCGGTGCTGCCCGCGGTCGTCCTGCTCGGCGTCACCGCGGGCACCGTCTACCCGCTCGTGTTCACCGCCGCCGGGAGCGGGGTCGGCGAACGCGAGCAGGGCGTGGCCTCCGCCGCCGTCTCCACCGTCCAGCAGGTCGGCGGCGCCCTGGGCCTGGCCGTCCTGGCCGCCGTCGCCGGGGCCTGGGGCGGCCTGGGCACCGCCTCCCTGGTCGGCGGGGCCGCCACCGTCGCGGTCGCCTTCCTCGCCCTGCTCCTGCCGCGTCCGGCGGCGGACCGGCCCGCCGCCGGGTGACCCGCCCCCACGCGTGGCGTCCCGTGCGGCGCCCCCGGGCCCGGTTAGCCTGGGGGCGCCGCTCCGGTGGGCGGACCGCCCCGGTGGGTATGCGCTGGGGAGGAGGAACCATCGCGACGGAGGGACTGGGATGACGACCACCTGGCTGGGACCCGAGGGGCGCGAGGCCGACCTGGCCGCGATGCGCGACGAGGAACTGGACGTCCTCGTCGTCGGCGGCGGCATCGTCGGCGCGGGCATCGCCCTGGACGCCGCCTCACGCGGGCTGTCCACGGGGCTGATCGAGGCGCGCGACTTCGCGTCGGGCACCTCCAGCAGGTCCAGCAAGCTGATCCACGGCGGACTGCGCTACCTGGAGCAGTTCGACTTCGAACTCGTTCAGGAGGCCCTGCACGAACGCGGCCTGCTGCTCACCACGATCGCCCCGCACCTGGTCCGCCCGGTCCCGTTCCTCTTCCCGTTCGCCCACCACTGGGAACGCTTCTACATCGGTGCGGGCGTCACCCTGTACGACACCCTCGCCCTCACCTCCCGCAACAACCGGGGGCTGCCCTCCCACCGGCACCTGACCCGCAACGGGGCGCTGCGGGTCTTCCCCGCGCTCAAGCGCGACGCGCTCGCCGGGGCCGTCCAGTACTGGGACTGCCAGGTGGACGACGCCCGGTTCGTCAGCACCGTGCTGCGCACCGCCGCCGGGCTCGGCGCGCGGATCGCCTCCCGGGTGCAGGCCGTCGGCTTCCTGCGCGAGGGCGAGCACGTGGTGGGCGCTCGCGCCGCCGACCTGGAGAAGGGCGAGGAGATCTCCATCCGCGCCCGCCAGGTCGTCAACGCCGCCGGCGTGTGGACCGACGAGATCCAGGAGATGGTCGGCGGCCGCGGGCAGATCCACGTCCGCGCCTCCAAGGGCGTCCACCTGGTGGTGCCCCGCGACCGCATCCAGGCCTCCTCGGGGATGATCCTGCGCACCGAGAAGAGCGTGCTGTTCGTCATCCCGTGGGGCCGCCACTGGATCATCGGCACCACCGACACCGCCTGGGACCTGGACAAGGAGAACCCGGCCGCCAGCCGCACCGACATCGACTACGTCCTGGACCACGTCAACCAGGTACTGCGCACCCCGCTGAGCAGGGACGACGTCGAAGGCGTCTACGCCGGCCTGCGCCCGCTGCTGTCGGGGGAGTCGGAGGAGACCTCCAAGCTCTCCCGCGAGCACGTGGTCGCCCACCCGGTGCCCGGCCTCGTCCTCATCGCGGGCGGCAAGTACACCACCTACCGGGTCATGGCCAAGGACGCCGTGGACGCCGTCGCCCACGGCCTGGGCGGGGGGATCCCCAAGTCCGTCACGGACAGGCTCCCGCTGGTGGGCGCCTCCGGGTACAGCGCCCTGGTCAACCAGCGCCACCGGCTCGCCCGGGAGACCGGGCTGCACGTCTCCCGCATCTCGCACCTGCTGCGCCGCTACGGGACCTGCGCCCGCGACCTGCTCGACCTGGTGCGGGAGGACCCCGACCTGGGCCGCTCGCTCGCCGGGGCCGACGACTACCTGCGCGCCGAGATCGTCTACGCGGTCCGCGCCGAGGGCGCCCGCCACCTGGAGGACGTCCTGTACCGGCGCACCCGGATCTCGTTCGAGACCTGGGACCGGGGCATCGCCGCCGCGGAGGAGGCCGCCGAGCTCATGGCCCCGCTGCTGGGCTGGGACGAGGGCCAGGCCGAACGCGAGGTCGAGTACTACCGCAAGGGCATCGAGGCCGAGCGCGCGGCCCAGGAGCAGGACACCGACCAGGAGGCGGACGCCATCCAGCACGGCGCCCCCGAGATCGTGCCGGAGGCGGGCATCCTCAGGCCGTGACGCCGATCCCGCCCCGGAGTGTCCCATGACACACACGGCGGGTTAGGGTGCGGGGGTACAGACCCCCGCACCCCGAGGAGCCCGACATGATCACGGTGCTGCTCGTCGAGGACGACGTGCGCCTCGCCGACGCCCTCGCCGGAGCCCTGGAGCCCCACGGGTACGCCGTCACCCAGGTGCGCACCGCCGAGCAGGCGCTGGCCGCCGACCCCGCCGACGTCGTCCTGCTGGACCTGGGCCTGCCCGACATGGACGGCGTCGAGCTGTGCCGGATGCTCCGCGAGCGCCACGGCGCCGGCGACACGGCGGTCATCATGGTGACCGCCCGCGGGCAGCAGCGCGAGCGCGTGCGCGGCCTGCGCGCGGGCGCCGACGACTACGTGGTCAAACCCCTGGCCATCGAGGAGCTGTGCGCCCGCATGGAGGCGGTGCTGCGCCGCATCCGCCGCCCCGCCGACGGTCCGCTGACCGCCGGACCCCTGCGGATCGACCCGGCCGGGCGCACGGTGGAGCTGGACGGGGCCCGTGTGGAGGTCACCCGCAAGGAGTTCGACCTGCTGCTGGCCCTGGCTCGGGAGGCCGGGAGCGTGCTGTCCCGCGAACACCTGCTGCTGCGGGTGTGGGGGACGACCTGGCCCGGCACGCTGCGCACCCTGGAGGTGCACGTGGGCACCCTGCGCTCCAAGCTCGGCGCGCCCGGCCTCATCGAGACGGTGCGCGGGGTCGGGTACCGGATGCCGGTCACCGGGCGGGCCGACGCGGCGCCGACCGGGCGGCACCGCTGAGCGGGGCCCGTGCCGATGCGCCGCCGGATCATCACCGTCTACGTGACCCTGCTGGTCGCGGCCTGCCTGGGGCTGGCCGCCCCGCTGTGCGTCAGCATCGCCGCCCGTGGCACCTCCGACATGTTCCTGGACCGCCTCAACGACACCGCCCGGTTCGCGAGCATCGCCGAACCCGCGGTCCTCGACGGGACCGGCGGCATGCTGGAGGCGGAGATGGCCGCCTACGACCGCCTCTACGGGATCACCGCCGTCGTCGTCGACCGGCACGGCCGGGTGGTGGCCGCCTCCCGGCCCGGCCTGGAGCTCTCGGACCTGGACCCCTCGGCCGACCCGGGCGAGCCGCCCGAGGAGGTCCGCAACGCCCTGGCCGGGAACCGGATGGGGGCGGGCGGCATCGTGTACCCCTGGCAGCGCGGCCCCCTCATCGTCGCCGAACCCGTCGGCCGCTCCGGGGAGGTCGTCGGCGCGGCCGTCACGGCCTCGCCCACCCGGTCCCTGCGCCGCGCCACCCGGAACCAGTGGGTGCTGGCGGCGGGCGGGGTCGCCGTGCTCATGGCCGCGGGCATCGCCGCCGCCGGGCCGCTCACCCGGTGGATCCTGCGGCCGATCGACGACCTGGGCGAGGCCACCCGCGCGGTGGCCGGGGGCAGTCTCGGCATCCGGGTGCGCACCGCCGCCGGCCCGGTCGAGCTGCGCCGGCTCGGGGAGTCCTTCAACCGGATGGCCGACACCATCACCGCCATGCTGGAGACCCAGCGGGTGTTCGTGGCCTACGCCGGGCACCAGGTGCGCAACCCCCTGGCCGCGCTGCGGCTGCGGGTGGACTCGCTGTCCCGGCACCTCGTCCCGCAGGGCCGGCAGGACCACCGGCTGGCCCTGGACGAGGTGGACCGGCTCACCCGCGTCTGCGACAGCCTGCTCACCCTGGCCCGGACCGAGGACGCCGAGCACACCGAGGTGTGGGAGGAGGTCGGCCAGGTCGTCGAGGACCGGTTGCGCTCGTGGGAGCCCATCGCCGAGCGGGTGGGCGCCGTCCTGGCGCGGGAGGGCGGCGAGGGGGTCCGGGTCAGGTGCGTGGAGGGCACCCTCGACCAGGCCCTGGACGCGCTCATCGACAACGCCCTGAAGTTCGGGGGCGAGGGCGTGCGGATCACCGTCCGGGTCGAGGAGGTCCCGCCCGGCCCCGGCCGGCCCGGCCACGTGGACGTCCACGTCCTCGACGACGGCCCGGGCCTGCCCGCCGAGCAGCTCGCACAGGCCACCCGCCCCTTCTGGAAGGACGGCGGTGTCGGCGGCTCCGGCCTGGGCCTGTCCATCGTCGTCACCCTGCTCGAACTCCAGGGGGCGTCGCTCACCCTGACCCCCGCGCGCCCCCGGGGCATCGACGCGCGCATCCGGCTGGTCACGGGGTCGGGGCGGGCTCCGGCCGGCGGTCCTGTGCGTACTTGACCTCCCGGTAGTAGTCGGCGGCCCCCGGGTGCAGGGGCACCGGCAGGGTGGAGATCGCCGACCGGGGGTGCAGCTGCAACGCCACCGGGTGGATCTCGGCCAGCCTCGCCCGGGAGGTGAAGAGCAGGCGGGTCAGCTCCTCCGCGTGGGCGTACGGCATGTCCGCGTTGACGACCAGCAGGCTCGGCACCCCGATGGTGCGGACCGCCGGGACCCCCGGATAGGTGTCGGCCGGCACCGGCAGCTCGGAGAAGTAGGCGCCGTACTCCTCGCTCAGCGCCGCCACGTGCCCGGACAGGTCCAGGAGCCGTACCGGGCGGCGTTCGGCCAGGTCCGCCACGGCCCCGGTGGGCAGGCCGCCGGACCAGAAGAAGGCGTCGATCTCGCCCCGCTCCAGCGCCGCCGCCGACTCCTCGATGGACAGCCACATGCGGTGCACGCCCCGGCCCTCCCGGCGGCCCCGGATCCCGCCCAGGCCCACCAGGTCCAGCAGCCTCTCGGCCATCATCTCGGTGCCCGACCCCCGCGCCCCGACCGAGACCACGCCCCCGGCCAGGTCGTCCAGGTCCTGGTAGGGGGAGTCCGCGCGCACGACCACGTGGGTGTGGTTGTCGTAGAGGCGGGCGACCGCGGCGATCGGCAGCGGCTCCTCGAACGGCGGTTCCCCGGCCACCGCGAGGGCTGCCACGTCGGCCAGGGTGAAGGCGGCGTCCACGCCGCCTTCGGCCACCAGCCGGTTGTTCTCCACGCTGGCCGCGGTGGCCAACGCCGTGATCCGGACGTTCTCCGTCCGGGAGGAGGCGATCCCGGCCAGGGCCGCACCGTACGCGTGGTAGACGCCGCCGTCGTCGCCGGTCCCCAGGCTCAGGTGCAGGGGCGCCGGTTCCACCGCCGCGGACCGTGTGAGCAGCGGCGCGGACACGGCGAGCACGAGGACGGCGGCGGTGAGGGGCCACAGGAGGCCGAGGGTGGGCCGCGACATGCCGAAACGATAGCAAGATGCGCGAAACCTCAGAGAAACCTCAAATGCCGGTGGAGGACACCGGATTCCGCCGGGATCGCGGCTACGTTTTCGACAGCGGAGTGGTGTGGGCCACAGCGCTCCGGGGGCCGCGTTCCTCCCGCGCCCCGGGGCCCGGCCCCACCCCTCCGCCGTATCCCCCGCGCCCGGTGCGGGAGGCCCCCGCGCCCCGACGGCCGCGGCGCCCGCCGCACCCGCGCTCCGTCCGCGCGGGTGCGGCGGGCCCGCTACCCTCGGCGGCATGTGGCGATGGAACCCCCGCGACCCGAAGCCGGCCCACGGATCCCCGGTCGAGCACCTGCTGGCCTCGGCGGCCCTGGGCACCGACCCCATGCTCCGGGCCGCGGCCGAGGAGGTCGCCGAGGGCGGCCTCGCCGCCGCCCTGCCGCTGCTCGCCGAGAGCCGGGAGGACGCCGAGACCCGCACCGCCACCGCCGAGGTGCTGGGCCGGGCCGCCGCCGACCGGATCGACGACCTGGGCGACCTCCTGGACACCGCCGACCGGGCCGACCTGATGCTGTGGCTGGGCAACGCCCTGATCGCCCACGCCCTGCGCGCCTCCGGCGGGGCCGCCGAGCGCAAGGCCGCCGAGGCCGCGCTGGACGACGCCCGCCGGGCGCTGGAGGCCGCCGCCGACCTGCGGCCCGACGACGCCGCGCCCTGGGTCGCGCTCCAGACCGTCGCCATGGGCGCGGGGGCCGACCGCGAGGAGAAGGACCGGCTGTGGGACGAGCTGCGGAGCCGGGACCCGCACCTGTTCGCCGCCCACGCGGGCCGGGTGCGCGTGCTGTCCCCGGCGCGCGGCGGCTCGGCCGAGGAGATGTTCGCGTTCGCCGGGTCCGCCGCCGACACCGCGCCCGGGGGCGACCCGCTGCCCGCCGTCCTGGCCCTGGCCCACGCCGAGTTCCTGCGCGCCGAGCACAAGCGGCTCAGGGCCGAGGGAGTGTTCGACTTCGTGGCGGGTCAGGCGATGGGGCGCCTGTACGGGGAGGCGGTGGAGGAGCTGTTCGGGCTGGCCCGCGCCTGGGCCGGGAGTGCCGTCCCGCACCCGCGCGACGTGCAGGCCCACCACCTGTTCGGGTGGGCGTTCCACCGGGCCGGGATGACCGAGGCCGCCCGCTGGCACCTGACCGCCGTCGGCAACCTGTACTGCGAGGTCCCCTGGGGGTTCTTCGGCGATGCCCGGACGCAGGTCGCCCGGGCCATGGAGGAGCTCGGCGTGCGCCCAGGCGGCCACCGGCCCCCGCCCGGAGCCGGGTGAGAGGACCCGGAACGCGCCCGAAAAGTCCTCGCCAACGGACTGACCAGCGGGACACAATGCACGGGTGCTACTGACGATCACCACCACCGCGACCCCGGCGGCCCCGGCCACGGACCTCGGATTCCTGCTCCACAAGAACCCGGAGCGGGCGCAGAGCTTCGAGCAGTCCTTCGGGACCGCCCATGTCTTCTACCCCGAGGCCACGGAGCAGCGCTGCACGGCCGCCCTGCTCCTGGAGGTCGACCCCCAGGCGCTGCTGCGGGCCCGCACCTCCGTCAGCACACCCGACTTCGCCCTGGCCCAGTACGTGAACGACCGCCCCTTCGCCACCTCCTCGCTGTTCACGGTGGCGCTGGGCCGGGTGTTCCGCTCCGCGCTCAAGGGCGCCTGCGAGGCCCGGCCGGAACTGGCCGCCGCCCCGCTGCCCCTCGAACTCCACCTGCCCGCGGTGCCCTGCCGGGCCGGCGCCGACAAGGCGCGCGCCCTGTTCGAGCCCCTGGGCTGGCGGGTGGCCGCCGAGCCCGTGCCGCTCGACCCCGGCCTGCCCGGCTGGGGCGACTCCCACTACCTGTCGCTGACCCTGTCCGGCGAGCAGGTGCTGTCCGAGGCGCTGAGCCACCTGTACGTCCTGCTGCCCGCCATGGACGGGAGCAAGCACTACTGGGTGGACCGCGGCGAGATCGACAAGCTGCTGCGCGCCGGGGGGCTGCGCGTCACCGACGCCGAGGAGCAGACCACCGAGGAGGACCCGCAGGCCCGGTCCCCCTGGCTGGCCCGCCACCCCGAGCGCGCCTGGATCACCCGCCGCTACCTCAACCGGCGCAACGCCTACGTGCGCACCGCCCTGGCCCGGCTGGCCGAGGCCGACGACCTCCCGGAGGAGGAGGCCGACCCGGCCCTGGAGGAGGCCCCCGCGGCGCCCGCGCCGGCCCGGGCGGGGGAGGAGCGCCCGCCCTCGCTGGCCGAGCAGCGCGCCGGGGCGGTCCTGGCCGTGCTGCGCGCCGAGAACGCCTCCAGCGTCCTGGACCTGGGCTGCGGCCCCGGCGCCCTGCTGGCGAAGCTGGTCGCCGACCCGACCCTGGAGCGGATCACCGGTGTGGACGTGGACGCCGTCACCCTCCAGATGGCCCACCGCAAGACCTGCCGGGGCTGCGCCCCGAACGGCCGCGGACGCCACCGCGACCTGTTCGCCGACACCGTGGGCCTCCGGGAGCAGGGCGGGCGCCCGCCCCGGCCCGAGCTGCTCATCGGCTCGGCCGTCTACCGGGACGCCCGCTTCGCCGGGCACGACGCCGTCGTGCTGATGGAGGTCGTCGAGCACATCGACCCTGAGCGGCTGCCGGCGCTGGAGGAGAGCGTCTTCTCCGCCGCGCACCCCCGCGTCGTCGTGGTCACCACCCCCAACGCCGAGTACAACGTCCACTACGAGGGCCTGGCCGACGGCGCGTTCCGCCACCGGGACCACCGCTTCGAGTGGACCCGCGCCGAGTTCACCCTGTGGGCGGACGCCGTCGCCGAACGCAACGGCTACACCGTCCGCTACCTGCCCGTGGGTCCGCAGGACCCCGCCACCGGCTCCCCGACCCAGATGGGAGTGTTCACCCGATGAACACCGATGAGACCGCCCCGGACACCGCCCCCCGCGTCCTGGGCGTGCCCGCCATGGGACTCGTCGTGCTGGTCGGCGTGTCCGGCTCGGGCAAGTCCACCTTCGCCGCCCGCCACTTCAAGCCCACCGAGGTCATCTCCTCCGACTTCTGCCGCGGGCTGGTCAGCGACGACGAGAACGACCAGGGCGCCACCGCCGACGCCTTCTCCCTGCTGCACACCGTCCTGGACATCCGGCTGCGCCGCGGCCTGCTCACCGTGGTGGACGCCACCAACGTGCAGTCCAAGGCCCGCGCCGAACTCCTGGCCGTGGCCAAGGCCAACAACGTGCTGTCCACGGCGATCGTCCTCGACGTGCCCGAGGCCCTGGCCAAGGAGCGCAACCGGACCCGGCCCGACCGGGACTTCGGCGACCACGTCATCCCCCGTCAGCGCCGCGACCTGCGCCGCAGCCTCAAGTACCTGCGCAAGGAGGGGTTCCGCAAGGTCCACGTCCTCAAGGGCGTCGAGGAGATCGACGCCGCCGTCATCGAGCGCGAGCGCGCCTGGCCGGACAAGCGCGAGCTCACCGGCCCCTTCGACATCATCGGCGACGTCCACGGCTGCCGGGAGGAGCTGGAGGAGCTGCTCACGTCCCTGGGCTACGGGATCACCCGGGACGACCGGGGCAGGGCCGTCGGCGCCCGCCACCCGCAGGGCCGCACCGCGGTGTTCGTCGGCGACCTCGTGGACCGGGGCCCCGACACCCCGGGTGTGCTGCGCCTGGCCATGGGCATGGTCCGCGACGGCGACGCCCTCTGCGTGCCGGGCAACCACGAGAACAAGCTCATCCGGGCGCTGCGCGGCGTCAAGGTCACCACCACCCACGGGCTCGCCGAGTCCCTGGAGCAGCTGGGAAGGGAGAGCGAGGAGTTCCGCAGGGAGGTCCTCGACTTCTGCGACGGCCTGGTCAGCCACCTGGTCCTCGACGGGGGGAGGCTGGTGGTCGCCCACGCCGGGCTCAAGGAGGCCTACCACGGCCGCGCCTCCGGCCGGGTGCGCTCCTTCGCCCTGTACGGCGACACCACCGGCGAGACCGACGAGTACGGGCTGCCGGTGCGCCTGCCCTGGGCCCGCGACTACCGGGGCAGGGCGGCCGTCGTGTACGGCCACACCCCCGTGCTCAAGGCCGAGTGGGTCAACAACACCCTGTGCCTGGACACCGGCTGCGTGTTCGGCGGGAAGCTGACCGCGCTGCGCTACCCCGAGCGCGAGATCGTCGACGTCGACGCGCGCCGGACCTGGTACGAGCCGGTCCGGCCGCTGGGCGGCGAGGCCCCGGCGGGCGCGGAGGGCGGGGAGCGCTCCGACACGCTGGTGGACATCACCGATGTGGGCGTCGGCGACCACCACCCCGGCCTGATCGTCGAGACGGAGTTCGGGACCGTCCGCGCCAACGGCGCGTCCACCCTGGGTGCGCTGGAGGTGATGAGCCGGTTCTCCGTCGACCCGCGGTGGCTGCTGTACCTGCCGCCGACCATGGCGCCGGCGCCCACCGCCGCGGCCCCCGGGTACCTGGAGCACCCCGACGAGGCGTTCGCCTGGTACCGCGCCGCCGGTGTCGGGCAGGTCGTGTGCGAGGAGAAGCACATGGGCTCGCGCGCCGTCGCCGTGCTGTGCCGCGACGAGGCGGCCGCCGAACGGCGGTTCGCCCCGGGCGCCCTGGGCACGGTGTACACCCGCACCGGGCGGCCGTTCTTCGCCGACCCCGTGCTGCGCGGCGAGGTGGTGGACCGGCTGCGCGCCGCCGTCACCGGGGCCGGCCTGTGGGACCGCCTGGGCACCGACTGGGTCGCCCTGGACGGGGAGCTGCTGCCCTGGTCGGCCAAGGCCCGCACGCTCATCCGCGACCAGTACGCCTCGGTGGGCGCGGCCGCCCGCGCCGCCCTGCCCGCCGCGGGCGCGGCGCTGGCCGCGGCCGCCGAGCGCGGCCTGGACGTGGGCCGCCTGGTGGACCGGGTCGCGCGGAGCACGGAGCAGATGGAGGAGTTCAGCCGGGTGTACCGGCGCTACTCCTGGGACACCGACGGCGTCGCCGGGCTCCGGTTCGCGCCCTTCGCGGTGCTGGCCTCCGAGGGCCGCGAGTACTCCGACGCCGACCACCTGTGGCACATGGCCACCGCGGAGCGGCTGGCCGAGGCGGACCCGCTGGTGCGTTCCACCCGCTACCGGGTGGTGGACACCACCGACCCGGCCGCCTGCGCCTCGGCCGCCGCCTGGTGGCAGGAGATGGTGGACGCCGGGGGCGAGGGCATGGTCGTCAAGCCGCTCCAGGGCGCCCGCGCCACGGGCGCCAAGGGGCTGACCCAGCCCGGCCTGAAGGTGCGCGGCCCCGAGTACCTGCGGATCATCTACGGCCACGACTACACCGACCCCGACCGCCTGGAGGTCCTCAAGGACCGGAAGCTGGGCGGCAAGCTCGGGCTGGCCATGCGCGAGCACAAGCTGGGGCTGGAGGCCCTGGCCCGGCACGCCCGCCGCGAGCCGCTGTGGCGGGTCCACGAACCGGTGTTCGCGGCCCTGGCGCTGGAGACCGAACCGGTCGACCCGCGCCTGTAGGACGCGGGGCTTTTGGTCGGATCGTACGAAGCGAGGGCGGGGCGGGACCGGGCGGATCACACCAACCCGGGGCCGCTTCGCCTTCTTTTCATGTCGCCTCCTACCAACGGACACGGGAAAGGGACATGATGTCCCCGCCCCTGCTCCCCAGTACCCCCGGAGAGAACGTGTCCCCCACCCGACCACGGCGCCTGATCGCGCCGACGTCCGCCGCCGCCGCGGCGGTGCTGCTGGCCGCGGCCCTGGGCCCGGTCCCTGCCGCCGCCGACACCGGCACCCCGGTGATCGCGGAGGTCTACGGAGGCGGCGGCAACAGCGGAGCGACGCTGCGCCACGACTTCGTCGAGCTGGGCAACGCCGCGGGCGCCCCGGTCACCGTCGACGGCTGGAGCGTCCAGTACCTCCCGGCCTCGCCGAAGCCGACCACCAACGTGCAGGTCACCCCGCTGGCGGGGGAGATCCCCGCCGGGGGCCGCTACCTGGTCCGCCAGGCCGCGGGTACCGGGGGAGAGGTCGACCTCCCCGCCCCGGACGCCGCCGGATCGACCAACATGTCGGCCACGGCGGGCACCGTCCTGCTCGTCTCCGGTACCGAGCCCGTCGAGTGCCGCACCGCAGCCGACTGCGCCGCGGACGGGTCCGTCGTCGACATCGTCGGCTACGGCGGAGCCGAGGTCCGCGAGGGGGAGTCCGCCCCCCGGCTCTCCAACACCACTGCGGCCGCCCGCGGCGACGACCTCGCCGACACCGGCGACAACGCAGCCGACTTCACCGCGGGCGGGCCCACGCCCGTGAACGCGGCCGGAGAGGGCCCCGGCGAGGGTCCGGGGGAGCCCGGCGGCCCCGGCGAGCCCGGTGACCTGCGCATCCACGACATCCAGGGCGTCACCCGCGTCTCCCCGCACGCCGGGGACACCGTGTCCGGGGTACCCGGCGTGGTCACCGCCGTCAACGCCTTCGGCAGCGCGCAGGGCTTCTGGTTCCAGGACCCCGAGGGCGACGGCGACCCGCGCACCAGCGAGGGCCTGTTCGTCTTCACCGGCTCCACCGCGCCCGGCGTCGCACCCGGCGACGAGGTCCTGGTCTCCGGCCGGGTCGACGAGTACCGGCCCGCCTCCGGCACACAGACCATCACCCAGCTCGACCGGGCGCAGTGGACGGTCCTGTCCACCGGCAACGCCATTCCGGAGTCGGTGGTCCTGGAGGCCGGGGTGATCCCCGCCGAGTACGCCCCCGACCACGGCGGCGACATCTCCGGCCTGGAGCTGGCGCCCGACACCTACGCCCTGGACTTCTGGGCCGCCCACGAGCACATGATGGTCCGGTTCGAGGACGCCCCCGTCATCGCCCCCACCGACCCCTACCACGCCTTCTGGGTCGCCGTGGAGCCCGGGCACAACCGCACCGCCAACGGCGGCGTGGCCTACGGCTCCTACGACGACCCCAACGCGGGACGGGTCAAGGTCGAGTCCCTGCTCGACCGCGACGTCCACCCGTTCCCCCGGGTCGACGTGGGCGACACCCTCGCCGGGGTGACCGAGGGGCCGGTGTACTACAGCCGCTTCGGCGGCTACCTCGTGCGCGCCACCACCCTGGGCGAGCACGTGCCCGGCGGCCTGGAGCGCACCCCCGTCCGCGGCACCGAACGGTACGAGGTCTCCATCGCCACCTACAACGTCGAGAACCTCGGCGGCCAGGACGATCAGGCCGAGTACGACGCGCTGGCCACCGGCATCGTCGAGTACCTCGACGCGCCCGACATCATCGGCCTGGAGGAGATCCAGGACGACAACGGCGAGGTGGACGACGGGACCGTCGACGCCGGCGTCACCCTGGACCGGCTCACCGCCGCGATCGAGGCGCAGGGCGGGCCGGCCTACGAGTGGCGGCAGATCAGCCCCGAGGACAAGCAGGACGGCGGAGCGCCCGGCGGCAACATCCGCAACGCCTTCCTCTTCGACCCGGCCCGCGTGCAGTTCGTGGACCGCCCCGGCGGCGACGCCACCACCGCCGTCGAGGTCGTCCGGGGCTCCCGCGGCGCCGAGCTGTCGGTCTCCCCGGGCCGCATCGAGCCCGCGGACCCGGCCTGGGACGACAGCCGCAAGCCGCTGGTCGGCCACTTCCGCGCCCTCAACCGGGACATCTACGTGGTGACCAACCACTTCAACTCCAAGGGCGGCGACCAGGCGCTGCACGGTGTCGTGCAGCCGCCGGTCCGCACCAGCGAGCAGCAGCGCAACGCCCAGGCGGAGCTGGTGGCCGGCTTCGCCGACGAGCTGCTGGCCGTGGATCCGGACGCCAACCTGGTGGTCATGGGGGACCTCAACGACTTCCAGTTCTCCCGGACCCTGGAGATCCTCACCGGCGACGGGCCGCTGTACAACCCGATGACGGACCTGCCCGCCCCGGAGCGCTACAACTACGTGTTCGACGGCAACTCCCAGGCCCTGGACCACATCCTGGTCAACCGGGAGATCGCCGGCCGCGTGGACTACGGCATCGCGCGGATCAACTCCGAGTTCCACGACCAGGTCAGCGACCACGACCCGCAGGTGCTGTGGCTGGACACCCGCCGCTCCACCCCGCCGGGCCGCTCCTGACCCGGCCCCTCGCACGGTGCGCCCCGGCCGGGAACCGGCCGGGGCGCACCGTGTCCCTCCGCGGGGACCTCAGCGCACGTCCCTGCGGGCCAGCACCACCGCGGCCAGGGCCCACAGGACGAGGGTGCCCGCGACCGCCGCGAACACGAGGGGGAGCACCGTCGGCGGGTCCAGGGCCCCGGCGTCGGCGACGGCCGTGCTGCCGAGGCTGAGCGCGTTGCCGACCAGGGCCTGGGGGACCAGGTACGGGACCGCCCCGCCCGCCCCGGAGTAGAGCACGCCGACACCGGCGACGCAGCCCAGGAGCCCGAGGGCCACGGGCGCGGCGAAGGAGCGGACCAGCATCGACAGCAGGGACTGCAGTGCGACGACCGGCAGGGCGGCGACCGCGCCCAGCAGCGTCGCGGCCGCGCTGTGCCAGGGCGGCGGGCCGTCCAGCCCCAGGACGAGCTTCCCGCTCAGGGTCATCAGCCCGAACAGGACGAGCTGCATGACCACGACGACCAGGGCGAGGGAGGCGAGTTTGGCGCCGAAGACCGCGGAGGCCCGCACGGGCGCGGCCATCAGCAGGTTCCAGTTGTGGCCGCGGTGCTCCATGCGCCAGGCGGCCGACGCCGTCACGGCGATCCCCATCGACATGAACAGCATGCCGTAGAAGATCACGACCTGCGACCAGTAGGACGCCCATCCGGAGGACAGCGCCTCCACGTTGGCGCCGTAGTTCACGGTCCCGGTGACGACCGCGAGCAGGGGCAGCACCACGGCCGTGATCCACAGGGCCGAGCGGCGCAGCTTGGCGAGTTCGGCGAGGACCATCCCCTCACACCTCCGTCCGGTCGAAGCGGCGGGTGGCCGCGCCGAACAGGACGGCCACGACCACCAGGAACACGGCCAGCCAGCCGTACCCGGGGGTCACCGGGACGAAGCCCCCGTCGTCCATCCCCAGCGGGGAGACGACCGCGTAGTACCCCCAGGGCAGGCTCCGGGCCAGGGCCGGCGGCATCAGCAGGGAGAACACCCCGCAGAACGCGCCGAGCAGCCCGACGCCCATCCCGACCAGCTGGTTCTCCACACGGGCGGCCAGCCACACGTGCAGGCACAGCAGCGCCAGGTCCACCAGGAGCAGGCCGACCGCGTATCCGGCCCACATGCCGGGGGACGGCGGCACGGTGATCCCGGCGGCCAGGCCGGCGGCGAGGACCAGGGCGGTCTGGACGGCCACCGCGACCGCCAGCAGCAGCCCCAGCACCGCGGCCTTGGCCCGGCACAGCCGCCCCGGGCGGAACCCGGACACCTGCGCCAGGGTCCAGCCCCGCCCCTGGTGCTCGATGTCCACCTGCCTGCTGGCCAGCACCGCCACGAGGAGGGGGGAGGTCATGGCCGAGACCATGACGTAGCTCATGAGCAGGCTCTCCCACGGCTGGGCGGACGGGTCGCCGAAACCCTCCCGAGCGGAGTCCGACATGAGGTTCGCGCAGCTCAGGGCGACGACGGCGGCCACCATGGCCGAGCAGACCAGAAGGACCCGGAGCCTGCGCGCCTTGCGTATCTCGAGTTCGACCACCGTCGGTATCACAGCAGCCCCTCACGGCCGGTGAGGTCCATGAAGACCTCCTCCAGGGACCGGCGGACCCGCCGCACCCCGTGGATCGGCACGTCGCCCCCGACGAGCCGCCGCACGAGCGCGGCCGTGTCCTCGTCCCCGAAACCGGACAGGCGCAGACCCCCCTCTGTGCGCACGGCGGGGATGCCCAGGGCCAGGGCCCGTTCGGGCTCGGGGGTGTCGACGAGCAGGTCCGGGGTGCTGCGGGCGAACAGCTCGGCCCGGGTGCCCTGGAAGATCAGCCTCCCCCGACTGAGGATGCCCAGGACCGACGCCATCCTGTCGATCTCGTCCAGCAGGTGGCTGGAGACCATGACCGTGACGCCGTTCCCCGCCAGCGACACCAGCAGTTCGCGGATCTCCTCGATGCCGGCGGGGTCCAGGCCGTTGGTGGGCTCGTCCAGGACGAGCAGGCGCGGCTCCCGGGCCAGGGCCATCGCGATGCCCAGGCGCTGCTTCATCCCCAGTGAATACTCGCGGACCGGCTTGTCCATGTGCCCCTGGAGGCGCACGGTGGCGACCGCCCGGGAGACCTGCCCCCCGGTCAGTCCGAGCATCCGCCGGACGATCTCCATGTTCTCCCGCCCGGTCAGGTGGCCGTACCCGGGAGGCGCCTCGATGAGCGAGCCGACCTCCCGCAGGATGCCGGCGCGGGTGGTCCGGTTCATCGGCCGTCCGAGGACGGTGATCTCGCCGCGGCTGGGCCGGGCCAGGGACAGCAGCATCTTCATGGTGGTGGACTTGCCCGAGCCGTTGGGGCCCAGGAAGCCGTACACACAGCCCTGCGGCACCCGCAGGTCGAGGTCGTCGACGACCGTGCGCGAACCGTAGGTCTTCGTCAGGCGGTGGGTGGTGATGATGTCGTCCATGCGGCTCCTTTCGACGAGGAGCCTCCGGCACGGCACCCGGGGAGGCCATCGTGCCGGGGGATGAAGTGCGCGCTCCCACCCCGGGTGGAGGGGCGGGCCCCTCCGGCGGGCACGGTCGCCGCGGGCCCCGCTCACGCCTCCCGGAGCAGGTCCCCGCGGTCGACCAGCCCGGCGCGGAACGCGAACAGCACCGCCTGGACGCGGTCGCGGGAGCCGGTTTTGGCCAGCACCTGGCCGACGTGGGTCTTCACGGTGGGCATGGACAGCACGAGGCGCTCGCAGATCTCGGTGTTCGTGTACCCGAGCGCCATGGCGACGAGGACCTCCTGCTCGCGCGGGGTCAGGGAGTCGACGGCGCGGCGGGTGCCCCGGTCCGGCCGGGCCGCGGGGGCGGAGGGGCCGCCGAGCAGCGGGCGCACGTGCCGGAGCAGCCTCCGCGTGGCGCTGGCCGAGACGACCGAGTCGCCGCCGTGCACCGTCCGCACCGCCGCCAGCAGCTCCTCCGGCGGGGTGTTCTTGAGCAGGAAGCCCGCGGCCCCGGCCTCGACGCCCTCGACCACGTACTCGTCGGTGTCGAAGGTGGTGAGGATGACGATGCGGCACCCCGCGCCCGAGGACACGAGGGAGCGGGTGGCGCTCAGCCCGTCCGTGCCGGGCATCTGGACGTCCATGAGCAGCACGTCGACGGGGTCGTCCCGCTGCCGGGCGACGGCCTGCGCTCCGTCGGCGGCCTCCCAGGCGACGGCCATGTCCGGCTGGGAGTCGACGACCATCGCCATGCCCGCCGTGAACAGCACCTGGTCGTCGGCCAGGCCCACGCGGATCACGCGTTCCCCCAGGGGACCACCGCGCGCACCCGCCAGGCGCGGGTCGCGGCGTCGGCACCGGCCTCCAGGACGCCGCCGTGCAGGCCGACGCGCTCGCGCATGCCGATCAGGCCGTGCCCGGGGCCGCGCCGAACGCCCTCCGGGGGCGCTCCGTCCGGGGAGGGGGCTGCGGGCACCGGATCGCGGACGGGGTTGACCACGACGATCTCGACCCGCCCGGGCGACCAGGTGAACCCGACCCGGACGGCCGGGGAGCCCGCGTGCTTCAGCGCGTTGGCGAGGGACTCCTGCACGATGCGGTAGATCGTCAGGGACGCGGTCGCCGGCAGGGGCGGGTCGTCCGCGGCACCGTCGCCGTCGCCCGGTGCGGGAGGGGACCCGTGCCGGGTCAGGCCGATCCGCAGGCCGGCGCGGCGGTACTCCTCGACCAGGCCGGGCAGGTCCCCCACCCCGGGCGCCGGGGCCGCCCCGCGGCCCTCTCCGTCGCGCAGGACGCCCAGCAGCCGGTGCAGCTCCCCGGCCGACTCGCGGCCCACCTGGGAGATGGTGGCCAGGGCGGTCACCGCGCGTTCGGGGGCGGCCTCCGCGGCGTAACGGCCCCCGTCGGCCTGGGCGACGATGACGTTCAGCGAGTGCGCGAGGACGTCGTGCACCTCGCGGGCGATCCGGGTCCGCTCGTCCAACGCGGCCAGGCGCACCTCCTGGGCCCGCCGGTCCTCCAGCAGGCGGGCGTGTTCGACGACACGGGCGAACTCCTCGCGGTTGCGCCTGCGGAACGCGCCGAGCAGGGAGAACAGCGCGACGGCCGTCCACGCCGAGCCGACGCTGTTGAGGCGCAGGGCGGGGTCCGCCGAGAGGTCCTCCGCCGGGATGTCGAAGACCGCCCACGCCGCGCCGGCCAACAGCAGGACGAAGCCGACGGCGCGCCACGGGAGGGGGAGTTCGGCCTGCACCGTGTAGGCCGCGACCAGCGCGCTGATCGCCACCATGGACGTGAGGTGGTCCAGCCACAGGATGTGGCACGCCAGCAGCACGGCCAGGGCCGCCATGGCCGGGAGCGGGCGGACGCGGCGCAGGGCCAGGGCGGCACAGCACGCGGCGGCCGTACCGAGGTAGGCCCACGGTCCGGTGCCGTGGGGGCCGGTCTCCGGCAGGGAGAGGGCCGCCAGCCCGAACCAGGCCGCCGCCCAGAACGCGTCCACGGCGAGCACGTGGCGCCGGGCCCACAGGGTCGCGCCGTCCAGGAGGGAGCGTGGGAGCAGGTCGGGCATTCCTCCACGATAGGAACGCGCGGGCCGCGGGGCCTCATGCCCCGGCATGAGATCGGGACGTCCGAAAGGCGGTACCGGCCGCGGCGGCACCGCCGAAGGGCGGGGCCGGAGACCTCTGGTCGGGCCCGCCGGAGCGGCGCGCCCACGGGGCCGCACCAGCGGGACGCCTATGCTGGGGAGCGCCCGCCGTACAGCGGGTCCACTCCACCCAAGGAAGCACAAGCATGAACGTACTGCTCACCGGAGGCGCCGGGTACATCGGCTCGCACACCGCGGTCGAACTCCTGGAGGCCGGCCACCGGGTCGTCGTCCTGGACAACCTGGTGAACAGCCACGCCGAGTCCCTGCGCCGGGTCGAGCAGATCACCGGACACGCGCCCGTGCTGGTGACCGGCGACTGCGCCGACCGGGAGACCGTCGACCGCGTCCTGGCCGAGCACGGCATCGACGCCGTCGTCCACACGGCCGGCCTCAAGGCCGTCGGGGAGTCCGTCGCCCAGCCCCTGCGCTACTACCGCAACAACCTCGACGCCCTCCTCTCCCTGGTCGAGGCCATGGACGCCCGGGGCGTCCGCAACCTGGTCTTCAGCTCCTCGGCCACGGTCTACGGCGACCCCGAGACGGTGCCCATCCCCGAGGACGCCCCGCTCAGCGCCACCAACCCCTACGGCGCCACCAAGCTGTTCGGCGAGCGCATCCTGGGGGACCTGGCCGCCGCCGACCCGCGCTGGCACATCGTGTCCCTGCGCTACTTCAACCCCGTCGGGGCCCACCCCAGCGGCCTGATCGGCGAGGACCCGCAGGGCGTCCCCAACAACCTGCTGCCCTACATCGCCCAGGTCGCCGCGGGCCGCCGCGAGTTCCTCCAGGTGTTCGGCGACGACTACGACACCGCCGACGGCACCGGCGTCCGCGACTACCTGCACGTCGTCGACCTGGCCCGCGGGCACCTGGCCGCCCTGCACCACCTGGCCGACGCCCCCGGCCACCGGGTCTACAACCTCGGCAGCGGCAAGGGGTACTCGGTCATGGAGTGCCTGCACGCGTTCGAGCGGGCCGTGGGCCGCTCCCTGCCCTACAAGGTGGTCCCGCGCCGCCCCGGCGACATCGCCGTCTGCTCCGCCGACCCCTCCGCCGCCGCCCGCGACCTGGGCTGGAAGGCCGACCGCGACCTGGACGAGGCCTGCGCCGACGCCTGGCGCTGGCAGTCGGCCAACCCGCGGGGGTTCGCGGGCTGAGCCCGACCGCACACCCGCCGGGACCCGCTGAGCACGGGGTACGCCCTAGACTGGGCGTATCCCTGAACTCCTGCGGAAGGTCCTCCGTCGTGTCCGTTGGTGCTGACAGCACGTTCGACACCGTCCTCGTCGTGGACTTCGGCGCGCAGTACGCGCAGCTGATCGCCCGGCGGGTGCGCGAAGCTCACGTGCACAGCGAGATCGTGCCCTCGACCATGCCCGTGGAGGAGATGCTCGCCAAGAAGCCGAAGGCGATCATCCTCTCCGGCGGCCCCTCCTCGGTGTACGCCGAGGGGGCGCCCCACGTCGGGGCCGAGCTCTTCGAGACCGGCGTCCCGACCTTCGGTATCTGCTACGGCTTCCAGGCCATGACCCGCGCCCTGGGGGGGACGGTCGACAGGACCGACCTGAGCGAGTTCGGCCGCACCGAGCTCACCGTGACCGCGGGGGACTCCCTGCTGTTCACCGGGCTGCCCGCCGAGCAGCCGGTGTGGATGTCCCACGGCGACTCGGTGATCGAGGCCCCCGCCGGCTTCCGCGCCGTCGCCACCACCGCGGGCGCCCCGGTGGCCGCGTTCGAGGACACCGACCGCCGCCTCTTCGGCGTCCAGTTCCACCCCGAGGTCCTGCACAGCGAGCACGGCCAGGAGGTACTGCGCCGCTTCCTGTACGAGGGCGCGGGCTGCCGCCCCACCTGGACGATGCTGAACATCGTCGACGAGCAGGTCGCCCGGATCCGCGAGCAGATCGGCGACAAGAGCGTCATCTGCGCCCTCAGCGGCGGCGTCGACTCCGCGGTGGCGGGCGCCCTGGTGCAGCGCGCCGTCGGCGACCAGCTGACCTGTGTGTTCGTCGACCACGGCCTGCTGCGCAAGGGCGAGGCCGAGCAGGTCGAGAAGGACTTCGTGGCGGTCACCGGCGCCCGGCTCAAGGTCGTGGACGCCCAGGAGCGCTTCCTGAACGCGCTGGCCGGGGTCACCGACCCCGAGGAGAAGCGCAAGATCATCGGCCGCGAGTTCATCCGCGTCTTCGAGCAGGCGGCCCGCGAGGTCGTCGCCGACAGCGGCGAGTCCGGCGGCGAGGTCGAGTTCCTGGTGCAGGGCACCCTGTACCCGGACGTGGTGGAGTCCGGCGGCGGCACCGGCACCGCCAACATCAAGTCCCACCACAACGTGGGCGGCCTGCCCGACGACCTCCAGTTCACCCTGGTGGAGCCGCTGCGCGAGCTGTTCAAGGACGAGGTCCGCAAGGTCGGCGAGGAGCTGGGCCTGCCCCCGGAGATGGTCTGGCGCCAGCCGTTCCCCGGCCCCGGCCTGGGCATCCGCATCATCGGCGAGGTCACCCGCGAGCGCCTGGACGTCCTGCGCGAGGCCGACGCCATCGCCCGCGAGGAGCTGTCCCACGCGGGGCTGGACCGCGAGATCTGGCAGTGCCCCGTGGTGCTGCTCGCCGACGTCCGCTCGGTCGGCGTCCAGGGCGACGGCCGCACCTACGGCCACCCCGTGGTGCTGCGCCCGGTCAGCAGCGAGGACGCGATGACCGCCGACTGGTCGCGCCTGCCCTACGACGTGCTGGCCAAGATCTCCAACCGGATCACCAACGAGGTCCGCGAGATCAACCGGGTGACGCTCGACGTCACCAGCAAGCCCCCGGGCACCATCGAGTGGGAGTAGGCGCCCCGGCGCCCACGCGAAGGGGGCCCGGCCGTCAGGCCGGGCCCCCTTCGCGTTCCGCGGGTACCGGGCCGCTCAGTCGGCGCTCTTGAGGAGGACCTCGACGGGCTCGGCGAAACGGTCGTGCCTGAACACCAGGGCCTCGGGGTACTCGCCGACGTGGAGCGTGAACACCATGATCCCGGTGGCCGTCTCGCCCGGCTGGACGGCCTCCCACAGGGACTCCTGCTCCTCGATCCGGCTGGGCCGGTCCGCGACGACCTCCTGCTGAAGCTCGGTCCGCACCCCCTGGGCCTCGTGGTCCAGCAGCACGGGCGCGTCGCTCAGATTGGTGAAGTCCACGTCGAGCACGCAGTAGTGCCCGTTCGCCTGCACCTGGACCTCGCGGCTGGGGATGGTCGTCTGGTCGCACTCGACGTCGAGCACCTTCACACGGGCCAGGCCGTCGGCGCTGGTGGCCTCCATGGCCCCGGTGCCCGGGGTCGCGGGCCCGTCCCCCTCGCCGGGTCCGCCCTCGCCGCCGTCCTCGGGGGCGGCGGAGGTGCCGGGCTGCTGCGTCTGCTGACCGGACGGGGCGTCGTCGCCGCCGAGGTTGGTCACCACGTACAGCACCGCCAGCAGCGCGAGGACCAGCAGGACGGCGGCCGCCGCGGCGATGACCACGATGCCGCGCCGGTTGGCCGGACCGGTCGGCCGGTGCGGGGGCGGCGGGACCGGCGGAACGTACGGCTGCGGCCCCGGGCGCGGCGCCTGCTGGTCGGCGGGCGGCACGATCGGGACCGCGCCGGTGGAGGCCGGGTGCTGGGCGGGCGGCGGCCCGCCCGGGGCGCCGGCCTGCGGGTGCGGGGGCGGGGGCGGTCCCTGGGGCGGGTGCCCGCCGCCGGGGTGCCCCGGGGCCGGGCGCACGAACGTGCCGCTCTGGTGCGGGGCGGCCTGCGGGCCGGGCGGGGCGACCGGGGGCGCCTGGTAGGCGCCGGGCGCCGGGTGGCGCATGCCGGTCATGGTCTGGTGGGCGCCCTGCGGCGGACCGTGCGGCATCGGTGGGGGCAGGTTGGGCCGCCACGACTGGTGCAGCGCGTGCGACACCATGTCGTTGGGGTTGGAGGTGTCCTCGCCGCCCGCCAGCTCCAGGAGCAGGTCCTGGGCGGTGGGCCGCCGGTTGGGGTCCTTGTCCAGGGCCCGCAGCACCAGCCGGTCCAGGGGGCTGTCGAGGTTGCCGATCTGGGGCTCGGCGAACAGCACCCGCTTGCCCAGCGTCATGGCGTCGCCGTTGCCGAAGGGGTGGGTGCCGTTGCCGGCGAACGCCACCAGGCACCCCCAGGCGAAGATGTCCGCCTTGGTGGTGACCTGCTCCTCCAGGAGCTGCTCGGGCGCCATCCAGCCCGGGCTGCCCATGACGATGCCCGTCTGGGTGTGGTTGGTGGCGGTGTTCATGGCCCGGGCGATGCCGAAGTCGATCACGCGCGGGCCCGACAGCGACAGCAGCACGTTGGCGGGCTTGAGGTCGCGGTGCACCAGGCCGGTGCGGTGGATCGCGGCGAGCGCGGCGGCCACGCCCAGGGCGAACCCGTGCAGGGTGGAGGAGTCCAGGGGGCCGTTCTGGGCGATGTGCTCGGCCAGCGCGGTGCCCGCGATGTACTCGGTCACCATGTACGGGCGGTTCTCGAACGTGCCGTGGTCGAGGACCTTCGCGGTGCAGAAGGAGGCGACCTTGCGGGCGTTCTCCATCTCGTCGCGGAACCGCGCCCGGGTCGCCTCGTCGAAGGCGAGCTCGGGGCGGATGACCTTGATCGCTACCTGGTTGTTCCGGTCCGGCAGCCCGCCGAGGTAGACGGTGCCCATGCCGCCGCTGCCCAGCTTCCCGGACAGCACATAGGGCCCGATGGTGGCCGGATCTCCGGCGCCCAGCGGTTCCAGGTTCTTCGGGAGCCCATCCGACGGCAAGTAGTCCTCCCCGACGGTGTCCAAACTCCGCCTTGCCCCAAGGTAGCGGTGTTTGTGCCCTGATTCCCACTCGCGGACCCCGTCGGCCCGGTTCGCGGAAGGGCGGTGACTGACATGACAATGGTGACGATCCCCGAATCGCGCCCTTGGTTCCCGTTTCCGCCCGAACATCGCGTTCGTCTCACGGAGCAGGGGTGAACACAGCGGCTCCCCTGCCGGGGTGTGTGCTCACGCAAGGGGGGGTTCCTTTACGATTGGGGACTCGTGACAGTTGATACCACCGTAACCGTGCGGGTTCCCGCGAAGGTCAACCTCCAGCTGGCGGTGGGGCCCGCACGTGAGGACGGGTTCCACGACCTCGTCAACGTTTTCCACGCGGTCTCGCTGTTCGATGAGGTTACCGTCCGGGAGGCGGGACCGCGCAGTGGGCGACCCGACGGTAGCACCTCACCGGGTGGCGGCACCCTCCTCGCGGAGCTGACCGCGAACGGTGGTTCGGTCTCCCACCTGTCACGTGTGCCACTGGACGCCTCCAACCTCGCCGCGGGCGCCGCCGACCTGCTGGGCCGGGAGACCGGCCGCGGCCGTCCGGTGCGGATCCACCTGGAGAAGCGCATCCCCGTGGCGGGCGGGATGGCCGGCGGCAGCGCCGACGCGGCGGCCGCCCTGGTCGCCTGCGACCGGCTGTGGGGGACCGGCCTGCCCCGCGAGGACCTGCTGCGGCTGGCCGCCGTGCTCGGCAGCGACGTGGCCTTCCCCCTGGTGGGGGGCACCGCGGTGGGCCGGGGGCGGGGCGAGATCCTGGAGCCGATGACCAGCCCCGGCCGGTACCGCTGGGTGTTCGCGCTGTCCCCGCACGGCCTGTCCACGGGCGCGGTGTTCGCCGAGTACGACCGGCTGCGGCCCGACGCGCCGGCCCCGGAGTTGAGCGCGGCCCTGCGGGACGCTCTGGCCGCCGCGGATCCCGCGGCCCTGGGCCGGGCGCTGGCCAACGACCTCCAGGAGGCGGCGTTGTCGCTGCTGCCGGAGCTGGAGCGCACGCTCGAGACGGGCGCCTCGGCCGGAGCGCTGGGCGCGCTGGTGTCCGGCTCCGGTCCGACCTGCGCGTTC
The DNA here is from genome assembly GCF_040614155.1 of Nocardiopsis sp. NPDC006139. NCBI lineage: Bacteria > Bacillati > Actinomycetota > Actinomycetes > Streptosporangiales > Nocardiopsidaceae > Nocardiopsis > Nocardiopsis sp. NPDC006139. The sequence continues at coordinate 68,459 of NZ_JBEXTT010000002.1, forward strand.
CTGGTGGGCGGCGGCTCGGAGGAGGCGTCGGTGGTCGCCGAGCGGGAGGCCGCGGTGGTGGCCTCACTGGAGGCGAGCGGGCTGTGCGAGCAGATCGTGCGGGCCGACGGGGACGTCCCCGGCACGGTCTTCGTGTGATGTAAATCACTTGTGGTTTCCGGGTGAGGGCCCTGGGTCCCCGCATTGACCTCAACCATGGTTGAGATTGAAGACTGGGGGCATGCCGACGACAGCAGCCCTCACCCGCTACGCCGACCTGCCGGCCCTCATCGGCCTGATGGAGGGCGACGAAAAGCACAGTGCCGCCGCGCACTCCACGCTCGACGTCGTCTGGGTCCTCTACGACCGCGTCCTGGCCGTCACCCCCGAGACCGCCGACGACCCCGCCCGCGACCGGTTCCTGCTCTCCAAGGGCCACGGGCCCGCCGCCTTCTACGCCGTCCTGGCCGCCAAGGGCTTCCTCGACGTGTCCGCGCTGCGGGGCTGGACCGCCTTCGGCTCCGCCCTGGGACACCACCCCGACCGGGTCCTCGTCCCCGGCGCGGAGATCGGCAGCGGCTCGCTCGGCCACGGCCTGCCCATCGCCCTGGGGACCGCCCTGGGGCTGCGCGCCCGGAACGTGCGCCGCCCCGACGGGTCCGCGCCCCGCACGGTGGTGCTCGTCGGCGACGGCGAACTCGACGAGGGCAGCAACCACGAGGCCATCGCAGCGGCCGGGCGGCTGGGCGTCGGCTCCCTCACCACCGTGGTCGTCGACAACGGGTCGGCCCTGCACGGCTGGCCCGGCGGGATCGCGCGCCGCTTCGAGCTGGAGGGCTGGGCCACCCGCGAGGTCCAGGGCCGCGACCACGACGCCCTGCACGCCGCGTTCACCCGCCCCTGGGGCGACCGGCCGCTCGCCGTCGTCGCCCGCGTCCGCCCCACGAGCTGACACCGCCACCGACCGGAGGAGACCGGCCATGACCCACAGCACGACGCGGACCGCGCCCCGGGCCGACGCCGCGACGCACGGACCGAACGAGATGCGCGAGGTGTTCGGCGCCGCCGTCTCGGAGGCGATGGACGACGACCCCCGCCTCGCGGTCGTCCTGGCGGTCATCTCCGCCGGGATGTTCCGCCGGGCCGCCGCCCGCCACCCCGGGCGGGTGATCGACCTGGGCATCCGCGAGCAGGCCATGATCGGGACCGCGGGCGGACTCGCCCTCACCGGGATGCGCCCGGTCGTCCACAGCTACGCCCCCTTCCTGGTGGAGCGCCCCTTCGAGCAGATCAAGCTCGACCTGGGGCACCAGGACGCCGGGGCGGTCCTGGTGAGCATCGGCGGCTCCTACGACGCCGCCGCGGAGGGCCGCACCCACCAGGCCCCCGGCGACGTCGCCCTGATCGACACCCTGCCCGGCTGGACCGTCCACGTGCCCGGCCACGCCGACGAGGTGCGCGCCGTCCTGCGCGACGCCCTGCCCGGCGACGACCGGGTGTACATCCGGCTGTCGGGCACCGCCAACCGCGCCCCCCTGCCGCTGTCCGGGGGCCTGGCCGTGGTCCGGCCGGGCTCGGCCCGCTCCGCCGGAGTGGTCGTGGCCGTCGGGCCCATGCTCGACCGCACCCTGGAGGCCACCGCGGACCTCGACGTCACCGTCGCCTACACCGCCACCGTGCGCCCCTTCGACCGCGCCGGGCTCAGCGCCCTGGTCGCCGCCGCCGGGAACGCGGACGTGATGCTGGTGGAGCCCTACCTCAGGGGCACCTCCGCGCACGAGGTCTCCGAGGCGCTGGCCGACCGCAGGCACCGCCAGCTCTCCCTCGGCGTGCCGAGGGACACGGAGCTGCGCGCCTACGGCACCCCGGCCGACCACGCCCGGGCGCACGGGCTGGACGTCCGGGGAATCGCGCGGGCCGCCCGGGACTTCTTCCTGGTGTAGGGAGAGCCCTCCGGCGAACCCCGGTTCCCGGCGGCATGTGAAATCCTGATATGTAGTGATACCGACCTGCCCGGGGCCTTGCGTGGTGCGGCCCCGGGCTCCTCTTTTCCGGCGCTCCCGGGTCCGGCGGACCCCGCAGGACCCGGTCGGAGCCCCGCCGGCGTCCGGGACCCGTCCAGGGCACCCGGCGACACCCGGGACAATGGAGACGATGACGAATCTGGTCAACCTTCAGGACGTGTCCCTGGCCTACGGGCCCCTCGTGCTCCTCGACTCGGTGTCACTGGGCGTGGACGAGGGCGAGCGCATCGGCGTGGTCGGCCGCAACGGCGGCGGGAAGTCCACGCTGATCTCCGTGCTGTCCGGGGCCCTGCCGCCCGACTCCGGCCGGGTGGTGCACAACCGCGGCCTGCGCGTGGGCTTCCTGCACCAGCGCGACGACTTCCCCGACACCACCGTCGGCGCCTTCGTGCTGGGCGAGCGGGCCGAACACGAGTGGGCGGGCGACGCCCGCGCCCGCGACATCCTGCGCGGGCTGCTCGGCGGCTGGAGCCTGGACACCCCCATGGCGGGGCTGTCCGGCGGCGAGCGCCGCCGCGCCGGCCTGGCCCGGCTGCTGGTGGGCGATCACGACCTCATCGTCCTGGACGAGCCCACCAACCACCTCGACATCGAGGGCATCCACTGGCTCGCCGGGCACCTGCGCGACCGCCGCGAGGCGCTCGTGGTGGTCACCCACGACCGCTGGTTCCTGGACGCCGTCACCACCCGCACCTGGGAGGTGGGACGCGGCGCCGTCGAGCGCTACGAGGGCGGGTACGCCGCCTACGTGCTGGCCAAGGCCGAGCGCGAGCGCCAGGCCGCGGCCACCGAGGAGCGCCGCCAGAACCTCATGCGCAAGGAGCTGGCCTGGCTGCGCCGGGGCGCCCCCGCGCGCACCTCCAAGCCCAAGTTCCGCATCGAGGCGGCCAACCGGCTGATCGCGGACGAGCCGCCGGTGCGCGACACCGTCGAGCTGGTCCGGTTCGCCAGCTCCCGTCTGGGCAAGACCGTCATCGACCTCAAGGACGTGACGGCGACCGTCCCGGGGCGGACCCTGCTGGACCACCTCACCTGGCAGCTCGGCCCCGGCGACCGGGTCGGCCTGGTCGGGGTCAACGGCGCGGGCAAGTCCACGCTGCTCAAGATCCTCGCCCGGGAGCGGGAGCCCGAGTCGGGCCACGTCCGCACCGGGCGCACCGTCCGGCTCGCCCACCTGTCGCAGAACGTTACCGAGCTGGACCCCGAGGCCCGGCCGCTCCAGGCGGTCATGGACGTGCGCGAGCACGTGACCATCGGCAAGCGGGACTACACCGCCAGCCAGATGCTGGAGCGCTTCGGGTTCCGCGGCGAGCGCCAGTGGACCCCGATCGGCGACCTGTCCGGCGGCGAGAGGCGCCGCCTGCAGCTGCTGCGCCTGCTCATGGACGAGCCCAACGTCCTGCTGCTGGACGAGCCCACCAACGACCTGGACATCGAGACCCTCACCGAGCTGGAGGACCTGCTCGACGGCTGGCCCGGCTCCCTGGTGCTGGTCTCCCACGACCGGTACTTCCTGGAGCGGATCACCGACCGGGTGCTGGCCCTCATGGGCGACGGCGGCCTGGCGTTCCTGCCCGGCGGCGTGGACGAGTACCTGGAGCGCCGGGCCGGCACCGCGGGGGAGGCCGCGGTGCCCACCGCGGGCGGGGGAGAGGCCCCCGCCGCCGAGCCCGAGCGCCCCGCCGTGTCGGCGGCCGACCGCCGCGCCGCCCAGAAGGAGATGCAGCGCGTCGAACGGCGCATGGACAGGATCGCCGCGCGCGAGGCCGAGCTGCACGAGCAGATGGCGGCCGCGGCCGAGGACTACACCCGGCTCGCCGAGCTCGACGCCGAGGCCAAGGCCCTGGCGGGCGAGAAGGAGGAGCTGGAGATGATCTGGCTGGAGCAGGCGGAGCTGGTCGGCGACTGACCCCGCCCGGCGCGGGTCAGCGTCCGTTGGCGCGCAGGGCGGCCACCGCCGCCACCGTGGCGTACCCCCGCCACTCCAGCGCGGAGGCGGAGGAGTGGCATTCGAAGCCGACGGCCCACCCGCCGTCGGGGAGCAGGCCCCGCTCCAGGCGGTCGAGGTCGGCGGCGACGGCCTCCTCGGCCAGGTGCTCCCGGACGGGGCGGCCGGGCACGGCGGCGTAGTCGAGCGGGTGGAGCGTCTCGCCCGGTGCGCCTCCGGCCACGGGGATGCGGCCGTCGGCGGGCACGAACCGGGCGAGGCGGCGCAGCAGCCCGGCGGCCTCGGGGCGGGTGTCCGCGACGGAGTCGAGGAACAGCAGCGAGAACGACAGGACGTACGCGAAGGGCGCCTCCTCGACGGCGGCGATCTCCCCGAGGCAGTACTCCGTCGCGGTCGCGAGCCACGGGTGGTCCGCGATCCGCGGGTCCGTCCGGGCCGCCCGATGGGCCTGCGCGACCACCGCGGCCGTGATCTGCAGGGACGACGTGTGCGGGTCGGCCGACACCCAGAAGGGCGCACAGGCGGCCGGGTCCGTGACGGGCAGAGCGAACGGCAGCCCGCCGTCGGGCAGGGTCGTCGCGTTCAACCAGTCCAGCAGCTCCGGGACGCGGGCGTACGTCGCGGGGGCGGCGTCGGCCACGGCCTCCAGGGCGTGCAGTGCGCCGCCGGGCTGGCTCTCGGGGGAGCGCAGGTCGGGTTCCAGGCCGTGGCCGTGGCCGCCGTCGGGGTTGCGGTACCCGTCCAGGGCCGCGAGGATCGCGGGCCCGGTGTGCTCGGTGGGGCGGATGAGGTGCTCGAAGCGCCGCCGGTCCAGCAGGCGGGCGTGCCCGGCCATGAAGGCGGCCGTCCTGTCGGTGTCCATGGGACCAGCCTGCCGGGCGCGGCGGGCCGGGGTCTTGAACGAAACGGTCACCGCCGGCCCAGCAGCGCGCCCGGGGGCAGGCCCGCGAGGCGCCCGCTCTCGCGGGTGAAGTGCGCCTGGTCGGCGTACCCGGCGGTGGCGGCGGCCTCGCCCAGCGGCGTCCCGGACCGGGCCAGGCGCAGGGCGCGCTGGAGGCGGTGGATCGACATGAGGGTCTTGGGGCCGTAGCCGAAGACCCGGTCGCAGGTGCGCCGCAGCGTGCGCTCGGACATCCCGTGCTCCCGGGCGACCGCCTCCGCGGTCGCGAGGGTGCGGGCCGCCCGGTCCAGGGAGGCCGCCAGCCGCAGGGCCGCGGGGTCGGGGTCGGCGCGCCGCCACAGAGCGGCGAAGACCCGCTCCAGGGTCTCGGCCGGCCCGGCCTCCGGGGCCGGGGGGAGGCGGACCAGGTCGGCCAGGTCGACGCGGCGGTCGGCCAGTTCGCGGGCGGGGACGCCCAGCAGCGCGTGCGCCGCGCCGGGGGCCAGCCGCAGACCCCAGGTCGTCTCGCCCGGGGCGGATCCGTCGACCTGCGCGGCGGTGTCGGGCCCGGCCACCACGAGGCGCCCGCGGTGCCACATGAGGTCCATCGCGGCGTCGGGCAGCACCCGGTGGGGACCGGAGCCGGTGAAGCGCCACAGGACCCCCGCGCGCCCCCGCCTCTCCCCGTACCCGGTCATCCTCCGACCCTACCGATGCGACCGCCACCGGGGGCCGGCGGCCGCCGGTCACCGAGCGTGCCCATAATGTCCGGAAAAGGACGGTGGGCATGCTTTGCCGTGGATTCTGGTCGACACGGTGTGTCCGACCCGTCCGCCGGTTACGGTGGCGGCATGGTCATGTGGGCTTCGGACAACCGGGCGGGGAAGGTGCGGGAGGGGCTGACCCTGCTGTTGTCGCAGGGGCTGATCGACGATTTCGAGATCCGCCCCGACGACGAGCACCCCTACCGCGTCACCATGCCGGTGGGCGTCATCCCGCTGACCGAGCACCAGGCCGCGCACTTCCTCCTCGGCGCCGTCACCGCCCGCTTCGGCCCCCTCGCCCGCGACACCCGGTGACCCTCTACTTGCCGTAGTGGTAGCGGCAGGCGGCGATGCGGATCTCGTCGCCGGCGATCTTGTACACCAGCCGGTGCTCGTCGGTGATCCTGCGGGACCAGTAGCCCTGGAAGCCGTGCCTCAGGGGTTCGGGCTTGCCCATGCCCTCGTTGCCGTTGCGCTCGATGTCCTTGACGAGAGCGTTGATGCGCTTGAGGATCTTGCGGTCCTGCCCCTGCCACCAGACGTAGTCCTCCCAGGCGCTCTGGGACCAGACGAGCCTCACTCGGCCAACTCGCGCTCTATGCCCTGATCGGACTCCAGCTCCTCGATGGCGGAGACCAGGCGGCGGGCGTTCTCCGGGCTGCGCAGGAGGTAGGCGGTCTCCTTCAGGGTCTCGTACTCGGACAGGGCCATCATGACGACGGGTTCGTGTCCGGCTCTCGTGATCACTACTTCCTCTCTGTCGTTCACGACGGCGTCGAGGGTGGCGGCGTAGTTGGCGCGGGATTCGGTGTAGCTCATGGTCTTCAAGGCTCGTCCCTTCCAAGCTCTGCCCAGTGATTCCAAATGTACAGGATCATGTACGCCGATGGCTGGAAAAGGTTCCGGAGACGGCGGAGGCGCCGGGACGCGGGGTCCCGGCGCCTCCGTTGCGCGCGTCGGCGGGGCGGTCAGCGGGCCAGGGAGGCGAACTCCTCGGCGATGACCGTGGCCCCGGCCTTGTTGGTGTGGATGTCGGGGCCCAGGTCCGTGTTGCACATCCACGTGTAGTCGCAGATGGCCTGGAGGTTGTTGGGCATCGAGCCCTCCTGGGGGACGTCGAAGTCGGCGGAGTCGAACGCCGCCTCCACGTCGGCGACCTCGATGTCCTCGGCGGCGTAGGCCGACCGCAGCGACTCGTTCATGGTCTCCAGGACCTCGGTGGCGTACCCGGCGAAGGTCGCGTCGAAGGGGATCTCGCCCTCGACCTCGCCCAGCCCCGGCCCGGCCTCGGGGTCCACCGGGGTGCCGTCCGAGGGCTCCTCCGAGGGCTCGTCCGAGGGGTTCTCGCCGGGTTCGAGCAGCATCGCCGCGAGGAACGGGTTGTAGTAGGTCATCCCGATGATCTGGGTGTCCGGGCCGGCCGCGGCGCGCAGCCGGGAGGCGATCACCGGCGCCTCCGTCTCGATGCGCTCCAGGCCGTCGTCGATGCACTCCGTGTCCACCACGGGCCCGCCGCCACCGCCCACCTCGTCGATGCCCCGGACGCAGCGGGTGAAGTTGTTGCCGCCGATGGTCACGGTGACCAGGTCCACCCGGCCCGCGTGCTCGGAGAGGAACTCCTCGGCCGCCTCGATCTGCGGGCGGCCGCCGTACTGCTCCTCGCAGTGGGCGATCCCGCCCTCGATGAACGTCGTGGTGTCCTCGCCGCCGCAGCCGCTGCGCTCGTGGCGCAGCGTGGAGTCGGCGTCGTACAGGGTACGGTAGAGGATGTCCGTGTACCCGTCGGGGGTCTCGGCGGGGCCGCCCTCGCTCGGCTGCACGCCCACCGTCAGCGAGTCGCCCAGGGAGAGGTAGTACCGCTCCTCGGCTCCCGCCGGGGAGTCCTCTCCGTCACCGCCCGCGCAGCCGGTCATCGCCACGGCCGTCGCGGACGCCGCGACCAGGGCGGCGTACCGGACGTTCCACCGGATTCTCACTGTCGTTCTCCAACCAGATGAAGACCAAGGATGCGCGCCCTGAGCGGCCCCGGTGAGAGGACGGATACCGCCGGGTAACAACAGTTACCGACCGGAAGGTTCGGTGTCGAGGGGGACCAGGAGGCATCTCAGTAACGATGCGAGCTGCTCGCGCTCCGGTGCGGGCATCGGGGCGAGGAGCGTCTCCTCGTAGCTCAGCAGCGACTCCAGCGCCGCGTCGATGCGCCCGGCGCCCTTGTCGGTCAGCCGCACCAGCACCCCGCGCTTGTCGGCGGGGTCGGGGCGGCGCCGCACCAGTCCCGCGGCGGCCAGCCGGTCCACGCGGTTCGTCATGGTCCCGGAGGTCACCAGGGTGGCGCGCAGGAGGCGGCCCGGGCTCAGCTCGTAGGGCGGGCCCGAGCGGCGCAGCTCGGCCAGGACGTCGAACTCCCAGGGCTCCAGGGAGTGCTCCGTGAACACGGTCCGCCGGGCCCTGTCCAGGTGTCGGGCGAGCCGGGACACCCGGCTGAGCACCTCGAGCGGCGTCACGTCCACGTCCGGCCGTTCGGCGCGCCACGCCTCGATCAGCCCATCCACCTCATCGCGCATGGGTCCAGCATATCTCTTGACATCAAGATAGTGGGGCGGGTATGCGACGCACACCCGCCCCACCGGCGTTCCCGGAGCCTGGGGCGTGTTCGGCTGATCATTCCGGGTCGCGGCCGCGAGGCCTCCTCTCGCCGCGCCGCCCGCGCTCGGACGGCCGAACCCGGGCCGACCCGCGCCGGTCGTCCTGCGAGAGATCGCCCCGCGGCCGCTCCCGGCATTCGGCGCAGGCGCCGAAACGCTCGAGAGCATCCACCGAACACGCCCTAGCGGCCCCGCCTGGTCCGCAGCCTCGGCTTGGCCTCCAGGCTCGACAGCCCGTTCCACGCCAGGTTGACCAGGTGCGCCGCCACCACCTCGCGCTTGGGCCTGCGCACCTCCAGCCACCACTGGCCGGTCAGGGCCCACATGCCCACCAGGGCCTGGGCGTACATGGGGGCGAGCGCGGGGTCGTAGCCCCGCTCGGCGAACTCGTCCACCATGATGTACTCGACCTGGCTGGCGATGTCGTTGATCAGGCCGGCGAAGCTCCCCGTCCCGGAGGCCACGTGCGAGTCGCGGGTGAGCACCCGGAACCCGACCGTGTTCTCCTCGACGTAGCGCAGCAGGGCCAGGGCCGCCTTCTCGATCTTGTTGCGGGCGCTGTCGGCGGTGAGGGCCTCCGAGACCATGCCCACCAGGGTGCGCATCTCCTGGTCGACGACGACCGCGTAGATGCCCTCCTTCCCGCCGAAGTGCTCGTACACCACGGGTTTGGACACGCCCGCCCGTGCGGCGATCTCCTCCACGGAGGTCGCGTCGAACCCGCGTTCGGCGAACAGCTCCCGGCCGATCTCCAGCAGCTGCCGCCGACGCTCCTCGCCCGTCATGCGCTTGCGGCGCACGCGGACCCTCTGCTCGCTGTCGGCTGCTCCCATGATGGTCAAGAATCCTAGACGCTGACCCGCTTGGCGGCGAGTCGCTCGTTGTCGGGCCAGCGGACCTTGGTCGCCCAGCCGAACTTCTCGAAGAACCAGATGACGCGCGCCGAGATGTCGATCTGGCCCTTGAGCACGCCGTGCCGGGCGCAGGTCGGGTCGGCGTGGTGCAGGTTGTGCCAGGACTCGCCGAACGACGGGATGGCCAGCCACCACACGTTGCGGGAGCGGTCGCGCACCTCGAAGTTCTCCTCGCCGATGGTGTGGCAGATGGAGTTGATCGACCAGGTCACGTGGTGCAGCAGAGCCACCCGGACCAGGCTCGCCCAGAAGAACGCGGTGACCGCTCCCCACCAGGACATGGTGACCAGGCCGCCGATGAGCGCCGGGGCGCCCAGGGAGAACACCACGATCGGCACGAACAGCTTGTCGATCAGGACGGTGTCCTTGTCCTTGAGCAGGTCCGGGGCGAACCGGCGGGGCGAGGTCTTCTTCTCGTCCAGGTACATCCACGCCATGTGCGCGTAGTAGAGCCCCTTGGCGACCGACTTCCAGTCGTCGCCGAACCGCCACGGCGAGTGCGGGTCGCCCTCGGCGTCCGCGTACTTGTGGTGGCGGCGGTGGTCGGCCACCCACTTGATGACGCTGCCCTCGATGGCCATCGAGCCGGCGATCGCGAGCGCGATCTTGAGCGGGCGGTTGGCGCGGAACGAGCCGTGGGTGAAGTGGCGGTGGAAGCCGACCGTGATGCCCAGCCCGCTGATCAGGTAGAAGACCGAGGCGATGGCGATGTCGACCAGGCTCAGGCCCCAGCCCCAGAAGAACGGTACGGCGGCGAGCAGCGCGATGAGCGGGATGAACACGAAGGCGAACACCGTGTACCGCTCGGCGCGCCCGCGCGGCTCGGGCTCGTACTCGGGGATCGGTGTGCGCTTGGCGGGCGTCTCGGGTGCGGCTGTCATGGGTCCCTGCCTCGTGATCGGAAACGTCGTTTGTTCGTCTGTGAGGTCAGGGCGTGCCGGGAGCGCGCGGGCGTCCGTCGCGACGGCCCAACCTATACCTACGTAACCGTAACCTACGAACCCGTAGGTTTGGCAAGGGTCATCGCGAAGGCGCTATCTTGGTGACCGTCATGTCGGCGCGGAGGCCCGCGCCCGGCGTGTTCCCGGATGATGTAATCGGCAGCATGTGGGGTTTTGGTCCCCATCGTCCAGGTTCGAGCCCTGGTCCGGGAGCAGACGCACCGCCGCGCCGCCGCGCCCGCCGGGTGCCGTCCGTACCGGAGCGGCGCACATCACACCCCTCCCCGCCCCTTCCGCGCCAGAGCCCGTGAACGGGCGACGGGTGCGACCGGGCCCACCCCGCCGGGGCCGTCTCCGCCGCCGGGGGCCTGTGACACGGATGTATCCTTCCCATGTCGGCCGCACGACGGGTCATCGCCGTGCGCGGCATGAGGGACGCCCCGCCGAACGCCGACCGCGAGATCGTCTTCTTCCTAGCCAGCTATCACGAGGGGTCTCCTCCAGTGAGCGTGAACCGCCCGGCTGCCGTCATCGTCCTCGCCGCGGGCGAGGGCACCCGGATGAAGTCCCAACTCCCCAAGGTGCTCCACGAGATCGGCGGCCGCAGCATGGTCGGCCACGTGCTGGCCGCGGCCCGCGAGCTCGATCCGCTGCACACGGCCGTCGTCCTCGGACACGCCCGCGAGCGCATCGCCGAGCACCTGGCGCAGATCGCCCCCGAGGCCGTCACCGCCGTCCAGGAGGAGCAGAAGGGCACCGGGCACGCGGTGCGCATGGCCTTGGAGGACCTGGCCCGCCAGGGCATCGAGCCCACCGGCACCGTCGTCCTCACCTGCGGGGACACCCCGCTGCTGCGCGGCGGCACGCTGGCCGGCCTGGTCTCCTTCCACGAGAAGGAGGGCAACGCCGTCACCGTCCTGTCGGCCCGCGTCCCCGACCCCCACGGTTACGGGCGCATCGTCCGCGACGCCGACGGGGAGTTCACCTCCATCGTCGAGCAGGCCGACGCCACCCCCGCGGAACTGGCCGTCGACGAGATCAACTCCGGCATGTACGCCTTCGACGGCGCCCTGCTGGCCCGGGTCGTGCAGCGCATCGGCAGCGACAACGCCAAGGGCGAGGAGTACCTCCCCGACGCCGTCGCGCTGCTGCGCGGCGACGGCCACCGGGTCGGCGCCTGGGTCATCGACGACGCCGACGAGGTCCAGGGCGTCAACAACCGCGTCCAGCTCGCCGAGGCCCGGCGCCTGCTCAACGACCGCCTGCTGCGCGAGCACATGCTCGCCGGGGTCACGGTCGTGGACCCCGCCACGACCTGGGTCGACGTCGACGTGCGCATCGGCCGCGACACCCTCGTCGAGCCCGGCACCCGCCTGCGCGGCGCCACCGAGGTCGGCGAGGACGCGGTCATCGGTCCCGACAGCGACCTGCTCGACACCGTCGTGGGCGACGGCGCCAAGGTCCGCCGGACCACCGCGGACCGCGCCGAGATCGGCCCCGGGGCCGACGTCGGCCCCTACACCTACCTCCGGCCGGGCACCCGCCTGGCCGACCGGGCCAAGGCCGGTGCGTTCGTGGAGGTCAAGAACGCGAACATCGGCAGCGGCTCCAAGGTCCCGCACCTGACCTACGTCGGCGACGCCGACATCGGCGTCGGCAGCAACATCGGCTGCTCGTCGGTGTTCGTCAACTACGACGGGGTCAACAAGTCCCGGAGCACCATCGGCGACCACGTGCGCATCGGCAGCGACAACACCATCGTCGCCCCGGTCACCGTGGGCGACGGTGCCTACTCCGGGGCCGGGACCGTGGTCCGGGACGACGTTCCGCCCGGTGCGCTGGCCGTGTCCGACGGGCACCGGCAGCGCAACGTGGAGGGGTGGACCGAGCGCAAGCGCCCGGGGACCGCCTCGGCCGACGCCGCCCTGCGGGCGCGGTCGGCCCAGGACGGGGAGGGCGTCGGGAGCGCAGGGCGCACCGAGGACGCAGAGCGGCACAGAGCCGACGATCAGTAGTGACTGTGGGGGAGAAACACGTGACCGGGATGAAGGCCACCGGCCAGAAGAATCTCATGCTGTTCTCGGGGCGCACGCACCCGAGCCTGGCCGAAGAGGTCGCCAAGGAACTGGGGATCGAGGTGGTCCCCACCCGGTTCGACACCTTCGCCAACGGTGAGATCTTCGTCCGCTACCTGGAGTCGGTCCGCGGCTCGGACGCCTTCGTGATCCAGGCGCACGCCGACCCGATCAACGAGTCGATCATGGAGCAGCTGATCATGGTGGACGCGCTCAAGCGCGCCTCCGCCAAGCGCATCACCGTGGTCACCCCGTTCTTCGGGTACGCGCGCCAGGACAAGAAGCACCGCGGTCGCGAGCCCATCTCGGCCCGCCTGATGACCGACCTGTTCCGTACCGCCGGCGCCGACCGCATGATGGCCGTCGACCTGCACACGGACCAGATCCAGGGCTTCTTCGACGGCCCGGTCGACCACCTGTTCGCGCTGCCGATCCTGGCCGACCACATCGCGAACCGGGTCGACGTCGCCGAGATCACCGTGGTCTCCCCCGACGCGGGCCGCGTGCGCACCGCCGACCGCTGGGCCGACCGGCTGGGCGCCCCGCTGGCCATCATCCACAAGCGCCGCGACCCGGACGTGGCCAACCAGGTCCGCGTCCACGAGGTCGTCGGCACGGTCAAGGACCGCGTGTGCGTCCTGGTGGACGACATGATCGACACCGGCGGCACCATCGTCAAGGCCGCCGACGCGCTGTTCGAGCAGGGCGCCAAGCAGGTCCTCGTGGCGGCCACGCACGGTGTGCTGTCCGGCCCGGCCGCGGAGCGACTGCAGAACTCCCGCATCTCCGAGGTGGTCATCACCAACTCGCTGCCGGTGCCCGAGTCGCGCTCCTTCGAGAAGCTCACCCAGCTGTCGATCGCGCCGCTGGTGGCGCGCGCGATCAGCGAGGTCTTCACCGACGGGTCGGTCACGAGCCTGTTCGAGTAGGACCCGGCGCGGGCGGCGGATCCGGACGTATCCGCCGCCCGCGCGTCCGTTCCCCCGCCGACACGCCGTCCCCGGTGGTTGCACCGCGGGCGGCGGGGCGTCGGTGGGGCGTGTACGGAGTCGTCCCCGGAACCAGTAGACTTGGCCGAGTGTCCCCGTGCCCGAGCGGAGCCTCGTTCGGCTTCGTGCGGACGCGAGGGCAGGGGTGCGCGACGAGCGTTCCCGGGCCGGACGGGTCCGGTGGCGACTCGCCGGGCACGCCTGGAACCAGGGCGGTCGCGTCCCCTACCGGGGAGACCCCGCCGCTTCCCCGCCGAGAGCGGGAATCGTTCGTACTACTGGAGTCGTGTTCCCCGTACTGCGGGGTTGAACCCGAGGAGTTTTGTCGTGTCCGAGGTACGTATCGCTGCCGAGCCCCGCACGGAATTCGGCAAGGGCGCCTCCCGTCGCGCCCGCCGCGCGGGTAAGGTGCCGGCCGTCCTCTACGGCCACGGCACCGAGCCCCGCCACCTGAACCTGCCGGGCCACGAGCTCATGCTCGCCCTGAAGACCCCGAACGTCCTGCTGCGCCTCGAGGGCCTGGACAAGGACAACCTCGCCCTGCCCAAGAGCGTCCAGCGCGACGCCATCAAGGGCTTCCTGGAGCACGTCGACCTGCTCGTCGTCTCCAAGGGCGAGAAGGTCGAGGTCGAGATCCCGGTGACCCTGGTCGGTGAGATCAAGGGCGCCGGCGTGCTCACCCAGGAGCTCGTCACCGTGACCGTCGAGGCCGAGGCCACCCACATCCCCGAGGGCGTCGAGTTCGACATCGACGGCCTGGACGTCGGCAGCACCGTGACCGCCGCGGAGCTGAAGCTGCCGGCCGGCACCACCCTGGTGACCGACCCCGAGTCGATCGTCCTCAACGTCTCCGCGCCGCGCGTGGAGGAGGAGGGCGAGACCCCGGCCGAGGGTGAGGCCGCCGAGGGCGAGGCCACCGAGGCCGCCGCCGAGTAGTCGCCGGCACCGTACACCGACCGAGCGCGCGGCTCCCACCGGAGCCGCGCGCTCGGTCTTTCGTCTGTAGGCTCGTTCCCGTGTGGGGACGCTGGAGGAACAAGGACATGGCGGAGACCGAGCGCTGGCTGGTCGTCGGGCTGGGCAACCCGGGGCCCAAGTACGCCGGGAACCGGCACAACGCGGGCTTCATGGTGGTGGACGCCCTGGCGGGGGGCGAGCGCTGGAAGGCGCACCGGGCGCACGCCGAGGCGGTGGAGACCCGCCTGGAGGGCACCGCGGTGGTGCTGGCCAAGCCGCGCACCTACATGAACCTGTCGGGCGGCCCGGTGTCGGGGCTGGCCCGGTTCTACAAGGTGCCGATGGAGCGGATCGTCGTCGTGCACGACGAGATGGACATCGACTTCGGCGCCCTGAAGCTGAAGAAGGGCGGCGGCTCGGGCGGCCACAACGGGCTCAAGTCCCTCACCTCCTCCCTGGGCGGCCCGGACTACCTGCGGGTCCGGTTCGGCGTGGGCCGCCCGCCCGGACGGATGGACCCGGCGGACTACGTGCTGCGCGACTTCTCCTCGACCGAGCGCGGGGAGCTCGACCTCAACATCGAGCGCGCCGCCGACGCGGTCCGCACGGTCCTCACCGACGGCCTCGAACGCGCCCAGAACATCTACCACACCGCCGTCTGACCGGCGGCGGGACCACCGGAGGGCCGTGCGGGACACCGCACGGCCCTCCGCCGTCCCCGGGCCTTTCCTCAGCGGTAGCGGACCGGGGCCAGCAGGCGCCAGGCGACGCCGGCGGCCTCCTCGGCAGAGGCCGCCGGTGCGTCCGCCGCGACCCGGTCGGCGATCAGGGCGACCAGGCCGCCGGACAGGTGGGCGGCCAGCGCCCGGTCCGGGACCCCGCCGGTGCCCGGCGGCCGGGCGCCCGCCGCGAACCGCTCCCGCAGCTCCCCGGCCACACCCGCGCGCAGCCGGTGGGCGAAGTCCCCGGCCAGCAGCGTCCGGTAGAGCGCGGCGTGCTCGGCGACGTGGGCGAACAGGTCCACGAGGGGGGCCGGGGCCCCCTTCTCCGGGGCCTCCAGCGGACACAGGGCGGCGCAGCGCGCCACGTGCGCGAGCGCGTCCTCCATGGCGTCGGCCACCAGCGCGTCGATGTCGGGGTAGTGCTGGTACACCGTGGCGCGGTTGATCCCCGCCTCGCGGGCCACCGCGGACACGGTGACGCGCTCGGGCGCGGTGTCGGCGAGCAGGGTCAGCAGGGCGGCGCGCAGTCCGGCGCGGGTGCGGCGGGCGCGCGGGTCGTCGGGGTTCACGCCACCAGGGTACGACACACGTCGTCTAAGCAATATGTGTTGTTTAATCAACAGCTGTTGTTTAGTCTCTCCGTATGAGCATGCGACTGGAGATCTGGGCGGACGTGGTCTGCCCCTGGGCGTACATCGGCAAGCGGAGGGTGGAGCGGGCCCTGGCCGCGCGCGGCGGGGGGTCCGTGGAGGTGGTGTGGCGGCCCTACCGCATCGACCCCACCGCCCCCGAGCGGGCCCGGCCGCTGGACGGGCTGCTGCGCGACCCCTTCGTGGACACGGCCCTCCGGGCGTGCGCCCCGCACCTGAGCCCGGAGCAGAACCGGGCCCGGGTGGCCGAGGTGGCCGCCGCCGAGGGCTTCCCCCGCTGGGGCGCCGCCTGGCACGTGAGCTCCCACGGCGCCCACCGGCTGCTGTACCTGGCCGAGCGCGAGGGCGGCCCCGCCCTCCAGGGCGCGGTGGCCGAGGAGGTCATGCGGATCCACTTCGTGGAGGCCGGCGACATCGGTTCCGCCGAGGTCCTGGAGCGGGCCGCCGACCGGGCGGGCTTCGCGGACGGGGGCCGCCTGCTGCGGGCGGGGGAGGGCGACCGGGAAGTGCGCGAGCTGCTGCTGCGCGGCCGGGCCCGGGGCGTGCGCACCTCTCCCACCCTGCTGGTGGGCGACCTGGCCCTGGAGGGGGCCCGCCACCCGGAGGAGATCGGAGTGTTCCTGGACCGGGCCGGGGAGCGTCCGGACCGGAGCCTGCCGGCGGAGGTGGAGCGGCTGCGCCTGGCCGAGGCGCTGGTGGAGAAGGACCCGCTGGGCGCGCTCACCCTGCTGGAGCCGCTGCTGGCGGAATACGGGGACGACCGGGGCGTACGGCTGGCCGCCGCCCGCGCGCGGCTGCGTTCCGCCCAGGTGGGAAGGGCCCGCCGGGACCTGGAGGCGCTGGTGGCCGAGAGGCCCGACGACTCCCACGCCCGGCTGATGCTGGCCAGTGCGCTGCGGCGGGGCGGGGAGCCGGAGGCGGCGGCCGTGCAGCAGCGGCTGGCGGAGGCCCTGGGCTGAGGGTTTCGGTCAAGTCGTCGTGCGGGCGGCCGGTGTCCGCATTGCGGAACCGCCTGGGGCCGGTCGGTATCGGGAGGGACACATTCCCGAGCCGACCGGCCTTTCTTCGCCGACAGGAGGGCACACAGAGCGACTTTTCCACTACTTTTAGTTACTGTCAGGGTGGCGTTCCGCCGCTCGGCCGATGACGTGCAGTGATGACTTTCGGACCGGTGCCGGTCTTGGGGGATACATGGTCGCAAGTAGTGGGGTGAAGGACGTCCACCGGCGGACGGTGGCGGTACCGGCGTCCGTCATGCCGGAGGTCGGCTCCCTGCCCCTGCCGCCCCGGCCGTGGACGCGCGCCTACGTGTCCGGACTGCTGGTGCTCGACCTGGTCGCCGCCCTGGGTGCGGGCCTGATCGGGACGACCGCCCGCTTCCACGGGGCGCTCACCGCCGCCACCACCGTCCCCTACCTGTGGCTCTCCCTGGCCCTGCCGCCGCTGTGGTGCCTGTTCGTCTGCCTGGCCGGCGGCTACGCCCGCCGCTTCATCGGGGTGGGCACCGAGGAGTACCGGCGGGTCGCCGTGGCCGGGCTGGCCCTGGCCGCCGGGACCGCCATCGTCGCCTACGCGGTCAAGTTCGACCTCGCCCGCGGCTACGTCCTGGTCACCCTGCCGCTGGTGCTGCTGGCCACGCTCGCCCTGCGCTACGCCAGGCGCAAGGCGCTGCACCGCCGCCGCCGGTCCGGGGACTGCATGAACGGCGTCGTCGTGGTCGGCCACCGGTCGGCCGCGGGCGACCTCATCCGGCGCTTCCGCGGCGAGGTCTACCACGGCATGCGCGTGGTCGGCGTCTGCCTGCCCGAACACGAGGCGGCGGCGGGGGCCGCCCAGGTCGAGGGCTGTCCGGTCCTGGGCTCCTTCGCCGGGGCCGCCGACGCCGCCGCCCTGGTCGGCGCCGACACCGTCGCGGTCCTGGCCTGTCCCGAGATGGACGGCGTCGAGCTGCGCCGCCTGGCCTGGCGCCTGGAGAAGTCCGGCACCGAACTCCTGGTCGCCTCCGCCCTCATGGAGGTCGCCGGCCCGCGCACCACCATCCGCCCCGTCGCCGGGCTCCCCCTGCTGCACGTGGAGCACCCCGAGCTCGCCGGGGTCCGCCGGATCCTCAAGAGCGCCTTCGACCGCGGCGCCGCGGCGCTGGCCCTGGCCCTGCTGTCCCCCCTGTTCCTGGTGCTCGCCGTGCTCATCCGGTGGGAGGACGGCGGCCCGGTCTTCTTCACCCAGACGCGCGTAGGCCGGGGTGGCTCCGAGTTCCCCGTGTACAAGTTCCGTACCATGGTGGTCGGGGCCGAATCGCTGAAGGCGGCGCTGCGGTCCCGCAACGAGCACGACGGTGTGCTGTTCAAGATGCGACGGGACCCCAGGGTGACCCCGGTCGGGGCCTGGCTGCGCCGGTACTCGCTCGACGAGCTCCCCCAGCTCGTCAACGTGGTCCGGGGCGAGATGTCCCTGGTCGGCCCCCGGCCGCCGCTTCCGGAGGAGGTCGCCCGCTACGGGCACGACGTCCGCCGCAGGCTGGTGGTCAAACCGGGGCTGACGGGGCTGTGGCAGGTCAGCGGCCGGTCCGACCTCTCATGGGAGGAATCGGTCCGCCTGGATCTGCGCTACGTGGAAAACTGGTCGCTGACGTTGGACATCCAGATCCTGTGGAAGACGTGGTCAGCGGTGATCCGTGGGGCGGGGGCGTACTGAGCGGTGAAGAACATCCGAAACGATCATGAGGTGGCCCGCGACCTGGCGAGCGAGGCGGGGCAGCTGCTGCTGCGCCTGCGCGCCCGGCACGGCTTCGACGAGCCCGACGTCCTGCGGACCCTGGGCGACCGGACCTCGCACGAGTTCCTGTTCTCCGCCCTGGGGCGGCTGCGCCCCAGCGACGCGGTGCTCTCCGAGGAGGGCGTGGACGACCCGGCCCGGCTGCGCGCCCGCCGGGTGTGGATCATCGACCCGCTGGACGGCACCCGCGAGTTCGCCGAGGCGGGCCGGGTCGACTGGGCGGTGCACGTGGCCCTGTGGGAGAACGGCGAGCTGGTCGCCGGGGCGGTCGCGCTGCCCGCGCAGGGCAGCACCCTGTCGACGGTGGACCCGCCCTGGCTGCCCGAGGAGCGCCCGTCGGGGCAGCGGCTGCGGATCACGGTCAGCCGCTCGCGCCCGCCCGCGTTCGCGCAGCGGATGGCCACCCAGCTGGGCGCCGAGCTGGTCCCGATGGGGTCGGCGGGCGCCAAGATCTGCTCGGTACTGCTGGGCATGGCCGACATCTACGTCCACGCCGGCGGCCAGTACGAGTGGGACACGGCCGCCCCGGTGGCGGTCGCCCAGGCGGCCGGCCTGCACGCCTCCCGGATCGACGGTTCGCCCCTGCGCTACAACGTAGCCGACCCGCTACTCCCCGATGTCCTTGTATGTCGATCGGAATTGTCGGGTATGTTGTTGGCTAGCATCCGCGACGGCGCGGACCTGGACAGCGCCGGTCCGCACGCGGGGGGCTAGCCGAGAGGCCCTCCGCCGTCGTCCGAACCGGTGCCCCCAGCGGTATCTCTAAGGCGGATTCATGGGTCAGGCGAGTCAGCAGGCGCCCGGGCGCTACCAGCTCTCCCAGCTGGACGTCCTCGAGGCCGAGGCGATCTTCATCATGCGCGAGGTGGCCGCGGAGTTCGAGCGGCCGGTGCTGCTCTTCTCCGGCGGCAAGGACTCGATCGTCATGCTCCGCCTCGCGGAGAAGGCCTTCTGGCCGGGCGCCGTCCCGTTCCCGGTCATGCACGTCGACACCGGCCACAACTTCCCCGAGGTCATCGAGTTCCGGGACCGCCGGGTCGAGCAGGCCGGGGTGCGCCTGGTCGTCGCCTCCGTCCAGGAGCAGATCGACGCGGGCAAGGTCGCCGAGCCCACCGGCCGCTGGGCCAGCCGCAACCGCCTCCAGACCGCCGCCCTGCTGGAGGCCATCGAGGAGCACGGGTTCGACGCGGCCTTCGGCGGCGCCCGCCGCGACGAGGAGAAGGCCCGCGCCAAGGAGCGCGTGTTCTCCTTCCGCGACGAGTTCGGCCAGTGGGACCCCAAGAACCAGCGCCCCGAACTGTGGAGCGTGTTCAACACCCGCATCGACCGGGGCGAGCACATCCGCGTCTTCCCGATCTCCAACTGGACCGAGCTGGACGTGTGGGCCTACATCCGGCGGGAGCGGCTGGAGCTGCCCTCCATCTACTTCGCGCACGAGCGCAGCGTGTTCGAGCGCGACGGCATCCTGCTCGCCGACTCCCCGATCATCGCGCGCGACGACACCGAGGTCCCCTTCACCGAGACCGTGCGCTACCGCACGGTGGGCGACCTGACCTGCACCGGCGCGGTGAAGTCGACCGCCGTGGAGCTCGACGACATCATCGCCGAGATCGCCGCGACCCGGATCACCGAGCGCGGGCAGACCCGGGCCGACGACCGCGCCAGCGAGGCCGCCATGGAGGACCGCAAGCGCGAGGGCTACTTCTAGCCCTCCACCGGCCCCCACGGACGCCCGCGGAGCAGCACGCCCCGCCCGCCCTTCGGACGCATTTCTTCCCACAGAGGACCAGCGAGCATGAGCAACGACATCCTGCGGTTCGCCACGGCGGGCTCCGTGGACGACGGCAAGAGCACCCTGATCGGCCGCCTGCTGTTCGACTCCAAGTCGATCTTCGAGGACCAGCTCGACGCGGTGGAGCGGACCAGCGCCGCGCGCGGCGAGGAGCACACCAACCTGGCGCTGCTCACCGACGGCCTGCGGGCCGAGCGCGAACAGGGCATCACCATCGACGTGGCCTACCGGTACTTCGCCACGCCCAAGCGGACGTTCATCATCGCGGACACCCCCGGGCACATCCAGTACACCCGCAACATGGTCACCGGGGCCTCCACCGCCGACCTGGCGATCATCCTGGTGGACGCGCGCAAGGGCCTCCAGGAGCAGAGCCGCCGGCACGCCTTTCTCACCACGCTGCTCCAGGTCCCGCACCTGGTCCTGGCGGTCAACAAGATGGACCTGGTCGACTACGACCAGGCCCGGTTCGAGGAGATCAAGGCGGAGTTCACCGACTTCGCCGCCAAGCTGGACGCGCGCGACCTCACCTTCGTGCCCATCTCCGCCCTGCACGGCGACAACGTGGTGGAACGCTCCGAGAACATGCCCTGGTACAGCGGCCCCTCGCTGCTGCACCACCTGGAGAACGTGCACATCGCCTCGGACCGCAACCTCATCGACGCGCGGTTCCCGGTGCAGTACGTGATCCGGCCGCACCGGTCCGACGACCCCGAACTGCACGACTACCGCGGCTACGCGGGCCAGCTCGCCGGGGGAGTGCTCAAGCCGGGGGACGAGGTGGTGCACCTGCCGTCCGGGCTGACCAGCCGGATCGCCAGGATCACCACAGCGGACGGGGACGTCGCCGAGGCGTTCGCGCCGATGTCGGTCACCCTCCTGCTGGAGGACGAGATCGACATCTCCCGGGGCGACATGATCTGCCGCCCCAACAACACGCCCACGGCGTCCCAGGACATCGAGGCGATGGTCTGCTGGATGACGGACGCGCGCAAGCTGACGCCGCGCTCCAAGCTCATCGTCAAGCACACCACCCGCACGGCGAAGGTCATGGTGAAGGACCTGCGCTACCGGCTGGACGTCAACACGCTGCACCGCGACGAGCAGGCCGACCACCTGGCGCTCAACGAGATCGGCCGGGTGCGGCTGCGCTCCACCCAGCCGCTGTTCGTCGACGAGTACTCGCGCAACCGGCAGACGGGCGGGTTCATCCTCATCGACGAGGCCACCAACGCCACGGTCGGCGCCGGCATGGTCGTCCGGGCCGACTAGGGCCCGCTCTCCGAACGCACCCCTGTGCCGCCTCACGGTCCTCCGGCGGCGGGGAGGGGACACCCCGGCGAAGCCCGCGGCCGTGGGCCGTTCTGTGAGGGCGGTGGGCGGGCGAACGCCGCGGGGGAGGGGCCGGAGGCCTCCGCCTGCAAGGGACGCCGGGCCAGGTGACGGTGCCGCGGCCGCGCGCTTTCGGAGTCCGCGTGGCGCCCCATGGACCCCTGGCGGCGCAGGAGGCGCGCGGGGCGCAGGTGCCGGGCACCGACGCACGGAAGGGGCCGCCCATCGGGCGGCCCCTTCGTCGTGCGCGGGGTCGGTGACGGAGGGTGCACGAAGGGTGGGCGGGCCCCTCCGGCTCCGGCCGGTTTCATGAATCAATGGCTTCATCATTCGCGTATTTCCTCCATATTTCTCAACGTAAAACCGTGTTCCGGTGTCATCGGTACGCCGTCCCCTTTCCTCTCCGGGAAAGGGCGAAGTCCCACTACACGAGCGTTAAGCGGCATCGCGCTCCGGAGTGGGCGCAGACGGGTGCGGTGCGACGCGCGGTGCCGGATCGGGCTTCCCGGCGAGACGAACGGCGAAAAAAATCCGCTGAACCCTGGCGTAAAGGACAGTCGGTGATTAGGGTTGCACATCGCAGCAAAGGAGCAATCGACTGATCACAGTCGGTTATCACGCGCTGTGTCTCTTACATCCCCATACCCCCACCTAGGAGAAAAAGAGTGCATAAGCACCACCCCCGCCGGGCCGTGATCGGCTTCGTCGCCGCCGGCGCCCTCTCCGTCCCCCTGGCCCTGTCCGGCGCCGTCGCCGCCGGCGCCGACGAGCTGGCCCCCCTCTACACGAGCACCGACGCAGTCTCGGGCGAGTGGTTCGTGGTCCTGGAGGAGACCATGGGCACCGCGTCGGTCACCCCGAGCGCGCTCGGGATCGCGGCGAACGACGTCAACCACACCTACGAGGAGGTCTTCCAGGGGTACTCCGCGACCCTGACCACCGCCGAGGTGCAGGAGCTGCGGGCCCAGGACGGCGTGGCCTACGTCGAGCAGGTCGGCGTCGCCCACACGACCGCCACCTGGGGCCTGGACCGCATCGACCAGGAGGACCTCCCCCTGGACGACTCCTACACCACCACGGCCGACGGCTCGGGCGTCTCCGCCTACATCATCGACACCGGCATCGACCCGGACCACCCCGACTTCGAGGGCCGGGCCTCCTCCGCCTTCGACGCCTACGGCGGCGACGGGTTCGACGGCAACGGCCACGGCACCCACGTCGCGGGCACCATCGGCTCCGCGACCTACGGTGTGGCCCCGGCCGCCGACCTGTTCGGCGTCAAGGTGCTGAGCGACAGCGGCTCGGGCAGCTACGACGACGTCATCGCCGGTATCGACTGGGTGGCCGCCAACGCCCCCGACAACTCCGTCGCCAACCTGTCCCTGGGCGGCCCCGCCTCCCAGGCCGTGGACGACGCCGTCAACGCCCTGGCCGACTCCGGTGTGTTCGTGGCGGTCGCCGCGGGCAACGAGGGCCAGGACGCGAACAACGTCTCCCCGGCCCGCGCCGAGGGCGTCACCACCGTCGGCGCCTCCGACCGCAACGACGCCGCGGCCTACTTCTCCAACCACGGCTCCCCGGTGGACCTGTACGCCCCGGGCGTCGCGATCGAGTCGACCGTCCCGGGCGGCGGCGTCGAGGCCCTCTCCGGCACCTCGATGGCCAGCCCGCACGTGGCCGGCGCGGCCGCGCTGTACAAGAGCGCCAACGGCGACGCCGACCAGGCCACCATCCAGGACTGGCTGGTCGCCAACGGCGGGCAGGACAAGCTGAGCGGCGTCCCCTCGGGCACCGTGAACATCCTGCTCAACGTCCAGGGCCTGTGACCCGGTCCGGGATGTGGAGACCCCGCCCGTCCACACCCCGGCCCTGACCCAGGACGAATGATGACGGCCCCGGCCCGGGACGCGAACCCCCGGCCCGGGGCCGTCGCATGCCCGGACGGGGGAATATCCCGCAACGGGAGCGAGTAGTAACGGAAAGTAATAGCCTGGACGGGTGGAAGAGGCATACCGGTTGGTGTTCGTCGGCGGCATGGGCCGTTCCGGATCGACCCTGATCGAGCGGCTGCTGGGCGAGCTGCCCGGGTTCTGCTCGGTCGGCGAGACGGTGCACCTGTGGCGGCGCGGGGTGGTGGAGAACGAGCTCTGCGGGTGCGGGCTGCCGTTCGCCGACTGCGGGTTCTGGGAGGACGTGGGCAGGGAGGCGTTCGGCGGCTGGCAGCGGCTGGACGTGCGGCGCGTGCTGGGCCTCAAGGACCGCGTGGACCGGACCCGTTTCCTGCCCGTCCTGCTCAACGGCTCGGACGAGGGGCCGCTGGCCGAGCGCAGCGTCCGCTACACGGAGCTGTACCACCGGCTCTACACCGCGATCGCCCTGGTCGGCGGCTCGTCGGTGATCGTCGACGCCAGCAAGCACGCCTCCCTGGCCGCCTGCCTGCGCTGGCGGTACGGGGCCCGGATGCGGCTGCTGCACGTGGTGCGCGACCCCCGGGCGGTGGCGCACTCCTGGAGCAAGCGGGTGCCCCGGCCGGACGCCTCGCCCGACAGCAGCGAACCGGAGATGGCCCGCTACTCCGCGGGGCGCTCCGCGGTGCAGTGGATGGCGCAGAACGCCTGCTTCGACGCCCTGGCCCGGCGCGGCATCCCCACGCTGCGGGTGCGCTACGAGGACTTCACGGCCGCGCCGAACGAGGAGTTCGCGCGCATCGCCGAGTTCGCCGGGTACCGGGGGGAGTGCCCGGACCTGGAGGACGGGGTGTCGCTGTCGCGGGGGCACGCCCTGTCGGGCAACCCGATGCGCTTCGCCGCCGGGCCGGTGGGGGTGCGCTCCGACCAGGGGTGGCGTGAGGCCCTGCCGCCGTGGCGGCGGAGGCTGGTGACGGCGATGACGGTACCGGGGCGGCGGCGGTACGGGTACTGATCCCGGGTCGGGGCCGCTGATCTCCGTCCGTTTTGCCTGCTGGGGGTGTTGCGTCCGCCTGTTGTAACATATTGTGTTCATAAGAACACTTTCTGTGCAGACTTCGGGGGGCGGGCGTTGTGGACAGCGGACCGGTACGGGTGATGGCGTCGATGGGGGCCGTGCTGCTCACCCTCACTCTCACCGGAGCGGACGGGGGCGGGCCGACCGGGCCGACCGGGCAGGCGGAGGCGCCCCGGCGCTCGTTCACCGCGCCCATGCTGGGACTGCCCTCCGGGGCCGAGTACCGCTGCACCGTCTCGGAGATCCTCGAACCCAGCTGCGGGGTGTGGTGGGGCGGCAGCCCCCACGAGGGCGACGTCGACCAGCTGGAGGAGGCCGCCGGGCGCCGGATGGACATCGTGTACACCTGGCGCGGCATCGACCAGGCCCAGGTCCCCGGTGAGCGGGAGCGGCGCCTGGTGGCCGAGGGGCGGTTCGTGCACACCAACATCGAGGCGCGCAGGTTCACGCGGCCCGGGCACCCCGACGTGTCCTACCGGTCCATCCTGGCCGGGGAGTTCGACGGGGTGCTGCGCAGCCAGGCGCGCGCGGTGGCCGCGCTGGAGGCGCCCTACTTCCTCACCTTCGACCACGAGGCCGACGCCAACAAGCGCTACAACAAGCGCGGGACGCCGCAGGAGTTCACCCGGGCGTGGCGGCACATCGTCGACCTCTACGAGGAGGAGGGGGCCGACAACGCCATCTGGGTGTGGAACGTGACCGGCTGGCGGGACAACCTCGAACGGCTGCCGGGGCTGTGGCCGGGCAACGAGTACGTCGACTGGATCAGCTGGGAGGCGTACAACATGACCGGCTGCGACCTCATGCCGGGGTGGGACCACGTGGACTCGTTCGAGGACGCGCTGCGGCCGGCGTACGAGTGGATCCAGAACGAGGGCCCCAAACACGGGATCGACCCGGCCAAGCCGGTGATGATCGGCGAGATGGGGACGACGTTCATCGGGGCGCGGGAGACCCTGCAGTGGTACGCGGACGTGCCGCGCGTGCTGCCCGAGTACGAGCGGATCCGGGCCGTGAAGGTCTGGGACAGCAAGGTGTCGGAGGGGTGCGACTTCCGGCTGGGGGTCAACCGGTACGCGCAGCAGGGGTTCGAGATGGCGGGCCGGGACCCGTACGTGAACATGCCGGACCGGGTGCGGCGGCTGGTGGAGTACGCGCACCGGGACTGACCCGAAAACCCGGTGACACGTTCCGTCCCGCCGTGGTCGAATCCGCTCCATGGGTACGGAGCTGTGGAACATCGTGGACGTCGAGGCCACCTGCTGGAGGGGGTCGCCGCCGCCGGGCTCGGCCAACGAGATCATCGAGATCGGGCTGAGCGTCGTCGACGCCGCCACGGGGGAGCGGGTGTCCCGGCACGGGCTGCTGGTCCGGCCCGGGCGGTCCGAGGTGAGCCCGTTCTGCACCGAGCTGACGGGGATCACCCCGGAGATGGTCGAGGGCGCGGTGGACTTCGCCGAGGCCTGCCGTTGGCTGGTCGCCGAGCACCGGTCGGCCGAGCGCCCGTGGGCGAGCTGGGGCGACTACGACCGCAGGCAGTTCGAGCGCCAGTGCGCGATGACCGGGGTCGGCTACCCGTTCGGCGCCCGCCACGTCAACGCCAAGAGGGTCTTCGGCGAGGCCTACGGGATGCGCAAGAGGCCGCCGGGCATGGCGCGGGCGCTGGACGCCGCCGGGCTGCCGCTGGAGGGGCGCCACCACCGGGGCGAGGACGACGCGTGGAACATCGCGGCCCTGGTCGCGCACCTGGTGGACCGCGGGGTCTGGCCGGGCGCCGAGGCCGCGGACGCCGGGGACCCGGTGCCCACGGCCTGACCGGCCCGCACCCCGGCCGAAGAAGCCTTCCGCGCGGTGCCCCGCCCGCCGCCGCGGCGCGGGCCGGCGGCGCCCGCGTCACCGGGCCGGCGGGGACCCCCCGGGCGCGGCCCCGCCCCCGCCCGCCGCGGCCGTGACGACCGAGGCGAACGCGGAGCCGAGGGAGTCCGCGACGGCCTCCGGGTCGCCGAGGTAGCCGTTCACCATCGCCCCGTCCCGCAGGAGCATCAGCTGCCTCGCGGTGGCGTCGACGTCGGCCGCGCCCGCCTCGGCGGCGATGGCGGCGAACTCCCCGAGCATCCATCCGCGGTGCGCGTCGACGGCGGCCCGGACCGGGTCGTCCGGGTCGGAGAACTCCGCCGCCGCGTTGATGAACGCGCACCCGCGGAACCCGGGGCGGCAGCTCGCGTCCCCGATGCCGGCGGCAAGCGCGCGCAGCGATCCCAGCGGGTCGCCCCCGCGGCGCACGTCCCGGAGCCACGCGCGCTCCGCGGCCGCCTGTTCCTCCAGGTAGGCGACCACGAGGTCGCCCTTGGCGCGGAAGTGGCGGTAGAAGGTCACCTTCGTGATGCCCACCTGCTCGATGATGCGGTCGGCACTCGTGGCGCGGATGCCGTGCGCGTAGAACAGCTCGTTCGCGGCGGCGAGGATGCGCGCTCTCGTGGCGGACCCCGACCGGGCGCGCTTCACCGGTCCGGCGGCCTCGGCGTGCATGTCCTGCTCCTGTCTCGAGGTGTCCCACTGGTTGCACCAGCACTGCGGACAGTTTAGGGTCGCCAATGTAGACGAACTAGTTACTCTACTTATGGCGCCCGGGGAGGGCCGATGTGCGGAGGCCGTTCCCGGCGTCGCGTGCACGGGCCCGCCGGCCGCACCCGACCTCCGCATCCTCCAGGAAAGAGAGACACCATGACCGTGTCCGACACGGCCGCGCCGTCGCGGTTCGACGCCGCGCTGCGCCGCCTGTACCTCGTCCGCTTCGCCTTCGCCGTCGCCTGGGCGGCGGTCCTGTTCCCGGCCTCGGGGAGCGCGGGGCCGCTGCTGACCGCCCTCCTCGTCGTCTACCCGCTCTTCGACGCGGGCGCGGTCCTGTGGCAGCTGCGGACCGGGGACCGGGACCCCGGTGCGCCCCGGGCGGCGGAGTGGACCAACGTGGCGGTCAGCGCCGCCGTGGCCGTCGCCCTGGGCTGGGCGTCGACGGTCTCCACCGCCGCCGCCCTCGCCGTCTGGGGCGTGTGGGCCGTGGGCTCCGGCATCCCCCAGCTCGTCGCCGCCGTCCGCCGGCCGGGTTCCGGTGGCCGGGTGCCGCAGATCCTCGGCGGCGGGATCTCGGTCCTGGCCGGGGCCGCCTTCCTGGCCCAGGGCCTGCGGGGCTCCGGCGACATCGCCGGGGTCGGCGGCTACGCGGCCGTCGGCGGGGTCTTCTTCCTGGCCTCCGCCGTCCGGCTGGGAGTCCTGCTGCGGAGGAAGGCGTCATGACGGGCGCGGCGAGACCCGGTCGGGGCCGTGCGGTGCCGGCGGCCGCCGCGCGGACCGGACGCGGAGCCGCCGGACCGGGCACGGGAACAGCGCGGTCTCACCGGAGGCGCAGCACCGCCGAGTAGTTCCGGCCCTGTTCCCGGACGGACTCCAGCCGCCACGGGGACCGGTGGACGAGCCGTTCGAGTCCGTCGGGGCCGACCAGCAGGTAGTCGAACCAGCCGGTGGCCAGGGTGCCGCTCCGGACCCGCATACGGATCTGGCCGGGCAGCCGCCCCCGCGCCCGGTTGTGATCGTGGTAGGCGGTGTGCTCGGGATCGGAGGTGGCCGGGTCCATGCCGGTGCCGATCAGCAGGGCTCCGGGCCGGGCCAGGGCCGCCAGCTGTTCCAGCACCCGCGGGGCGGCCTGTTCGCCCTGGAGGAGACCCAGGTTGTTCCCCAGCAGCAGGAGGGAGTCGAACGCTCCGATCCCGGCGGGCGGACGTGCGATGGACCCGGCCTCGGCCCTCACCCCGCGCTGCCGGGCGACCTCGACGGCCCCCGGGGACGGGTCGATCCCCGTGACGTCCACGCCCCGCGCCCGGAGGGCCAGGGCGTGGCGCCCCGCTCCGGCGCCCACGTCCAGGACGCGGCCGCGGGCGGCCTCCAGGGCGGTGCGGTCCAGGGCGGACAGCTCCTCGGCGGGGGTGAAGTAGCGGCTCGCGTCGCCGGCGCTGATGTGGCCGTCCTCGCGCTCGATGATCTCGACGGCCGCGCCCGGCACCGCTCCGGCGGCCCAGCAGAGCCGCAGCGTGCGTCCGAACGCGTCCCCGATCCGGGGTCCAGGCGTGTGCTCCATCGGCTCAGCTTCGCAGCCCCCCGGCGCGTGCGGGAGGGGGACGCCGCCCCGGGCCCGGAGCGGCGCCGGGTCACAGACCCTTGCCGCGCAGGTGCAGGGCGCGCATGATCCAGCCCGGCGGGACGCCCAGCACCACCAGGAACGCCAGGAGGGCCCGGGCCTCCGCGGGGCGGGCGCGCAGGGTCGTGCCGATCCAGCGCAGGGCGGCGCGGCGGCGTCCGGCGGCGGCCTCGGCGAAGGCGATCTGCCCGGCGACGCGGGCGTGGCCGCGGGGGACCAGGCGGAACTCCGGGTAGCGCTCCAGCAGCCAGCGCAGCGCGGTGGCGATGGTCTGCCAGCGGCCGGAGAAGTGCGAGCGGCGGTGCCACAGGACGCGCACGCCGGTCTCGGGGATGTTGCGGATGGGCCCGCGGCGGGCCAGGCGCAGCAGCAGCTCGTAGTCCTCGGCGTAGCTGCCGGGGATCTCCTCGCTCACGGTCCCGCAGCCGTCGATCATCGCCCGGCGGCGGATGAGGAACGTCGACGGGTGCAGCTCGGTCAGCCGCGATCCCAGCAGGTCGCCGAAGGTGACACTGGTGCGGTCCAGCGTCCGCACCGCCTCGACCCTGTCGTAGACCACGGTGATGCCGCAGCACACCAGGTCCGTCCCCGGCTCCTGGAGCATGACCCGGACCTGGGCGCGCAGCTTGCCCGGCAGCCAGGTGTCGTCGTCGTCGCAGAAGGCCACCAGGTCCGTGTGCGCCGCGAGGACGCCGGTGTTCCGCGCCCCCGCCAGGCCCGGGGTCAGGGTGTTGGTCACCACCCGGACCGGCCGGTTCCCCTCGGCGCGGGCCAGGGAGGGGTCGGGCTGGTCGTTGTCGTAGACCACGATCGTGGTGATGGTGCCGGGGTAGTCCTGTTCGGAGATCGCCCGCAGGGTGCGGCGCAGGAGCTCGGGCCGGTCGCGGGTGGGGACGACGACGGTGACCTCGGGCCAGTCCGTGACCTCCTCGGACTCCGGGCGTGGCCGCGGGTCCGGCGTCCGGGCCCCGGGGGCGACCAGGTCGATGAGGGCCCCCGCGCGCAGTGCGGAGCGGACCGCGCCCTCGTCGTCCTGGGGGCCGACGCGGAAGTCGTCCGGGGAGGACAGCGCCTTGTCCAGCAGGGCGTAGAGCTGCTGGGGGCTGGAGCAGGCGCGCACGCGTCCGGCCTCCTCCAGCCGGGACACGAACAGCAGCTGGTGGTCGTCCACGTGCTCGCCCAGCTCCGGGTCGCGCGGCACCACCACCGGCAGGTGCCCCGCCCGGCGCGCCTGCACGATCGTCCCCGGCCCCCCGTGGGTGACCACCACCCGCGCGGCGCGCATCAGCTCCCCCAGGTCGTCCCCCGGCAGGAACGGCGTCCCCGACGCCGCCAGCGGCTGCGCGCTGTGCCCGTGCTGCACCAGGATCCGCAGGTCCCGGTGGGTCCGGGCGTAGTCGTCGATCCAGCGCACGAGCCGGTCGAAGGCGTGGTGGTCGGTCCCGACGCTCACCACGATGTCCGGGTGGTCGCTGCCGTCGGGCCGGGGCGCGGGTCGGGTGGTCTGTTCGGTCACAGGAGCGGTCCTACCGTGATGGCGGTCGGCATGAAGGCGCGCTGCTCCTCCCACTGGGCGAGGGACAGCCGTGTGAAGGGACGGCACAGCCGGGCGGTGAGCGTCGGGGTGTCGATCCGGTCGTAGACCTCGATGTAGACGGTCGGGACGCGGCACAGCCGCCCCAGGGCGAAGAACGGCAGGGCCACCCCCGCCCCTGTCGACACCACGACGGTCGGCCGCTCGGCGCGCAGGACACGGGACGCGAGCCCCGTGTTGCGCAGCAGGTTGCCCGCGTTGCGGGTGGTCGGGTGATACGCCCAGTGAACGCGTTCACCCGCCAGCGCGGACTCGGCGTCCGGGGTCCGGAAGGTCACCCAGGCCCGCTCACGCCCCTCCCACCAGGGGCGGAGCGCGCACAGCTGGGCGAGGTGCCCTCCGTTGGAGGCCACCAGGAGAACCGGTCGCGAAGACATGGAGTCATCATCCCATAACCGAGAGTATTGGTCGGTCAGTTTCGCAGCCCGAGGAGCCCGCGGCACGCCCACACGGTCGCCAGGTGTCCGAGCACACCCGCGGCCACGGCCGCCGCCGGCGCGGCGACCCCGCCGAACAGGTGCTCCGCCGCCAGGGGCAGCCCCCCGAACCACAGCAGGCACCCTCCCGCCGCCACCAGCACGGGCCGCCCCAGCGGCCGCAGCACCACGTGCCCCCGCAGCTGCCACAGCGGCAGCCCCTTGCGCACCAGCACCGCCGCCACCAGCGCCAGCGCGCCCCCCGTCGCCCCCGCCGCCGGCACCAGCAGCAGGCAGCCCGCCACGCTCACCGCCAGCGCCAGCAGGTTGTTGAACAGGTTCACCCCCGTGCGGCCCGCCATCGTGAGGATGAGGTCGCCCATCCCCAGCAGCGACGCCGCCAACTGCCCGACGCAGACCACGGCCAGGGCCGTCGCCCCCGCCGCGTACCCCTCGCCGAACACGCCCATCACCTCGGGGGCGAACACCAGCGCCGTCAGATACAGCGGCCACGTCAGGCACATCAGCCACGAGGTCCCCGCCGCGTACAGCGCGCGCACCCCGTCGTGGTCCCCGGTGGCCAGCTGCTCGGCGAACCGCGGCTGCGCGGCGGACAGCACCGTCTGCGCTCCGAACTGCCCGACCACCATCACCCGGGTGGCCGCGGTGAACACCGCGGCCCCCGTCAGGCCGCCCAGCAGCGCCGTCAGCACCACGCCCCCGCGCTGCACCCCCATCTGGGCCACGCCCGCCACCGCCCGCGGCAGCGAGAACGACCAGAACTCGGCCGGCGACACCGGGTCGGGCGCCCGCGCGCCCTCCGCGCCGGACCCGTTCGGCGCCCCCCGCCGCAGGATCCGGCCCAGCCAGAACCACGCCAGCACCGCCGCCGGCAGGTACGGACCCGCCCACGCCAGCGCCAGGGCGCCCGCCGACCCCGACAGCGCGATGGCCGCCACCAGGCCCAGCTGCGCCAGCGGCCGGCCCACCTTGTCGAGCACCGCCGTCGCCGTCATCGTGTGGTGCGCCCGGGTCGCCGCCAGCGCCGTGTCCAGCAGCACCGCGAACGGCAGGAACACCGCCAGCAGCCGCAGGTACACCGCCGCGTCGTCGGTCCCCAGGGCGTCCGCCATCGGCCCGGCGAACGCCGCCATCAGCACCGCCGCCGCGCACGCCGCCAGCACGGCCGGGACCGTCGCCAGCCGCACCAGCCGCGGCACCGCCCCCGGGCGGCCCAGCACCCGGAGCCGGGCGATGAAGTACACCAGTCCGTCGGGCGCCCCGACGTTGGCCACCGCCGCCGCGATGAGGAACACCGACGTCGCGGAGAACAGCAGCCCCGCCGCCTCCTGGGTGAACGCCCGCGTGACCGCCACGATCAGGGCCAGGTTCAGCCCGGCCCCCACCACCGCGCCCGCCATGTTCACCAGGCCGCCGCGCAGGACGCGGCGCAGCCCCGGGTCGCTCCGCTCGGCCAGCTCGGTCATGCGCACCACGACGGGGTCCGCCCCCACCACCGGGCCAGCCGCCGGTCGCTCTCGGCGAACCGGGCCGCCAGCTCCGCGCGCAGCCCCGCGGGCATTCCCGTCCGCTCGCGCGCGTTGTGCCGGCCCGGCACCCGGTCCGGACCCGGCGGCAGCCCCAGGAAGTCCTCGATCAGCCGCAGCTCGCGGGTGGTCCCGTCGAACAGGTCGGCGTAGTCCGCCACGTACATCCGGTCCCGGCCCAGGTGCTTCTCCATCCGCTCCAGCTGGTCCGCGTAGCGGCCGCGGGCGATGTACCCGTGGTGCTGGTGGGAGTGGGAGACGTACGCCGGGTCGGCGGCCAGCTTCTCCTCCTCGCCGGCCAGGCGGGACTCCTCCAGATCCACCGCCCGCGCGAACGGCTCGGTCTCGTACCCGCGCGCCGTCTCGTGCGCGTGCGCCGAGTAGGCCCGCTCCACCGGGTCGCGCAGGATCACCACCACCCGGACCCACGGCAGGTCGCGGGCGATCCTCTCGGCCGCCAGCGGGTGGAACAGGTAGTAGGGGCTGGACTCGAACGCCCGCACCGGCGGCCGCCCCCGCAGGGACATCCGCAGCGGGAAGTGCGCCCGGTACCAGGACGCCCCGCGGTGGTAGCCGGTGTCGAAGTAGTGCACCCCCTTGCGCAGCACGGGGCCGGTGGCCGCCGGGTTCTGGCACAGGGACTTGTACAGCGACGTCGTCCCGCTGCGCTGCGCTCCGCAGACGAGGAAGTCGGGCAGGGCCCGGGCGGGCGCGGTGACCGCCCCCCAGGCGTCGGCGAGCGGTAGGACCGCCCGCCGGACCGGAGCGGCCAGTCGTCTGGTCAGGGGTGCGGTGCGCTTCGGCATCACGTACCTCGTCGTTTCCGGGATCGGTCGGGTAGGGACAAGCGCGGGGCGGAGGGCGGCCGGAGCGGCGGCCGCCTCAGCCCCCCGCCCGGGCGGCCTCGTGCGCCGCCCGCTCCTGGAGTCCCTCCAGGGCGGGAAGCAGCCAGTCGTCCACCGCGGCCAGGTGGACGCCGGTCTCGTCCTGGCGGTCGTGCAGGTAGCGGGTGGCCAGGTCGATCAGGTACAGGGACATCACCGTGGACACGGTGTGCGGGGCCAGTCCGAGCTCGGTCATCAGGGGGTCGCGCAGCAGCCGGGCCCCGCTCTCCAGCCACCGGTGCACGCCGGGGTGCACCCCGGCCTGCACGCACTCGTTCAGGTCGTAGTGCAGGGCGTCGAACCCGGCGGGCGCGTCCAGCGACAGCCGTTCCCAGTCCCACACGAACGACCGCCGCGCGGTCCCGGCGATGTTCCACCGGGTCAGGTCGCCGTGCCAGGCCCCGAAGGGCAGCACCACGTCGGGCAGGCCGTACAGCGCCGACATCAGCGGCCCCGCCTCCGGGCGGGCGCCCAGGGCGGCGATCCGCTCCTCCAGGGAGCGCCGGTAGGCGCTCTCCGACAGGCGCCGCCGCCGCACCTCCACCAGCGAGGTGATCTGGGTGACGCAGCGCAGGAGCTGGCGGCGGGTGGGCCGGTCGGTCTGGTCGCCGACCGGCAGGGCCTCCTGCACCAGCAGCGGGCGGCCGTTCCACTCGCCCTGGTACATCAGGCGGGGCACGGTGACGTCGCGCAGCCGGGAGTCGGCGAGCAGGCGCAGCGCCCGCGCCTCGGCGACCACCAGCCGTCCGGTCAGGTCGTTGACGGCGACCTTCGCGTAGCCGATGGTGCGCCCGCCCGGGGTGAGCAGCAGCAGTACGGGCTTGCGGTTGGCCCGCGGCGGCCCCACGTGGATGGCGATGGCCAGCTCGCGGTCCAGCGCGGCGGCCAGCGCGTGCTCGATGCCCGGCCCGGCGCCCACGTACAGGCGGTCGCGCAGCAGCAGCGGGGCGACCCCGGTGGCGAACGCGCCGGTCAGTACCAGCCGGCGCAGCCGCTCCCGCAGGGAGTGCCCCTGTGAGAAGGACGCGATGCCCCGGGTGGCCGCCGACCGGTTGTGGGCGGGCAGGATCACCCGCGGGTCGTAGGCGTTGGGCACCGGCAGGTACTGGTTGCCGCGGCCCCGGCCGCGCGCGGTGCCGTCGCCGTGGCCGAGCAGCCCGCCGCACGGCCACAGCACGGCCGCGAGGTCGGTCAGATAGGTCGTCTCACCGTTCATCGGGACCCCCGCCCGTGCGCGCGGTCCCGCGGCGGAGCAGGGGCTCCTCGTCCCGCCACAGCAGGGCGACGGCCACCATGGTCACGGCCAGCGGAGACATGAGCGCGACGTAGAAGAACATGTACCAGAACAGCAGCAGCACGGTGAGCAGGGCGGCCTGGCCCGCGACCGTCACCGCGGACCGGTACCGCCAGGCCACCGCCGCGAAGAAGCCGAGGAACAGGGCCGTGCCCACCCAGCCGCTCGCGATCAGCGTCATCCACAGCTGGCCCGCGTTGCCGATCACGTGCTGCCCGCAGCCGGGGCAGTCGGGCGAGGGGCCGATCGCGATGGAGTCGGAGCTGCCCAGGGTCTCCCGGGTGGTGCCCCAGCCCAGCACGGGGGACAGGTCGGCCGCGGCCACCGAGGCCGCGTTCGTCGCGGCCCGGCCGTCGTCGCTGTGCGGGGCGTCGGCCCGCGCCCGCACCACGTCGGCCAGGGGCGACAGCGCCAGCACCCCCAGGGCCAGCACCGCCACCAGCGCGCAGGCCGCCACCGGCAGCACCCGGCCCCGGCGCAGCGCGACGAACCCGGCGTAGAGCAGCGACAGCGCCAGCCCCGCCCACAGCGCCCGGTTGAGCGAGTACACGATCGGCACCACCGAGAGCACCACGGCCACGGGCAGCGTCCAGCGCACCCACAGCGGTGTGCTCCGGCGGTCGATCAGGAGCACCGCGGACCACACCAGCAGCAGGGAGATCATGTACCCCCACACGTTGGTGTACTCCCACGGCGCCTTGGGGCGCGCCGAGTCGTAGCCGAAGATGTCCATGACCTGGGCGGACGCCGGGTGGATCAGGGTCCGCATGAAGGGGTCGGAGGCCAGCCCGCCGGGCAACAGGAACTCCAGCGGGGCGGTGAACTCGAACCGGGGCGCCAGCATCCCCAGGTACCCACCCGCGATCGTGGCCAGGCCCAGCGCGCCGAGCGCCGCCACCACCGCGCGGGTGGGCAGCTCGCGCTCGGTGAGGTTGCCGACGTACAGCAGCAGCACCGTCAGCACCGCGTAGTTGGCCACTCGCAGCACGGCCCCGCCGTAGCCGCCGCTGCCCGGGACCGCGCCCGGCATGTCCAGCGGCACCAGGGCCAGGCCCAGCACCGACCACACCAGGAACAGCGCCCACAGCCAGAACGCCGGGGGGACGCGCAGGCCGACGGTCCGGTGGCGGCGCATCAGTTCCAGGGCCATCGGGACGGCGAACACCCAGTAGGCGAACTGGCCCAGGCCCAGGGCCCACCACAGCGGGTACCCGGCCAGCAGCCACAGCAGCGGGCGCCCGGTCACGGCCCGCGGCCCCCGGGCGAGGGGGGCGGGCACGACCGTGCGGGGTCCGGCCGCCGGGTGGACGCGGGCCATCAGCGCCGGGCCCCGGCGGAGTCGGCGGGCACGACCACGGTCTCCTCGTCCTCGGGCTCCTCCTCCGGAGCCTCGGGGTCGGGGGCCGAGGGGGTCTCGCTCACCCGGACGATCCCGGACGCGGACCGTTCGGTGCCGTCCCGGCCGGCGGCCGGGGCCCCGGCCGCGGGGGCCGCCTCGGGCGGCGGGCCCGGCAGCGGCTGGCGGGGCAGCACGATCACGCCCGGGGCGTCCACGGAGAAGCGTTCGGCGGCGGCCGTCAGCTCGGCCAGCTCGGCGCGCGGGGTGCGGTCCAGCTCGACGACGGGCAGCAGGAGGTCGGCGGCCCCGGCCACGGCGTGGACGTCGGCGCGCTCGCTCGGCGGCGGGACCGCGACCACCACGTGCTCGGCCTGCTCCCGCAGCAGCCCCAGCAGGTCCGCCATCGCGGTGTCCTGCACCGGCGCGGCCGCCCCCGGCCGCCCGTGCCGCAGCACCCGCAGCCGCGGCGCGGCCTCGGGGCGCACCTCCAGCCCGGCCGGGTCCTCGCCGTCCACCAGCGCCTCGGCCAGACCGGGGCCCTCGGGCAGGCCGAGCAGTTCGCCCACGGTGTCCGACCGCGGGTCGGCGCACACCAGCAGCGTCTCCGAGCCCGTCCGGGCCAGGGCCGCCGCGACGTTCACGGCCGCGGCGGTGCCGGCCCGGCCGGGCGTGGTGGCGGCGACCACGAGCACGCGGCCCGCGCGCGGGCCCTCCTCACCCGCGGCCGGGCCGTCCCCGGCGGGCGGGGTCCGGCCGGCGTCCCCGGCGGAGCGGGCGCGGATCAGGTGGACCAGCGACTGGACCCGCTGGCCCCCGGTGCGGTCCTCGCCCAGTAGCCCGGGGGTGCGCCCGCCCCGCTCGGGGCGGCACGCGGACAGGTCGAGCAGGACCGGCAGGCCGCCCAGGCGCTCGGTCTCCTCGACGTCGTGCAGGCGGCGGTCGGTGCGGTCGCGGAGCACGGCGGCGCCCAGCCCGGCCAGCAGGCCCAGGGCGGTGCCCGCGGCCAGCCACAGCGGGGGGTTGGGGGAGGAGGCGCGCTCGGGCAGGTCCGCCGGGATGATGGTCCGCCCGGGCTCGACGGTCTCGCGCAGCGCGGCCAGCGGGGCGACGCTGCCGCTCACGGAGGTGATGTCCTGGCGCACCGCCTCGGCGCGGGGGTCGGCGGCCCCCGACGCCCCGATCACCCGGTCCAGCTCCTCCTCCAGGCGTTCGCGCTCGCCGCCCAGCGCCTCCAGGTGGGCGCCGATGAGGCCGTCCACCCGCTCCGCCCGCCGGTCGAGGTAGGCCTCGGAGTAGGCGGCGGCACCGGCGCGGGCGGCCTCGGGGGAGCCAGCGGTGTAGTGGATCTCCAGCACGTTGCTGTTGGGGGGGACGGTGACGTCGACGTTCTCGCGCAGGCCGTCGGCGGTGGCGGGGGAGCCGGTGGCCTCGGCGACCAGCGCGGCGGCCGCGGCGGACACCTCCTCCGAGCGCAGGACCTGCGCCTCCGTGTCGAGGTTCACATCGCCCGCCAGGCGGCCGGACTTCTCCCCGGTGAACTCCGCCATCCCGGTCGGCAGCACCTGGACGGCGGCCGTGGAGGTGTAGGAGGCGGGGACCGCGAGCACGCCGGCCAGCGCCAGGGCCGCACCGCCCGCCACCCCGGCGGCCACCATCCGCCAGCGGCGGCGGAGCAGGGCGGTGTACTCCTTGAGTTCCGGTCCGGGGGATCCGGGGACGACGGTGTCCATCGAGACCTTTCCGTGTCTACCTGACAGCACTTTTAGTGAACGATTGGATACTAAGTGTAATCCCTTGGGTCGTGCGCGCAGGTTGGGGAAAGGTCCGTTTCCCCAGGGAAAAGCGACCGGAAAGAACGCCGGAGGGGGCGGCGGGCCCCTGCCCACCGCCCCCTCAGGGACGTTCGGTACCGCCGTACCGCTATGCCGCGCTCAGGCGCCGGTCACCCACGAGGGCAGCTCGGTGCCGGAGATCCACTCCTCCTCGCACGCCTTCTGGGTGGACACCGTGTGCGCCCGTGCCGAGCAGTCCCGGTACTGGATCAGCTGCTCGTTGAAGACCACCGAGACCGCGATCATCGCGACGGACACCACGATCCCCGCCACGCCCACCGCCACGCTCGCCAGCGCCATCGGGGCCTCGGAGCTGTTGCGCCGGGCGGCCCGCCGCGCCTGGATGCCCTGGACCAGGCCGAACGCGGACAGCACCCCGCCGTAGGGCGGCAGGAACAACCCGGCCACCCCGAAGAACAGGCCCCACAGCCCGCCGCGCTCGACGCGGGGGCGGTCGTCCTCGGAACGCGGCTCCGGGCGATTGTCGGTCAAGGTTCCACTCCATTCGAGCGGCACCCCCGGCGGGGGCCCGCGTCACACTGCGCCTTGAAGCGGAGGCTACCGGCCGCCGACGACTTCCGGGCCGGTCGGGGCCGGTCGGAGGTCCGCGTCACACGCCGCCCCCAAGGTCACCTCTCGTGGGTCCGACGCTACCCGGCCCGATAGGGTGGTCCTGCGGACGGGCCCTCGCACGGCCCAGGCCCGGGATCTGTACCGGGCGTACGCGTTTTCCGGATGCTGCGCCGTCCCCCGGTGCCCCCGGAGTACGGGAGAGGACTCCCGCACCGTTCTCTAGTACATGGGAGAAGCATTGTCCGCGCGAGTGGTGGTACTCATATCGGGCACGGGCAGCAACATGGCCGCCCTCCTGGACGCG
The DNA here is from genome assembly GCF_040614155.1 of Nocardiopsis sp. NPDC006139. Lineage (NCBI taxonomy): Bacteria > Bacillati > Actinomycetota > Actinomycetes > Streptosporangiales > Nocardiopsidaceae > Nocardiopsis > Nocardiopsis sp. NPDC006139. The sequence continues at coordinate 106,806 of NZ_JBEXTT010000002.1, forward strand.
GCGAAGGACCCGGCCTACGGGGCCGAGATCGTCGCCGTCGGGGCCGACCGCGAGGGGACCCGGGGCATCGCACTGGCCCGCGAGGCCGGCGTGCCCGTGTTCACCGTCCCCTTCCGCGACTACACCGACCGCGCCCGCTGGAACGCCGACCTCGCCGAACGCATCGGGGAGCACGCCCCCGACCTGGTCGTCTCCGCCGGATTCATGCGCATCCTCGGGCCCGAGGTCGTCGGCCGCTACACCGCCGTGAACATCCACCCGGCGCTCCTCCCCTCCTTCCCCGGCGCTCACGCGGTGCGTGACGCGCTCGCCCACGGTGTCCGAGTCACCGGCACCACCATCCACTTCCTCGACGAGGGCGTCGACTCCGGGCCGATCATCGACCAGGTGGCGGTCCCCGTCGAGGACGACGATGACGAGTCCGGCCTCCACGAGCGCATCAAGGCCGTGGAGCGGCGCATGCTGGTCGACACGGTCGGCCGCCTGTCCCGCGAGGGCTGGACCATCGACGGCAGGAAGGTGCGGTTCGGCCGGGCCGACCGCACCGAGCAGAGCGTCGCGGAGGCGACCGAACCGAAGGAGGACCGGTGACCCAGCAGGCCATCCGGCGTGCGTTGATCAGCGTGTACGACAAGACCGGCCTGGAGGGGCTGGGCGCGGGCCTGGCCGCGGCCGGGGTGGAGATCGTCTCCACCGGCTCCACCGCGGCGCGGCTGCGCGACGCGGGCGTCCCGGTCACCCGGGTCGAGGACGTCACCGGCTTCCCCGAGATCATGGGCGGCCGCGTCAAGACCCTCCACCCGTCCGTGCACGCCGGACTCCTCGCCGACCAGAACAACCCCGACCACGTGTCCCAGATCCAGGAGCTGGGCATCGCCCCCTTCGACCTGGTCGTGGTCAACCTGTACCCGTTCCGCGAGACCGTCGCCTCGGGCGCCTCCGAGGCGGAGTGCGTCGAGCAGATCGACATCGGCGGCCCCGCGATGGTGCGCGCCTCCGCCAAGAACCACTCCAGCGTCGCGGTCGTCGTCGACCCCGCGTCCTACGGCTCCGTCCTGGAGGCGGCACGCGGCGGCGGGTTCACCCTGGAGCAGCGCAAGCGCCTGGCCGGGCTGGCGTTCCAGCACACCGCCGCCTACGACGCGGCCGTCGCCGGGTGGTTCTCCGACACCTACGCCCCCGACGCCGAGGCCGCCCAGACCTCCTGGCCGGACTTCCGGGCCGCCGTCCACACCCGCAAGGCCGTCCTGCGCTACGGCGAGAACCCGCACCAGGACGCCGCACTGTACGTCCCGGCGGGCGTGCCCGCGCACGGCCTGGCCGGCGCCGAGCAGCTGCACGGCAAGGCCATGTCCTTCAACAACTACGTGGACACCGACGCCGCCGTGCGCGCCGCCCACGACTTCGACGACCCCTGCGTCGCCATCATCAAGCACGCCAACCCGTGCGGCATCGCCGTGGGCGCCGACAACGCCGAGGCCCACCGCAAGGCGCACGCCGCCGACCCGGTGTCGGCGTTCGGCGGGGTCATCGCCACCAACCGCCCGGTGGGCGAGGAGCTGGCCGCGCAGATCTCGGAGATCTTCACCGAGGTCGTGGCGGCCCCCGGGTTCGAGCCCGCCGCCCTGGACATCCTCACCCGCAAGAAGAACATCCGCCTGCTCAAGGTGGGGGCGGCCGTCGGCCCCGCGGTGGAGACCCGGCAGATCAGCGGCGGCCTGCTCGCCCAGTCGGTCGACCGCATCGACGCCCCGGGGGACGACCCGGCGAACTGGACCCTGGCCACCGGCGACCCCGCCGACGAGGCGACCCTGGCCGACCTGGTCTTCGCCTGGCGCGCGGTGCGCGCGGTCAAGTCCAACGCCATCCTGCTCGCCACCGACGGAGCCACCGTCGGCGTCGGCATGGGCCAGGTCAACCGGGTCGACTCCGCGCGCCTGGCGGTGTCCCGGGCCGGGGACCGGGTGGCGGGGTCGGTCGCGGCCAGCGACGCGTTCTTCCCCTTCCCCGACGGCCTGGAGATCCTCACCGGGGCCGGGGTGCGCGCGGTCGTGCAGCCCGGCGGCTCGGTCCGCGACGAGGAGGTCGTCGCGGCGGCCAAGGCGGCCGGGGTCACCATGTACCTGACCGGCACCCGGCACTTCTTCCACTAGGAGACCCAGGCATGAGCGCGATCGTTCTGGACGGCAAGGCCGTCGCCAAGTCCATCCGCGAGGACCTCACCGAGCGGGTGGCGCGCCTGCACGCCCGGGGCATCACCCCCGGGCTGGGCACCGTCCTGGTCGGCGACGACCCGGGCAGCCACTCCTACGTGCGCGGCAAGCACCGCGACTGCGCGCAGGTGGGCATCGCGAGCATCCGCCGCGACCTGCCCGAGACCGCCACCCAGGAGGAGGTGGAGCAGGCCGTCCGCGAACTCAACGAGGACCCGGCCTGCACCGGCTACATCGTGCAGCTGCCGCTGCCGCGCGGCCTGGACGAGAACCGGGTGCTGGGCCTGATCGACCCGGCCAAGGACGCCGACGGGCTCCAGCCCTCCAACCTGGGCCGGCTGGTGCTGATGCAGGAGGCGCCGCTGCCCTGCACCCCGCGCGGCATCGTCGAGCTGCTCAACCGCTACGACGTCCCGCTCAAGGGCGCCGAGGTGGTCGTGGTCGGCCGCGGGGTCACCGTGGGCCGCCCGCTGGGGCTGCTGCTGACCCGCCGGTCGGAGAACGCGACCGTCACCCTGTGCCACACCGGCACCCGCGACCTCGCCGAGCACACCCGCCGTGCCGACATCATCGTCGCCGGCGCCGGGGTGCCCGGGCTCATCACCAAGGACATGGTGCGCCCCGGCGCGGCCGTGCTGGACGTCGGTGTCTCGCGCACCGAGAACGGCCTGGTCGGCGACGTGGTCCCGGACGTGGCCGAGGTCGCCGGGCACATCTCGCCCAACCCCGGCGGGGTGGGCCCGATGACCCGCGCGATGCTGCTGGTCAACGTGGTCGAGGCCGCCGAGCGCCAGGCCGCGGCGCTGTAGCCGCGCGAGCCGGACGCGCGGGGCGGCGACCCCTCCGGGTCGCCGCCCCGCGCCGTGCCCGGCCGTACTGATCCGAGAGGCCGGGAGCGCGGGAAGCGTGAGGGCCTCCCGGTGGCCGGTGGGACGTCGCGATCCACACCGATACCGGAGGCCCTCCCGGTTCGTGTCAGGCGGGGTCGGTGTCACCGACCTCTCGGATCGGTACACCTAGCCCGCGGCGCGCTGGGGGCGGTGGCCGGTCGGGAGCGGGCGCACCAGGCCCAGGGCGACCACCTCGTTGGCCAGCCGGGTGCGCCGGTTCTGGCCCTCGGGGATGCGGAACTTCTGGTACAGCCTCAGCAGGTGCTGCTTGACCGCCGCCTCCGTCACCACCAGCACCTCGGCGATGTCGCGGGCGGTCGCCGGGGCGACGAACGCCTCCTCCGAGAGCGCGGGCTGGCACAGCGCAGTCAGCACGTCCAGCTCCCGGCGGGTGAGCTCGGGGGAGGTGCTGCGGCGCAGCTCCACGTCCGGGCTGATCTGCTCCTGGGGCAGGCCGCCGACCCGGCAGCGGGCGGTGCCGAAACTCACCACGTCGCCCTCCTCCAGGACACGGCGGGCGATGGGCCGGCCGTTGACCCGGGTGCCGTTGCGGGACAGGCCCATGTCCACCACGTACACGTAGGGGCCGCGGCGGACCAGCTCGGCGTGCAGGAGGGAGACGCTGGGGTCGTCGAGGCGGATGTCGGCGCCCTCGCCGCGGCCGACCGTGGTGACCTCGCCCGCGAGTTCACAGATCTCCCCGGACTCTTCGACCCGGAGATAGGGCCCGTCCACGGTGGCTCCTCCCGGGCTCTGATAACGCTGCCGGTGGGTGTGCGGACGACGGTGGGGCCGAGGGGCCGTGGTTCGTGGGGTGGGCTTCATGGGGGTGGGACCTCGCTCACCGGTGCACTCGTCTCCAGGTTGGTTACCCGGGTGCCGAGCGTTCTACGCGCTTACTCCGGAGTTAGGCGGATAAGGCGCGGAAATACGGCCATGTGGCCGAACCGGAAGCGGGAAACGGACTCCGCGGCTCCCCGACGGGTACCGGACCGTTTCCGTGAGCCCTGAGGCGGTGGCGACGCGGATCATTACAATGGCCCTGACTCTCCCGGTCCGAAAGCACGGTCGGTGACCGGAGCCACCTGGAACATGAGCCGTTCCGTCGGAGTGCTCCGTTTCGGACACCCGCGCGTCGTCGCGTGGCCGGTCTGTGCCAGTTCCGGGTGGGAGATCGTGGACCAGGCGATGCGGAGCGCGGTGAACAGGGTGGAGCTGGCGGAGTTGTCGGACACGGACGAGGGGACGCCCGCACCGGAGGAGCGCACGGCCCCGACCTGGCTCGTCCAGGTGCCCTACGTCCTCGTGCTGTCCGCGCTGGCCGCGGGCGTCGTGATCGTGGCGGCCGCCTACTTCAAACGGGGGCCGGCGGTCATCGCGGGCGCCCTGCTGCTGGCCGCCGCCTTCCGGGCCTTCCTGCCCGCCGAGTGGATCGGCATGCTCGCCGTACGCCGCCGCTGGGTCGATCTCGTCACGTTGGCCACCATGGCGGTGCTGCTCATCGTGCTCGCGTGGGTGGCGCCGCAACTGTCATCGTAGGCGTCTAATAAGCTTGATATCGAGATACCGCGACACCGACGAGCCACCCCCTCCCCGGAGAGCACGGACCGGGCGGGATCAGGGGATCGCCGCGCGCGGAAGCCGGTGTCCGGCCACGAGCCGGGCGCCGTCCACCGCCGCACGAGGTGGTGGCGAAGATTGAAGGGACAGCCACACAGCCATGGCCAAGATCAAGGTCGAGAACCCCGTAGTCGAGCTCGATGGCGACGAGATGACCCGGATCATCTGGTCCTTCATCAAGGACCGCCTGATCCTCCCGTACCTCGACATCGACCTGAAGTACTACGACCTGGGCATCGAGGAGCGCGACCGCACCGATGACCAGATCACCGTCGACGCCGCCAACGCCATCAAGGAGCACGGCGTCGGCGTCAAGTGCGCCACCATCACCCCGGACGAGGCCCGGGTGGAGGAGTTCGGCCTGAAGAAGATGTGGCGGTCGCCCAACGGCACCATCCGCAACATCCTCGGCGGCGTCGTCTTCCGCGAGCCGATCATCTGCGAGAACGTGCCGCGCCTGGTCCCGGGCTGGACCAAGCCGATCATCATCGGCCGCCACGCCCACGGCGACCAGTACAAGGCCACCGACTTCAAGGTCCCCGGCCCCGGCACCGTCACCATGACCTACACCCCGGCCGACGGCAGCGAGCCGGTCGAGTTCGAGGTCGCCAACTTCCCCGAGGCCGGCGGCGTGGCCATGGGCATGTACAACTTCCGCAAGTCCATCGAGGACTTCGCGCGGGCCAGCCTCAACTACGGCCTGGACCGGAACTACCCGGTCTACATGTCCACCAAGAACACGATCCTCAAGGCCTACGACGGCATGTTCAAGGACGTGTTCCAGGAGATCTACGAGACCGAGTTCAAGGAGCAGTTCGACAAGGCCGGCCTCACCTACGAGCACCGCCTCATCGACGACATGGTCGCCTCCGCGCTCAAGTGGGAGGGCGGCTACGTCTGGGCCTGCAAGAACTACGACGGCGACGTCCAGTCCGACACCGTCGCGCAGGGCTTCGGCTCCCTGGGCCTGATGACCTCCGTGCTGCGCACCGCCGACGGCCGGACCGTCGAGGCCGAGGCGGCGCACGGCACCGTCACCCGCCACTACCGGCAGCACCAGCAGGGCAAGCCCACCTCCACCAACCCGATCGCCTCCATCTTCGCGTGGACCCGCGGTCTGGAGCACCGGGCCAAGCTGGACAACACCCCCAAGCTGCTGGAGTTCGCCACCACCCTCGAGGACGTCGTCATCAAGACCGTCGAGGGCGGCCAGATGACCAAGGACCTCGCGATCCTGGTCGGCGCCGACCAGGAGTGGCTGACCACCGAGCAGTTCCTCGCCGCCCTGGACGAGAACCTGTCCAAGCGCCTGGCCTGAGGAGCGCGGCGCCCGCTCCGGCCCCCTGCCCCGGGCCCGGGCGCCCGCACCGGGACGTCTTGAGCCGACGCCCCCGGTGATCTCCGCCACGTCCGGCCGTCCCCGCGAGGGGGCGGCCGGACGCTTTGTGTCACCGCTTCGGCACTCTCGATGAAATTCCCCGGCGTGTTTCCCCGATTCTGCGGACATCGGCGCCGTCGGGGTGGGATGATGACTGCGTCGGGTCACGGAGCCAGTGCGACATAGGACACGTGAACTCGATTCGCACCTTGTGCGAACTTTGACTTACAGTGGAGTCACGCCGGTGAGAACCGGCAGGCCAGAGCGGGTTTCGCCGCTCAGGCCCCACGAGCCGACGTGCCGGCCGTGCGCCCGCTGGGGGGTAGGCGCGCACAGTACGGAACGTCACGAAGAAGGGCCCGGTGCTTCGGCACCGGGCCCTTCGCCTTTCCCGCCCCGACCGCCGCGGGGCCGAGACCCCGGGGGCCGGGTCTCCGGGGGAGCGGGGGAAGGGGACAGGGGGACGTCCGAGGGGGCCCGGGGGTCAGTCCAGGACGCTCTCGGGGATCGGCTCGCCCTGCTGCATCGCCGTGAACATCTCCTGGGAGCGGGCCTCGTCCCACTGGACCACCGAGCCCACGTCGGGCAGCGTCGGGGTGGCGCCCACCGGGATCGCGGTCGTCTGCGTGCCGCCCCGCATGGCCAGCAGCATCGTCGCCAGGTGGCGCAGCCGGTCGCCCTCGTCGACCACGAACATGTCCGTGCCCTCCAGCACCAGCGGCACCGACTTGAAGGGGTTGAACAGCGTCCCCGGAGCGCTGGCCTCCTGCACCAGGGCGGAGAAGAACTCCCGCTGGCGGGCGATCCGGTCCAGGTCGGCCCGCGCGGTGGCGCGGGTGCGCACGTACCCGAGCGCGGTGCCGCCGTCCATCGTCTGGCAGCCCGCCTCGATGTCCAGGCCCGCCTTGGGGTCCTCCATCGGCTCCTCGGGGCACAGCTCCACGCCGCCGACGGCGTCGACCAGGCCGACGAACCCGCCCATGCCGATCTCCACGTAGTGGTCCACCCGCACGCCCGAGGCCTGCTCGAAGGTCCGCACCAGCGGCGCCGGGCCGCCGCAGACCTCCTCGCCCTCCTCGTCGGTGCCGCAGACGGCGTCGGCGAAGGCGGTGTTGATCTTGTTGGGGGCGTAGCCGGGGATGGCCAGCTGCACGTAGGAGTCGCGGGGGACGCTGATGATGGTGGGCTCGGCGTCATCGGTGTCGGGGATGTACAGCAGCATGATCGTGTCCGTGCGGCGGCCCTCGGCCCGGCCGGTGGACAGCTCCCGGATCTGGTCGTCGTCCAGCCCGTCGCGGCTGTCGGAGCCGACGATCATGTACACGTCGCCGTCCTGGCGCTCGGGGCGGCCCTCGTAGTCCTGGAGGGCGTCGACCCGCTGCAGGCGCGCGTTGGACCACAGGTAGAACCAGGTGGGCAGCACCAGCACCGCGGCCAGCAGCACCACCAGGGTCACCACGGTCACGTTGCGGGCCTTGCGGGCCGTCCTCTGGCGGCGCCGCCGGGTGCGGCCGGTGCCGTCGTACTCGCGCCCGGCGTGGTGGGTGCGGCGCTGCGGGCGCTCGGGCCGCAGCGGGGGGACGTCCCCGGCCGCGGGCATCCGCCGGGTCTCGCCGACGACCCGCTGCTCCGATTCCCGGCCCCGGTACAGCTTCTCGAACGCGTCGGCCCCGTCCCCGTCCCCGGCGCCCTTGCGCCGGAAGACACCCGGTCTGTCGTGCTCACCGGTCGGGTCGGAGCCTTCCCGGTGCCGTCGGTCTGCCATCGAACCGCCTATCTCCTCCGCGACGCAGAAGGTCCGTGGTCACGGCCTCCACTGTGTGGGATCGCAGAAAGGGTAGCGGGGTTCGATGAACCGACCCTGATCCGGAACCGGGGGATATTCCGGAGGCGTCCCCGGGGTGCGGAGGCGGCCGCGGGCCGCCCCCGGGAGCGCCCCCGGTCAGCGCAGCCGGTGCGCCCCGGCGGCCGGGAGCGCCCCCGGTCAGCGCAGCCGGTGCGCCCCGGCGGCCGGGAGCGCCGAGCGCACCCGCGGCGGCACCAGGCCCCGGCCGATGAAGGCCTCCTCCAGGGCGGCGCCGATGCCCGCCACCCGGTCGTCGGCGGCCAGCGCCAGGGCGGTGCCCGCCCAGCCGCTCATCCTCACCCCGCGCGCGCCCGCCCGGCCGGCGGTCTCCACCGCCAGCTCCACCTCGGGCACCGGGAGCCCGGCCCGGCGCAGCGACAGGTGCGAGGCCGTGAGGATCACGCCGACCTCCCCGAACCGCTCGGCGCGCAGCAGGCCCACCACCGCGTTCAGGCGGTGCACCTCGGTCACCGCGTACTCCACCCGGCGGCGCTGGGCGGGGGAGGGCAGCCGGGACAGCGCGGCGGGCAGGTCGCGGACGGACCGCAGCGGGCCCAGGACCTTCCCGGCGCGCTCCAGGTCGGCGGCGTGCCCGGGCCGGGGGTCGCGGCGGGGCAGCGCACCGGTGTCCACCACCAGCAGGCACAGGTCCTCGGCGGCCGGGTCGAAGGGCAGCACGGTGGTGCCGAGGGTGCGCAGGTTGACCCGGACGGCGCAGCCGGGCCGGGCGGCCAGGGACACCCGCTGGTCCACGGTGCCGCCCTCCGGGGGCGGGCCCCCGGCCAGGTCGGCCAGGGCCAGCGCCACCGCCGCCCCCACCGCCCCGGAGTACCCCAGGGAGGCGTCGCCGGGCAGGTCGGAGCCGAGCATCACGCGCAGTCCCGTCCCGGCCTCCAGCAGCCCCGTGCGGCGCGCCGCGGCCACGGCCCGGGCCACCGCCGCGCCCTCCGCGCCGCGGGCCCGCAGCGGCCCGCTGAGCGCCGCGGTCCGCACCCTGGGGTCGCCGGGCACGGCCCCCACGGCGGCCGTCACCCCCCAGGGCAGCGCCGCGTACAGCCCCACCCCGCCCGAGGGGGCGGTGTGCTCGCCCAGCAGCGCGACCCGGCCGGGGGCGTGCCACACCCCCGCGGGCGGCTCCCCGAACAGGGCGTCGAAGCCCTTGGCCAGCCCGTCGGCGTCGGGCGCCTCCGTCGGCCATTCCCCCCGCGGCCCCGCCGACCGCATTCCCAGCGCGGCCCTCCACCGCGCCCCCGCGCCCCCCACGTCGTCACCCTTCCCCCGGTCGACCTCTGTCCCTCCAAGTCTGCCCAAGTCCGGGAGTGTCCGGTGTGGGACCTTCGAGACAGAGCGGGTAGGCCGTTAGCGTTGCGGTTCGACGAGGTGGGGGAGGGCGCGGTGGCCTCGGTGCTGGACAGGGCCAGGGAGACGGTCCGGCACTACCGGAACACGTCCATGGACGCCTACTGGGCGCTGCGCCGGCGCCGTCCGGGCGTGGACCACCTGGTGCGGGCCTACGAGCGCTACGCCGACCGCAACGGGAACCAGCTGGCCGGCGCGGTCACCTACTTCGCGTTCCTGTCGTTCTTCCCGCTGCTCGCGCTGGCGTTCGCCGCGGTCGGGTTCGTGCTGGCCACGCTCCAGATCGAGCTGGGCGGCCAGCTGGACCGGGCGCTGGACGACGTGCTGCCCGGCCTCTCGGAGCAGCTGCCCATCGACCAGATCGCCGACGCCCGGGTGGGCGCCGGCCTGTTCGGCCTGGTGGGCCTGCTGTACGCGGGCCTGAACTCGGTATCGGCGCTGCGCGAGGCCCTGCACTCGATCTGGCTGAAGAACCCCAAGGAGGGCCCCAACCCCTTCCTCGCCAAGGGCACGGACCTGCTGGTGATGATCGGCCTGGGCCTGGCCCTGCTGCTGTCGGTCTCCGTCACCGGTGTCGCCCAGGCCGCCACCAGGTGGCTGCTGTCCCTGGTCGGCCTGGACGGGTCGATCGTGGCGAACATCGCGCTGCGGCTGCTGGCCCTGGCGATCGCCATCGGCGCGAACGCGCTCATCTTCATGCTGGTGTTCGCGCTGCTGTCCGGCAGCGGGCGGCCCGCCCGCACGATGTGGCGGGGCGCCCTGCTGGGCGCGGTGGGGTTCGAGGTCCTCAAGGCCGCGGCGGCGCTGCTGCTGACCGGGACGCTGAGCAACCCGCTGTACGCGTCGTTCGCGGTGCTGGTGGGCCTCCTGGTCTGGATCAACCTGGTGATGCGCCTGGTCATGTTCAGCGCCGCGTGGACGGCGACCCGGCTTTCGGTGCCGCCGCCCTACACGGGTTCGCTGCCGCTGCCGGAGGAGAACGGCATCGACTGGACCCGGCCCGCCCCCGTCGTGCGGGTGGACCCGGTCGAGGCGGCCGAGCGCAGGCGGGTGCGGCGCGGCCTCGCGGCGGGGCTCTCGGCGGCGGGGGCGCTGGGCGCGGGAGGGCTCACGGCGTGGCTGTTGCGGCGGCGGAAACGTCCTGTTGCCTAGTGTGACACTCTGTTAGCGGAAAATGACGCTGAAGGTTCCCCGTGCCCGTATGTTCCAGGTTCCGAGGGGGTAGTCCTCCCCTGTCCCGGCCGAGAGCCCCGCCGGGGCACGACCGGTTCGCCGAACGAAAAGTTCGGCAGACACCCCCCTCGGAGGGCAGATGGGAACCGCATTCAAGTCGTCCGAACGCGCGACGATCGGCGTGGAGTGGGAACTCCAGCTCGTCGACCGCCGCAACCGGCACCTGCGGCAGGAGGCGCAGAAGCTCCTCTCCGAACTCCCCGAACTCAGTTCCGCGGCGGCGGTCCCCCCACTGCGCCACGAGCTGATGCAGTCCCAGGTGGAGGTCGTCACCGGGATCTGCGAGACGGTCGAGCAGGCCAAGGACGACCTGGCCCGCAACGTCTCCCGCATGCGGCAGGTGCTCGCCCCCTGGGGCACCACGCTCACCTGTTCCGGCACCCACCCCATCGACGACTGGCGGGACCAGGACTTCAGCCCCGGCACCCGGTACCGGGAACTCGTCGAGCAGATGCAGTGGGTCGCCCGGCGCATCCTCACCTGCGGCGTCCACGTGCACGTGGGCGTGCGCCACCAGGACAAGGCCATTCCCATCGTGAACGCGCTCGCGAGGTATCTCCCGCATTTTCTCGCTTTGAGCGCCTCCAGTCCATTCTGGGCGGGTCACGATACCGGTCTGGCCTCCGCCCGCTCCGTGATCTTCGGCGCGCTGCCCACTTCCGGTCCGCCGCCGAACCTCCCGAACTGGTCGGCTTTCGAGGAATACCTCGAAACGCTTCTCAGGGCGGGTACCATCGCATCCATCAAAGAAGTGTGGTGGGACATTCGTCCGCACCCGGATTTCGGGACCATCGAGATCCGGATGTTCGACGGGATCCCCACCCTGCGCGAGGTGGGAATGGCCGCCGCGCTCTCCCAGAGCCTGGTGGAGTTGTTCGACCACCAGCTCGACCGCGGGTATCGGCTGCCCAGCCCGCCGTCCTGGCTGGTGAGGGACAACAAGTGGCGGGCCACCCGCTACGGGCTCGACGCTCGCGTCATCACGGACGGCCGAGGGACCACCGTCCCGATCCGTGACGACCTCTACGAGCTGGTCCGCGAACTGAGGCCGGTCGCGACCCGGCTGGGCTGCGCCGAGGACCTGGACCTGATCTCCGAGATCCTGGACAAGGGCGCCTCCTACGAGCGTCAGCGCGCGGTCATCGCCGAGGGCGGCACCCTCGACGACGTCGTCGACATGCTCGCGGCCGAGCTCGACGACGGACCCACCCGTGCAGGGGTCGGTGCCGGCGACGGCGCCGGCGCTCGGTAAGACATGGGCGAAAGCGTAGAGAGGGCCCTCGTATGCAGGGACGAGACCTGCCGGAACAGTTGACCGCTTTTCTGGCGCGCCGCGAGCGGGACTTCATCGGCTTCCGCCGTGACCTGCACATGCACCCCGAACTCGCCTTCGCCGAGCATCGCACCACGGGGCGGATCGTCGAGCACCTGCGCGGGGTCGGGCTGCACCCCCGGGTGCTCCCCGGCGGTACCGGGCTGGTCTGCGACATCGGCTCGGGCCCCGGGCCCACCGTCGCCCTGCGGGCGGACATCGACGCCCTGCCCCTCACCGACGAGAAGGACGTCCCCTACCGCTCCACCGTCCCGGGGGCCGCGCACGCCTGCGGCCACGACGTCCACACCACGGTCCTGCTGGCCACCGGGGTCTTCCTGGCCCAGCAGGACCGGGCGGGCGCCCTGCCCGGCCGGGTCCGGCTGGTCTTCCAGCCGGCCGAGGAGCTGCCCGGCGGCGCCGTCGAGGTGATCAACGCCGGGGCCCTGGAGGGCGTCGACCGGATCTTCGCGCTGCACTGCGACCCCCGGCTGATGGTCGGCCGGGTGGGCCTGCGCACCGGCGGCATCACCGCCGCCTGCGACCAGCTGACGGTCCGGCTGTCCGGGCCGGGCGGGCACACCGCGCGCCCCCACCTGACCGCGGACCTGGTGTACGCGATGGGCAAGGTCGTCACCGAGCTGCCCGCCGCGCTCTCCCGCCGCATCGACCCGCGCGCCGGGTTCAGCCTGGTGTGGGGCCGCATCAGCGCCGGGTCGGCGCCCAACGTCATCCCCGACGACGCGGTCGCCGAGGGGACCGTGCGCTGCCTGGACGACGAGGCGTGGCACGCGGCGCCCGACATCGTCAAGGGCCTGGTGGAGTCGGTGGCCGCCGCCTACGGGGCCGACGCCGAGGTCACCTACAAACGCGGCGTCCCGCCCACCATCAACGAGGCGTCCAGTGTGGACGTCATGCGCGAGGCCACCGCCCTGGCCCTGGGGCCGGACGCGGCCTCGCCCACCCCGCAGAGCCTGGGCGGGGAGGACTTCGCCTGGTACCTGGAGAACGTCCCCGGCGCCCTGGCCCGGCTGGGCACCCACTCGCCGGACTGGGACGGGCCCATGCTGGACCTGCACCGCGGGACTTTCGACGTGGACGAGCGCGCCATCGGCGTCGGCACCCGGTTCCTGGTGACCACGGCCCTCACCGCCCTGGCCGCGGACGGCCGCGACCGCGTCCCGGCCGCCGAGGAGGCGGTGTCCTTCTGAGCCCCCCGGCCCCCGGCGCGACCTGCGCGGACGCCGTGGATCTACCGGGTTCCCGGTAACTTCGCGCCGGGGTGTCGGGCCGGGTGCGGCGCCGGTGGCATTCTGAGTACATGAACCAGCCACTCACAGTCGAACAGATCCGGCGGGCGCCCAAGGTGCTCCTGCACGACCACCTCGACGGCGGGCTGCGGCCCGCCACGGTGGTCGAGCTGGCCCGGGAGGTCGGATACAAGGACCTGCCCACCTACGACCCGGTGGAGCTGGGGCACTGGTTCCGCGAGGCCTCCGACTCCGGTTCGCTGGAGCGCTACCTGGAGACGTTCGCGCACACCACCGCGGTCATGCAGACCCGCGACGCCCTGGTCCGGGTCGCCGCCGAGGCGGCCGAGGACCTGGCCGCCGACGGCGTGGTCTACGCCGAGCAGCGCTACGCCCCCGAGCAGCACCTGGAGCGCGGGCTCACCCTGGAGGAGGTCGTCGAGGCCGTCCAGGAGGGACTGGAGCTGGGCGAGAAGCGCGCCGCCGACGCCGGGCGGAGCATCCGCACCGGGCAGCTGGTCACCGCCATGCGCCACGCCGCGCGGTCCTCGGAGATCGCCGAGCTGGCCGTCCGCTACCGCGACGCCGGGGTGGCCGGGTTCGACATCGCCGGGGCCGAGGCCGGCAACCCGCCGACCCGGCACCTGGACGCCTTCGAGTACCTGCGCCGGGAGAACTTCCACTTCACGATCCACGCGGGCGAGGCGTTCGGGCTCCCGTCGATCTGGGAGGCCCTCCAGTGGTGCGGCTGCGACCGGCTCGGCCACGGCGTGCGCATCATCGACGACATCACCGTCACCGAGAACGGCGTGCCCCGCCTGGGCCGGCTGGCCCAGTACGTGCGCGACAAGCGCGTGCCCCTGGAGATGTGCCCCAGCTCCAACGTGCAGACCGGGGCCGCCCCCTCCATCGCCGAACACCCCATCGGCCTGCTGCGCGACCTGCGCTTCCGGGTGACGGTCAACACCGACAACCGGCTGCAGAGCGGCACCAGCCTGTCGGAGGAGTTCGCCCGGCTCTCCGAGGCCTTCGGGTACGGCTGGGACGACGTCCAGTGGTTCACGGTCAACGCCATGAAGTCGGCGTTCCTGCCCTTCGACGAGCGCCTGGCGCTCATCAACGGTGTCATCAAGCCCGGCTTCGCGCAGCTGAAGTGGGCGGCCGACCGATGAGCGGACCGGCGCCGGGTGCCAGCCCGACGGTGCACTACTCCCTCTTCTCCCGGGTCCTGGCCGTGGTCTGGATCGTCGTCGCCGTGCTCCTGCTGGCCGACCTGTTCCTCCGCGGCCGGGGGCCGGAGATATGGCTGTACGGCGCCGTCCTGGTGGCCAGCGTCGCGCTGGTGTACCTCGTGTGGCTGCGCCCGCGCATCGTGGTCACCGAGCGGGGCCTGCGGGTGATCAACCCGCTGCGCGAGACCTTCGTCCCCTGGGCGGCCGTGCGGTGGGTGGACGTGGTCGACGTGCTGCGGGTGCACACCACCGACGGGGTCGTGCGCTCCTGGCCGCTGCGCGAGACCAAGCGGGCCCGGGTCCGCGACAACCTGCGCCGCGAGGGCGGGTTCATGGACGGGCCCGACGAGGAGGACCCGCGGGGGATGCGCCCGATGGACCGGGCCGCCCTCCAGTTGCGCCAGGACGCCGAGCGCCACAAGGCGCGCCCGCTGGCCGGCCCGATCCGCGACATCGACGAGGCGGGGCCCGCCGCGCTGGGCGCCGAGGACCGCCCCCAGACGATGGTCTCGGTCGAGGTGGTGGTCATCGCCGGTGCCGTCGCGGTCCTGGTCGCGGCGGCCCTCCTGCTGGCCTGAGCGCCCCTCTCCCGGATCCGGACCCGGCCCCCGCCCGGGCGGGGGCCGGGTCCTTTCTCCGTCGGTGCGCGGGGTTGACGGGACCCGGTCGGCTCTGGTTAGGTAAGGCATGCCTAATGGAGAGTGTTCCGGGCGGGAGGGCTTCGCGCGGATGGCCGCCCGCCCGGACCTTCTCCGAGGCGCCACGCTGTTCTGACGAGCTGTTCCGACGAACAACGGGAAGAGGAAACGGTGTCCCACGGCCCGTGAGTCCAACGGGGTCTGCGGGGATCCTGCACGGGCGGGACACCGGAGCGGGGCACACGCCTCCGGACGGAGCACGGCCGGTACCGTCCACCCCAAGGCCTCGGGGTGTACGCTCGCCACGCCGGTACCGGACGGGTCCGTTCGGAGGCGGCCCCGCGACGACGCCTCCGGGCCGCGTCGCGCGATCGAAGGACCTGCGGGGGTCCCGCGCGGCGCGCCCGGGGAGCGCCGAGGGACCCGGCACCGCCGGGTCCCCTCTTTTCTCCCCCGACCGGGCCCTCAGGCCCGGACCAGCAGCCGGTTGAGCAGCTCGCCCAGGCGGCGCGCCCGCTGCCGGACGATCTCCATGGCCCGCTCCCCGTCGAACGGCTCCAGCACCGCGCCCAGGGCGTCGTTGCTCACGATCGACAGCCCCAGCACCTCGGCGCCCATCTCCACGGCGGCGATGGCCTCCAGCGGGATCGACCGCCCCACCACGTCCGCCCCCGCCTGGCGCAGCACCTTCGACTCCGTGGGGGTCTGCAGCTGCGGTCCCGGTGTGGCGGCGTACACCCCCTCCGCGAGCGAGGCGTCCACCTCGTGGACGAGCCGGCGCAGCCGCGGGCTGTACACCGACGACAGGTCCACGAACGTGGGGCCGACCAGCGGGGACCTCGCCGTCAGGTTGATGTGGTCGCTCAGCACCACCGGCTGCCCCGGCGCGATGTCCACCCGCAGGGAGCCCACCGAGCCCGTCAGCACGGCCAGCCGCGCCCCGGCGGCGATGCCGGTGCGCACCGCGTGCACCACCCGCATCGGGTCGTGGCCCTCGTACAGGTGCAGGCGCCCTGTGAAGACCACCACTCGTTTGTCCCCGACCCACATGCTGTGGACGGTGGTGCCGTGGCCCTCCCCGGCCGGTGCCAGGAAACCGGGCAGCTCCCGCGCCTCGAACCCGATGTCCGGCGAACCGAGCGTGTCCACCGCGTCCGTCCACCCGGAACCGAGCACCACCAGGGCGTCGAAGCCGTCGGCCCCGGCCCGGGTCAGGAGTTCGTGCGCCGCGTCGGCCGCCAGCGCCCGGGCCTCGGCGGTCGTCGTCGGCGGCTGCTCTGTTTCACTCACACAGCGGATGCTACCGCCGTGTAGCCGGATGATTCCGGAACGCAACGCTACGGTGGCGGTAAGGGGAATGCCCGACCCCCGGCCGGGGCGGGTGCGGAATCCGCCGGCCGGTATGGCCGACAATAGGGGTAAGGCGAGAGAACCACATGCCGCCCCGTCATGCCCACCGCCCCCGACCGGGACGGGCGGGACGACGGCCGGCCGCAGAGGGAGTGAAGCAGAGTGACGAAGGTCGTGATCATCGGGGGCGGTCCCGGGGGCTACGAGGCGGCACTGGTCGCCGCGCAGCTCGGCGCGGACGTGACGGTGGTGGACCGCGACGGCATCGGCGGCGCCTGCGTCCTCACCGACTGCGTTCCCTCCAAGAGCCTGATCGCCACCTCCACCCGCACCACCTACGTGCGCGAGTCCGAGAACCTGGGCATCCAGGTCGACGACCAGCTCGACGGCAAGTCCTCCGTGCGCGTCGACATGCCCACGGTCAACAACCGGATCCTCGCCCTGGCCCAGGCCCAGTCCGACGACACCCGCGCCCGGCTGATCAAGGAGGGCATCGAGGTCGTCAGCGGCGAGGCGCGCCTGGTCGACCCGCGCATCGTCGCCGTCGGCGACACCCGCATCCGCGCCGACGTCGTGCTCGTCGCCACCGGCGCCCACCCGCGCGAGCTGCCCTCGGCCCGGCCCGACGGCGAGCGCATCCTCACCTGGCGCCAGCTCTACGACCTCCACGAGCTGCCCGAGAAGCTCATCGTCGTCGGCTCCGGCGTGACCGGCGCCGAGTTCGCCAGCGCCTACCAGTCCCTCGGCTCGAACGTGACCCTGGTCTCCTCCCGCGAGCACGTCATGCCCACCCAGGACCCCGACGCCGCCCGCGTGCTGGAGGAGGTCTTCCTGCGCCGCGGCATGACCGTCCTCAACCGCACCCGCGCCGAGTCGGTGGTGCGCACGGAGGACGGGGTGCTGGTCACCCTCTCCGACGGCCGCACCGTCGAGGGCTCCCACTGCCTGATGACCGTCGGCATGATCCCCAACACCGACGGGCTCGGCCTGGAGGAGGCCGGCGTGCGCCTGGGCCAGGGCGGGTTCGTCGAGGTCGACCGGGTCTCGCGCACCACCGTCCCCGGCGTGTACGCGGCCGGCGACTGCACCGGCGTCAACATGCTCGCCTCCGTGGCCGCCATGCAGGGCCGCATCGCCATGTGGCACGCCCTGGGCGAGGCCGTCGCCCCGCTGAAGCTGTCCACGGTGGCCTCCACCGTGTTCACCCACCCCGAGCTGGCCGCCGTCGGCGCCAGCGAGGACGACGTGCGCAGCGGCCGCATCGACGGCCGCTCCGTCACGCTGCCGCTCAACACCAACCCGCGCGCCAAGATGAACGAGGTCAAGGACGGCTTCGTCAAGCTCATCTGCCGCCAGCACACCGGCATCGTGCTGGGCGGCGTCATCGTCGGGCCGCGCGCCAGCGAACTGATCCTGGCCGTGTCGGTGGCCGTGCAGCAGAGGCTGACCGTGGACGACCTCGCGCACACCTTCGCGGTGTACCCGTCCCTGTCGGGCAGCGTCACCGAGGCGGCCCGCTCCCTGATGCTGGCCTCACCGGAGTAGGCTCCAGAGCAACGGCCCGAGCCCTGCGGCCGGGCCGTTTTTACGTTTCCTTAACGCCGATGAGAGTAGCGTCCTGTTGTGATCTGTCCCAAATGCCAAAGCAACATGCGCACGTTCGACCGTCACGGCGTGCACATCGAGCGGTGTGACGGGTGCCAGGGCATCTTCCTGGACCGAGGCGAGCTCGAGCGCATCGTCGAAGCCGAGAAGCGCCACTACAGCTCGACCCCGCCGCCCGACCCGCAGGCCCCGCCGCCCTCCGGCGGCTACGTGCCCCAGGGCCAGCCCCGGCCGGGCTACCCGACCCCCGGGTACCCCGACTCCCCCCGCGGATACCGCCCCGGCTACCCGGACTCCCCGCGCGGCTACAGCGACTCGCCGCGCCCCTACCGGCGCCGCCGGAAGAGCTTCCTCGAGGACCTCTTCGACTAGAGAAACCACCCCGTGCACCCGCTGATCTGTACTCACTGCGGGGAATGGGACCCGACCCCCGACACCTCGTCGGGGGTCTCCGTGTTGCTGTGCCGCTTCTGCGGCCGCACCCGCCCCTTCCTCCGCCTCCCGCTCTACTGCGTCTCCGGCCCCAGCGGCACCGGCAAGTCCACCGTCGCCGGGCTGCTGCTGGAGCGCCTGCGGGACCGGTTCGTCGTGCTCGAACAGGACCTGCTCTGGGTGGGGGGCCTGCGCGACCCCGCCGACCACCACCGCCTGTTCCGCTCCACCTGGCTGCGCACCGCCGCCATGGTGCAGCAGAGCGGGCGGCCGGTCGTGCTGTGCGGGACGGTCGTCCCCCCGGAGTTCGAGCCGCTGCCCGAGCGGGCGCTGTTCGACGGCGTCCACTACCTGGCGCTCACCTGCGACCCGCGGGTGCTGGCGGAGCGGCTGCGGTCCCGGCCCGCCTGGCGGGAGTGGGACGAGGAGCGCATCGCCGAGACCCTGGAGTTCGCCGCCTGGGTGGAGCGCGAGGCCGACCGGCTCGAACCGCCGCTCACCCTCGTGGACACCACCGACGCCGGACCGGAGGCCACCGCCGACCGCGTCGCCGCCTGGGTCGGGGACCTGGACGCGGCCCGGGTCACCGGTCCTTGAAGTAGCGGAACAGGTGCTCCTCCCGGACCAGGGCCGTCGCGGCCGCCGCACCGACCAGCGCCGCGAGCACCGCCGCCACCGGGCCGCGCACGTCGATCAGCACCGTGTCCCACGGGTCCGCGGGATTGCCGACGTGCGCCGCCACCACCAGCGCGCAGCCCGCCAGGGCCAGCCCGGCCAGTGACCACACCGCGGTCTCCAGGGCGGTCCCGGCCAGCAGCGCCCGCCGCGACACACCGACGTGGAGGGCGCCCGCCAACTCCAGGCGGCGCAGCCGGACGGCCACGAAGCCCAGCACCAGCCCGGCCAGGGCCGCCGCGGGCGGCGCGAACCTGGTGGGGCGCTCGGCGAACGCCGCCGCTCCGTCGAAGGTGGCGCCCAGGCTCGTGTTGAGCTGGCCCAGGGTGACGGACAGGCTCGGGTCCGCGCCGGGGCGCACCGCCCAGCGGAGCAGTTCGTCGGCCTCCTCCGTGGGCGGGCGCACGTCCGCCCAGCACTGGTCGAACACCCCCGCCGCGGGCTCGGGCACCAGGACCGCGTAGCCGAGGCGGCTGTCGCGCCCGTCGTCGGGGTAGTCGAACACCCCGGCCAGGGTCACCGTCCCCGAGTCGGTCTCCAACCGCTGCCCCGGGCCCACGCCCAGGGTCTCGGCCGTCCCGGTCGACACCCACACCCCCGAGGCCGCCTCCGCCCGCACCCCCAGCACCGACGCCATCCCCGGCGTCACCCGGTAGGCGGGCAGCGGGTTGTCCGGCATGGCGGCCAGGCGCAGGGAGCCGTCCTCCGCGAGCGCTCCGGAGGCGCCGATCCCCGGGACGCCGGTGAGGGCGTCGCAGGCGCTCCCGGCGACGTTCCCGGCGACGTTGAGCACGCGGACCGAGGCGCCCGCGGCGGTGAACTCGGCCGAGCGCTGGTGCAGCCCCACGATCGCGCGCGCGTCGGCGACGGCGAGGGCACCGACGACGGCCGCCAGCGCGAGGGCGAACAAGGCGGCCCGGGTGGTGCCGGTGCCCAGGTTCCGCCGCACCTCTCCGATCAGTTCGCGGACGTTCATCCGGTGCCGCCGGGCGGGGTCGCGGAGCGGAACGCCCTGCTCGGCGGCGGTGTCCTGGGGTGGCTTCTCACGTGGGTCTCCCGGGGGTCGCAGGGTCCGCGGAGAGCCGGTGCCCGGTTCCGGGTTACCCTGGTGGCGGTGGGACCGGGCGAGTGCGTTTCGTCCGGTCCCACACCTTTTCTGTGGCTTCTGTGATGGGGCGTTCCGCGGCTTCCGCGGCGGCGCGGACCGCGCGCTCGACCGGTGCTCAGGCGTCGGCGCGCGTCCGCTCCTGGAGGTCGATGACGTGCGTGCAGGCGTCGCGGGTGCGGGGGTCGTGGGTGGCGATGACGACGATGGTGTCCGTCCGCGCGATCGCGCCGAGCGTGGCGTTGACCGTCTCGGCGGTGCGCAGGTCCAGCTGGGCCGTGGGTTCGTCCACGAGGAGCAGGTCGGGCGCGGAGCACACCGCGCGGGCGAGCATCAGCCTCTGGGCCTCGCCGCCGGAGAGCCGTCGGAAGGGCCGGTCGGCGACGGCGTCCAGCCGGAAGTCGCCCAGCACCCGCCGGGCGTGCTCCTCGGCCTCCTCCCGCCGGCGGCCCCGGGCCAGCAGGGGGAGCACCACGTGGTCCAGGGCGGTGCGCCCCGGGACGCCGTACGGGTTCTGGAACACCCAGCCGGTGCGCTCGACACCGACCGGGTCGACGCTCCCGGCGGTGGGGGCGACCCATCCGGCCAGGATCGACAGCAGGGTGGACTTCCCGCAGCCGGAGGGGCCGCACAGGCCGGTGATGTGCCCGGGCGCGAGGGTGAAGGACAGGTCCTCGAACAGCATGGGGTTGTCCCCGAAGCGGTGTCCGAGCCCGTGGGCGGTCACGCTCCTTTCGCTCACGCGCCCCCCTCGCAGGAATCCCCGGTCAGGGCCGGGCCGAGGTCGACGTCGGCGGGCAGGTCGGCCCCGTCCTCCTCGGGGACCACGACGGTGCTGCCCACACCGGAGCCGATGATCCGCACCGGGTGGAAGGAGCCCTCCGAGCGCAGGCATCCGGTGTCCCCGGCCACGGCGAACAGCGCGCCGGGCGGGACCCGGGCGGCGTCCACGGGCTCGGCGAGCGCGACGGAGCCGGTGAGCGGTTCGCCCTCGCCCGCCACGGCCGCCCGGGCCTCGGGGGTGTCGGCCAGCTCGCGCAGGAATTCGGGATCCTCGGCCAGGCCCTCGGCGTCGACCGGCCCGGTGACCCCGGCGACGGTGAGCAGCCGGTCGCCGGGCACGTCCAGGTCGGGGACCGAGCCCAGGCGGGCGGCCTCCAGAGCCCCGGGCACACTGGCGAAGGCGCCGCCCGCGGACGCCTCGGAGCCCGGCAGGGCCTTGCACTCCTCGAAGGTGACCTCGGAGGAGGGCATCCAGAGCACGTCGGCGAGGGCGACGGAGCCGGTGGGGTTCCCGATCCCCGCCTCGCGCTGGAACTCGCGTACGGCCTGGTGGGTCTGCCAGCCGTACACGCCGTCGACCGCCGTGGCGTGGCCCAGCCGGTCCAGTTCCTGCTGGAGCGCCCGCACGTCGCCGCCGCGGCTGCCCCGGCCGAGGTCGCGGTACAGCGGCATGGACGTGGCCAGGGCGACCACGGGCCGGTCGTCCACCCGGGCGGCCTCCTCACCGGAGGCCAGGACCGTTCCGGGCACGCACGCGGAGGAGGTGACCCGGCCGGACCCTCCGAAGGCGAGGTCGAGGGTGGGGGTGACGGTCAGTTCGACCTCGACGCTGCGCGCGTCGTCGAAGGGCTCGCGCAGGACGGGGGCACTGTCGATGTCCGCCGCGGCGGCGAGGTCGGGGGGAGGATCCGGGGGACGGAGCAGGAATCCTGCGGTACCTCCGGCGGTGAGCAGGAGCAGCGCGGACAGCAGCACCGTCCCGCTGGGGCGAGTTTTCACGTGCGCTTCCCGTGGTCGGTTCGCGGGCGGGGGAAGGCCCGGGGCGGAGTGGTGGGAGGGGGCGGTGGGACGCGGGGAGGGCCGGGAGGGTCATTCGCCGACGCTGCCGCCCTCGCCCCCGGAATCGTGTTCCATGCCGGCCTCGGCCAGGCAGTCGGTGAACGCCTCGTTCCCCACGTCGATGGAGGCGCCCTCCGGCGGCGACATCATGTCGGCGCCGAGCTGCTCGACGGTGTAGGACTCCGGCGCCAGCCCGGCCTCGATCAGGCAGTCCACGGCGGCGTCCCCCTCGGGGCCCAGGTCGACGGCCCCGCCGACGTTGGACTCCTCGGAAACCCCGCCCTCACCTTGGGTAGCGGATCCGTCGACGGACACCGATCCGCCGGGCTCGGAACCACTCCCGCCCGTGCTGCACCCGCTCGCGAGGAGTGCCGCGGCGGAGATGCAGAAAAGGGCGCGAAGAAGGTTTTCCTGATTCTTTTTCATGTTTCTTTCCTCGTTTTTCTCAGCCGACCGATATGGCGAATCCAGCCATGTAGAGACAGAGGTTCGCCGCTTCGTCGGAAGGGTCGAACGGGGCGTCGGCGAAAACATTCTCCAGGTCTTCGTCGAACTCTTCGGGAGTGTAGGAGTCGGGTTCGACGATCCCCTCGTCCTCCAGGCACTGGATGGCGGCCAGGCGGGGGTCCTCGATGCCCTCGGGGTTGCCCAGCTGGAGGGAGTACGCGCTCTCGATGAGCAGGATCGTGCCCTCGGCGCAGTCGGCGCTGGTCTCCATGTGGGCGTTGGTCGCGGCCTCGTAGGCCTCCTGGTCCCGGGGGTCGGCGTCCACCTCCCAGTCCGTGAGCTGGTAGAGCCCGTTGGGGAGCTTGGTGTAGGTCTCCCGCAGGCCCGCGGCCTCGGCGCACTCGGTGTACCGGTTGAAGGCCTCCTCGTAGTCCTCCTGGGTGACGCCGCCCTCCTCGATGGCGCGGTCGAGCACCTCCTGCTCGAAGTCGGTCCCGGCCCTCTCCCGGAGGGCCTCGAACTCGGTGAGCAGGGCCGGGCTCAGCGGGCTCTCGGCCTCGCCGGCGCCGTCGGCGCAGGCGGAGAGGGCGAGCGTGAGTAACAGTGCGCAGCCCAGGGCGCGCGCGTTCGTGGTGATCGCCATGGCGGTCGGGGGTTCCCTTCGGTCCTCCCGCGGTCCGCGGCGCGGGCCGGCCCGCCGGGGGCGGGACCGGGCGAGTGCGTTTCGCCCGGTCCCGCCGGTCAGCGGCGGCTCAGGTCACGGGCCGGTCGGGTGTCAGCGGAAGGCGTATCCGGCCACGCGGGGGTAGGAGCCGTAGCTGTCCGCCGCGCGGGCGCTGGAGCTGCGGGTGGTCCATCCGGTGGCGGCCGAGTAGTCGCCGTGGGTCGCCCAGGAGCGGCCCTGGTAGCTGCAGTCGGCGGTGTTGGTGCGGCCCCAGGAGTAGGACGGGCCGATGGTGGCGGCGCCCCAGCGGCAGGCCGCCTCGGCGGGAGAGGCGGTCGCGACGGTGGTCGCGAACCCGCCGCCCAGGAGCAGGGAGAAGGCGAACAGGGTTCCGGCCGCCCGCGCACCGATTCGGGTGCGCAGGACGCCGGAGCCGGACTGGCTCGACATGCTGGTTCCTTTCGAGATTTTTGTTTCATGCAGCGCTGCATTTCGTTTCTACCTGAGCCGGGTCAAGGAATTCAATGGTGATTTCATGTCCGGATCACGCCAGTCGCGGTAAGTTAGTGAAAGATTTGATATAAGTCGGGGGTCCGGGGTGTGGTCAAGGGTGCTCACGAAAGGTTCCGCAGGTCTTGCGCGCGGTCATGGAACTCCGTTCGCGTTACTCTGTGTGACTGTTCTGGCCGGATGCGGACGGTGACCGTCCGGTCCGTTCCGGGCCGACAGGCGGACCGGGGTGAGCACGAGGGCGAGGAGGACGGACGCGGCCACCACACCCGCGAGGCACACGGACACCAGCGGCCACGGCACCACCAGCGGCCAGGTGGGGTTGGCGAACCCCGCCCGGTAGGTCTCGGCCGCCACCCGGGCGGCGCCGATCCCCGTTCCCGCCGCCGCGCCCAGCAGGACGCCGGCCGCCGCGACCACACCGCTCCGGGCGGCTCCGAGGGCGCGGCCGGTGCCCGGCCCCGCCCCCACCGCCACCAGCGTCGCCGCGTCCCTTCGGGAGTCGGCGGCGGCGAGCCGTACGGACACCAGGCTCGAACCCACCGCGACCACCGCGGCCAGCCCCAGCACCAGGGCCATCTGCCGGGTGCGCGGGGAGGAGTAGGGGCGCTCCACGAACAGGTCCGCCCCGGTCGCCTCGCGCACCGCCGCACGGGCCCGGTCGACCTCCGCCCCGGCGGGGGCGCGCGTGGTGCCGGCCGCCATCCCGACGGTGGCCGCCGCCAGGCCCCACTCCCGGGCCACCGACGGCGGGACGACCAACTCGTACTGGGCGCTCGGCCAGTCCACGACCGTCGCGGGCACCTCCAGGACCCGGCCCGCGTCGGCCGCCCCGGGAACGTCCGGGACCTCGCCGTCCCGCATCCAGGCGAACTCCACCCGCGCGTTCCCGTCGGCCCACAGGTCCAGGTCGCGGGTGACGACCACGCGTCCCGCCGCCAGCGCCCGGGCGGCCTCCTCGGCGCCGGGCAGGCCCAGGGCGCGCACGAGCGTGCCGTCGTCCACCAGCGGGTTGACCCCGCCCTCCGTCTCCCACCACTCCTGCCTGTTCCGGTCGCCGTTCTGCTTCATCGGCGCGCAGTCGGGCGAGTCCAGGGGGACCCGCTCCGGCACCGGTTCCGTCCTGATGCTCACCGGCGGCCACACCGCCCAGTCCGGGCAGGGCTGCTCCGGATCCGGCAACGGGTGCACCCACAGCGGGGAGTCCGCCATCAGGACCGGGACCGGGTCGTGCACGGGCAGGTGGGCGGTGAGCGCGGACGCCGCCTCGGACGCCTCGCCGTCGCCGACGGGGTCGGGGAAGCGGACCATGACGGTGTCCGGCGCCGCCCGGGGGCGGTGCTCGGCCCCCTCGAAGGCGACCGCCGACGCGGTGGTGACGGCCACCGCCACCAGGAGCGCCGAGGCGGAGGCGACCACGGCCACCGCCATCGTGGTGCGCTCGCGGTTGCGCCCCGCGTCGCGCAGCGCGAGCCGCCACACCAGGGGGAGGCGGTGGGCGGCCCCGGAGAGCGCGCCCACCAGCGCGGGGGCCCACAGCAGGAGTCCGAGGGAGGCCGCGAGGGCCCCCGGCACGAACAGGTCCGAGCGGGGCAGGGCGAACGCCGCCGCGACCAGGGCCGTGCCCGTCGCGAACAGCAGGGCGGACAGCGCGGCCCGGCCGCGGCGGCGCGCACCCGGGCGGGGCGGGCGCCCGGCCAGTACCGCCGCCGGATCGGTGCGCCCGGCCCGCAGCGCGGGAGGGAGCGCGGCCACCACGGACACGGCGACCCCCAGGGCCAGGAACAGAGCCGTGTGCGTCGCCGGCAGGACCAGTTCCGGGTACTGGGCGTCGCCGCGCGACCGCAGCACCGCCGCCACCGCCCACACCCCGCCGGCGCCGAGCGAAGCGCCGATCACTCCGCCGGCCGCCCCGACGGCCAGGGCGCCGCAGAGGACGATCCGCCGCAGGGTCCGCGCGTCCCCGCCCTGGGCGGCGATCAGGGCCAGGGTGTGCTCGGTGCGCCGAGCGCGCATGGCGAACGCCGGCCCGATGACCAGGCAGGCCAGCAGGCAGGCTCCCGCCACGAGCCCGGTGTACGGGACCAGCGAGTCCGGCGGGGCGGCCGTCGGCTGTCCGGCCAGCAGCGGGACGTCGGCGTCCGGAGGCGGATCGAGGACCACCGCCCGGCTCACCGCGGAGGCCCCCGCCGCGTTGATGTCCAGGACGCCGCCCCAGGTCAGCGGTTCGTCCCCGAGGACGAACCAGACAGCGGAGGCGGCGGGGGACTCCACCGCCGCCCCGGTGTCCAGCAGGGTCCCGGGGGCCAGCACCGCCTCCGCCGGATGCCGGGTGGCCCGGTAGGCGCCCACGACGGTCACGGTCGCCGAGCTCCCGTCCCCGGCGACCAGCTCCATCTCCGTGCCCTCGTCCAGCCCCAGGCGGCGGGCCAGCCCCAGGCCGACGGCCGCCTCGCCCGGCCGCTCGGGGGTGCGCCCCCAGGCGGGGACGAACATGCCCGACAGCGGGCCGCCGGTGGGCGACTCCAGCGCGGTGAGGTCCTCGGTGGCCCGGCCCCCCGACGAGGCGCGGACCGGGCCGGCGGCCGCGTCGACCAGTTCCGACCCCGGGGGCAGCAGGTCGAGGAGGAGGTCCTCGTACTCGGCACGGGACAGGTCCAGTTCGGAGTCGCTGCCCGCGAGCACGATGTCCTCGCGCGGGCTCTGCGTCACCTCCCCGGGCGTCTGCCAGGTGATCCGCGCCTGCGCGCCGTCGCCGAGCATCATCCGGGCGAAGGTCCCGGGTGAGGCCGCCGAGGAGAGCAGGAGGGCGTCGGCGGCCACGGTGCCGCCGACGACCAGGGCGACCGCGGCCGTGGCGAGGGCGGTCACGCCGCGGTGGCGCAGGGCGTCGCGGCGGGCCAGGCGCAGCGCCGCGCGCCAGGGCGCGGTGCGGGACGGTGCCATCACTCGTCCCCGTCCGGTACGGGCCCCACCAGGGACTCCAGGCCCAGGCGACTGCCGGTGGAGGTGGTGATCCGGCCGTCGCGCAGGAACACGGTCCGGTCGGCCCAGGCGGCGTAGCGGGAGTCGTGGGTGACCATCAGGCCGGCCGCACCGCGGTCCACGCGTTCGCGGATGACCGAGACGACCTCCTCGCCGCTGCCGGAGTCCAGGGCGCCGGTGGGCTCGTCGGCCAGGAGGAGCCGCCGGGAGCCCACCAGGGCGCGGGCGATGGCCACCCGCTGGCGCTGCCCGCCGGACATCCGTTCGGGGAACCGGTCGTCCAGACCGGCCAGGCCCACCTCGGCCAGGGCGGCCCGGGCCTGGCGGCGGGCGGCCCCGGCCGCCGTCCCGTCCAGCTCCAGGGGCAGGGAGACGTTCTCGGCCGCGGTGAGGGACGGGATGAGGTTGAAGTCCTGGAAGACGTAGCCGATCCGGCGGCGGCGGAGCCGGGAGAGGGCCCGTCCGTCGAGGTCCGCCAGGTCCTGGCCGCCGACCGCCACACTGCCCTCGGTGGGGGAGTCGAGGCCGCCCGCGAGGGTGAGCAGCGTCGACTTGCCCGATCCGGAGGGGCCCATCACGGCGACCAGTTCGCCCGGGGCGACGGCCAGGTCCACGGCGGTGAGCGCCGCGACCCGGGCCGGGCCCTCGCCGTGGACCCGGCCGACGCCTCGCATGAGCAGTTCGGGGGCGGCGTCGTTCACGCGCGCGTCCGGGGGTGCCGGTCCGAGGGCTCGGAGGGGGCCGTCGGGGCGGAGCCGCGGTGCCCGGCGGCCCGGGTCAGGCGCGCCTCCACGTGGTCCAGCCACTGCATCTCGGCCTGGGCGGAGAAGATCAGGGCGTCCAGCACCAGGTGCCAGGCCAGGTCGTGGTGGGGGTCGGCGTTCCCGCCGCCGGTGCGCTTGAGCCGCGTGTAGTCCTGGAGGCCGCGCAGGGTCTCGGCCCGCTGGGCGTCGACGAGGGCGTGGACGTCGACGCCCGGGGTGGTCACGGCCAGCGCCAGCTTGAGGGAGAGCTCGTCCCGGGTGGGGGCGCCGCGCCCGACCGGGTCGCGCCACCAGCTCTCGACCTCGGCCCGGCCCGCATCGGTGAGGGCGTAGCGCTCGGGGGCGTCGGGATCGTCGTCCTCGACCGCGGCCACCAGGCCGTCGCGCTCCAGGCGCTGGAGGGTGGTGTAGGCCTGGCCGATGTTGAGCGGCCAGGTGCCTCCGGTGCGGGCCTCGAATTCGCTGCGCAGCTGGTAGCCGTGGCGGGGCCCGTGGACGAGGAGGGCGAGCAGTCCTTGGCGGACGGACATGGGAACACCTACTTATCGGGTAACTAGCGCCAGGCTACTTACCCGGTAAGCACCGGGCCAGGGGGTGGCCGGATCCGGTCACCGGGAACGGCGAGGGGCCCCGGACCGTGCGGTCCGGGGCCCCTGGGCCGTATTCGGCGGATCGTTCCGGGTCGCGGCCGCGAGGCCGCCTCTCACCGCGCCGGCCGTCCTGCGAGAGATCGCCCCGCGGCCGCTCCCGGCGTTCGGCGCGAGCGCCGGAATGCTCGAGAGCATCCACCGAACACGCCCTCGCGCCGTGTCGGGATCAGAAGTCGAAGCCTCCGAAGTCGCCGCCCCCGCCGAAGTCGCCCCCGCCGAAGTCACCGCCCCCGAAGTCGCCCTCGGCACCGACGTCGCCGGTGGCGTCGCCCATGCCCATGCCCATCCCCATGCCCATCATGGACCCCATCATCTGGCCCATCATCATGCCGGTGAACATGCCCATCATCATGTCCATGCCGAAGTAGCCGCCCGCGTAGGGCGAGTAGGCGGGGCCCGCGTCGTAGTACGGGACACGGCGGCCGTCGACCTCGACCATGCGCACGTCGTCGGGGTTCATGCCGCTCTTGACCGCCTGGGCACAGGACGCGCAGGCCGTGACCGAGCGGGGCGAGCCGCCGGGCGGGGCCCAGGTGACGTCCTCCACCGACGGGCCGTGCTGCGGGTTGAAGAAGCAGGGCCCGCGCCGGTCCGGCACCGGCGTCCCGTTGAGCCGGGCGCGGGTGGCCGTCATGTAGTAGCGGCCGTCCTCCAGGGAGTTGGTGACCTGGCGGATCTCCTCCGGCTCGCGGATGGTGTCCAGCCGGGTCTTGGCCTGGTCGTAGGCGTCCATGGCGCGCGAGTAGTCGGTGCGGGTCTCGTCGTCGACCGCGGACAGGTCGATCTCCAGCCGCGCGACGTCCTCGCCCAGGCGCACGACGTCCTCGGTGGCCATCTGCTTGATCTCGGCCAGCTGCTTGGCCTTGAGCTCCTCGCGCTTGCGGCGGTTGTTGCGGACGACGAGGAAGATGCCGCCCGCGACCAGCACCGCGACGACGAGCAGGATCCACAGCGTGGTGGTCCCGGCCGCGGCGGCGTCCTCGACCTCCTGGGCGGCGTCGGGGACCGCGACCAGGGTGTCGACCTGGTTGCCGCCCCCCTCGCGCAGCGCGACCTCGCGGATGGCCTCGGTGTCCTCGACGTTCGGCGACAGGACGCGGAACTCCTCCGAGCCCGCCAGCACGCCGTACAGGCCGTCGCCCACGTCGGACATGACCGGTTCCATCAGCGCGTTGAGCGCGGAGTCGGAGCCGACCGCGTCGGTGGGCAGGATCACGTAGTAGACAGGGGTGTCGGCCCCGGCCGCGGCGGCCTCCAGGGCGCTCTCCTCGGCGGCGGGGATGGCGTCCCCGACGGCCGGGTCGATGAAGACGCCGTCGTCCTCCAGCTCCTGGACGATGGCGTTGCTCTCCGGGGGCTGCACGGTGTCGGCGGCCGCGGGCATCACCGCGGCGCTCACCACCGCGGTCGCGATCCCGGCGGTCAGCACAGTGGGTGTTACCAAGCGGCGCAACATGTCGTTCCTCTCGCTTCCCTCACACTCCAGGGACGAACGGGGTGCCCCCGGGGTTCCCATCGTGACGGTTCTCTCCGGGGACGCGAAACGGCCCGCCGGTGTTCCGGCGGGCCGTTTCGGCGCAGGGCGCGGAAGGGCTACTCCTTCGCGGCGCCCGCGGGCACCTTGGCGACCTCTTCGGCCTCCTCGCGGTCGGCCCCGTCCTCGGCGGCGGGCTCGTCCAGCGGCACGAACCCGGAGGCGTCGCGCGGCGCGTTGTAGCGGGCCACGTCCAGGATGCCCTCGCGCTTGGCGACGATCGCCGGGATGAGGGCCTGGCCGGCCACGTTCACCGCGGTGCGGCCCATGTCCAGGATCGGGTCGACGGCCAGCAGCAGGCCGACGCCCTCCAGGGGCAGGCCCAGGGTGGACAGGGTCAGGGTCAGCATGACCGTCGCGCCGGTGGTGCCGGCGGTGGCGGCCGAGCCGATGACCGACACGAACACGATGAGCAGGTAGTCGGTGAGGCCCAGGGAGATGTCCGGGAAGAACTGGGCGATGAAGATCGCCGAGATCGCCGGGTAGATCGCGGCGCAGCCGTCCATCTTGGTGGTCGCGCCGAACGGCACCGCGAACGCGGAGTAGTAGCGCGGCACGCCCAGGTTCTGCTCGGTGACCCGCTGGGTGACCGGCATGGTGCCCATCGAGGAGCGCGACACGAAGGCCAGCTGGATCGCGGGCCAGGCCCCGGTGAAGTACTTGACCGGGGACAGGCCGTTGACGCGGGCGAGCACCGGGTAGACGACGAACAGCACCAGGGCGAGGCCGAGGTAGACGGTCAGCGTGTACTTGCCCAGGGCGCCGATGGTGGTCCAGCCGTAGCTGTAGACGGCGTTGCCGAGCAGGCCGACGGTGCCGATCGGGGCCAGGCGGATGATCCACCACAGGGCCTTGAGGACGACCTGGAGGGCCGACTCGGTGAACGAGATGAACGGCTCGGCGGCCTTGCCGGTCTTGACGGCGGCGATGCCCAGGACGATCGCGATGACGATCAGCTGGAGCACGTTGAAGCCCAGCGAGGTGCTCAGGGTGCCGTCCTCGGCGGCGGAGGTGTCGGCGGCCAGGCCGAGGAAGTTCGCGGGCACCAGGCTCTCGATGAACGCGAGCCAGGAACCGCTGCCGGAGGGCTCGGCCACGGTGCCGGGGTCGACAGAGCTGTTCACACCGGGGCGGACCACCAGGCCCAGGGCGATGCCGATCGCCACCGAGACCAGGGCGGTGACGGCGAACCACAGCAGGGTCTTCCAGGCCAGCCGCGCGGCGTTGGTGACGTTGCGCAGGTTGGCGATGGAGGAGATGACGGCGAGGATGATCAGCGGCGGGACGACCGTCTTCAGCAGGGAGACGAACGTGCTGCCGATGGTCTGGAGGGTGACGGCGAGCCAGTTGGGCTCCTCGCCGGCGGGGCCGATCTGGAGGGCGACGAAGCCCAGGACCAGGCCCAGGACCAGGCCGAGGAGGACCTGGACGCCGAACGACGGGAGCCGCAGGCGGCGCCGGGGCTTGACCGTGGCGGTCTGTGCGGACACGGAAGTGACTCCAAGCGGTGGGTGCACCGGAGCACGGGCACGCCGCGGCGGTCGGCCTGTGGGCGTGCGGATCTCCGGCTCGGGGAATGTGTGCGGGTGTCACCGGAGAAGAGGTGACGTGCGGAGGCCCGCCCCGGAGAGGGCGGGCAGGGGAAGGGTGTGCGGCGCTTCGCCCGGACGGGCGCGCGTGGACCTAGCTACACGCCTGACAACCGCGACGGCACAGGTCGATGTGCCAGCGGCGGGTCAGTCCCCAGATGTTCGTCACAAGGGGGAACGATATACGCCCTTTCCTCCCTTTTCCAGGGGGGTTCGGTCGGGGTTTCCCACATCCGATGACCGGATCGCCGTCCCTATCGGACTTCCCGCAGCCCGGCCCGCCCCGGGGTGCGGCGAGAATCACCCTCCGGCGGGTGTCGGTGGCATGATTTCCGGATACCACCCCGGTGAGGTGATGGACATGGCTACTGTCGGCGACGAGAACGATCCGATGATCGGAGACGAGATGTCCGCACCCACTGTGGCGAGGGCCGAGACCGCCGGCGAGCCGTTGCCGTGGTCCCTGCTCCAGCCCCCTCCCGGCGGGTTCACCGCCGAGGACCTGGACCGCATCCCGGATCTTCCGCCGCACACCGAACTCATCGACGGAAGCCTGGTCCTGGTGAGCCCCCAGAAGCTGTTCCACATGCTGGTCATGGACGTCCTGCGCGACG
This sequence comes from Nocardiopsis sp. NPDC006139, assembly GCF_040614155.1. Classification (NCBI taxonomy): domain Bacteria; kingdom Bacillati; phylum Actinomycetota; class Actinomycetes; order Streptosporangiales; family Nocardiopsidaceae; genus Nocardiopsis; species Nocardiopsis sp. NPDC006139. The sequence continues at coordinate 138,543 of NZ_JBEXTT010000002.1, forward strand.
GCCTCAAAGCGACCGTCCCCGATCACCTCAAGGTGGCGTGGGAGTTCTCTGTGGTCCTCGCCGAGAGACAGCGTCCGGAGCCCGATGTGCTGGTCGTGCGCAAGGAGGCGTTCGCGCGGCTCGAACAGACCTGGTTCCCGCCCGAGGCGGTGGAACTCGTCGTCGAGGTGGTCTCACCGGAGTCGGTCGACCGCGACCGGGAACGCAAGCCGCAACTGTACGCCAAGGCGGGGATCCCGCACTTCTGGCGGGTGGAACAGGAAGGGGACGAGGCGGTGGTCTACGTCCACGAGCTGGATCCGGCCCGCGGTGAGTACGGAAAGCCCTCCATCCACCGCAAGAGGTTGGAGCTCTCCGTCCCGTACCCCGTCGACATCGACCTGTCCGACATCCTGAACCGCTGAGCCGACACGGAGCGGGGAGGCACCGCCGGTGCCTCCCCGCTCACGTTCAGGGCCCTAGGCGTCCTTGATCTCGCAGATGACGGCGCCGTTGCCGACGGCCTCGCCCGGGCCCACCTTCAGGCCGGTCACGGTTCCGGCCCTGTGCGCGGCCAGCGGCTGCTCCATCTTCATGGCCTCGATGACCACGACCGTGTCGCCCTCGGACACCTCCTGGCCCTCGGCCGCGACGACCTTGACCACGGTGCCCTGCATCGGCGACACCAGCGCGTCGCCGCTCGCCGCGGCGGCCGTGCCGCCGCCGGAGCGGGAGGCGCGCTTTTTGCGGCCGCCCGCCGGGGCGGTGGCCGGGGCCGCGCCCACGTTGAGGGAGGCGGGCAGCACCACGTCGATGCGCTTGCCGCCGACCTCGACGGTCACGGTCTCGCGCGCGGCCGGGGAGGCCTCGCCCGGCGTGCCCGCCCAGGGCTCGATCCGGTTGTCGAACTCGGTCTCGATCCACCGGGTGTACACCCCGAACGGCTCGTCCGGGTCGGCCGGGGCGAACGCCGGGTCGGCCACCACGGCCTGGTGGAACGGGATCACCGTGGGCATGCCGCCCACCGTGAACTCCGCCAGCGCCCGGCGCGCCCGCTCCAGCGCCTGGGTGCGGGTGCGCCCGGTGACGATCAGCTTGGCGACCATGGAGTCGAACGCCTGCGGCACCGTGAACCCCGCCTCGCAGCCGGTGTCCACGCGCACGCCCGGCCCGCCCGGCAGGGCGAACTCGGTGATGGTGCCCGGCGCGGGCATGAAGTTCCGCCCCGGGTCCTCGGCGTTGATCCGGAACTCGAAGGAGTGCCCGCGGACCTCGGGGTCCCCGTAGCCGAGCTCCTCGCCGTCGGCGACGCGGAACATCTCCCGCACCAGGTCGATCCCGGTGACCTCCTCGGTCACCGGGTGCTCGACCTGGAGGCGGGTGTTGACCTCCAGGAACGAGATGGTGCCGTCCACCCCGACGAGGAACTCGCAGGTCCCCGCGCCCACGTAGCCGGCCTCCTTGAGGATGGCCTTGGACGCCGAGTACAGCCGGTCCATCTGGTCGGGGGTCAGGAACGGCGCCGGGGCCTCCTCCACCAGCTTCTGGTGGCGGCGCTGCAGCGAGCAGTCGCGGGTGGACACCACGACGACGTTGCCGTGGGAGTCGGCCAGGCACTGGGTCTCCACGTGCCGGGGCTTGTCGAGGTAGCGCTCCACGAAGCACTCGCCTCGCCCGAACGCGGTGACGGCCTCGCGCACCGCGGACTCGTAGGCGTCGGGGACCTCGTCCAGGGTGTGGGCGACCTTGAGCCCGCGCCCGCCGCCGCCGAACGCGGCCTTGATCGCGATGGGCAGCCCGTGCTCGCGCGCGAACTCCACGACCTCGTCGGCGGAGGTGACGGGGTCGGGGGTGCCCGCGACCAGGGGGGCGCCGACCTTCTGGGCGATGTGGCGGGCCTGGACCTTGTCGCCCAGGGCGGTGATCGCGGAGGGGGGCGGCCCGATCCAGGTGAGCCCGGCGTCGATGACGGCCTGGGCGAAGTCGGCGTTCTCGGCCAGGAACCCGTAGCCGGGGTGCACGGCGTCGGCCCCCGACTCGGCGGCGACGGCCAGCAGCTTGCCGATGTCCAGGTAGGAGTCGGCGGGGGTGGAACCGCCCAGGGAGTAGGCCTGGTCGGCGACCTTGACGTGCAGGGCGTCCAGGTCGGGTTCGGCGTAGACGGCGACGCTGTCCAGCCCGGCGTCGCGGCAGGCGCGGGCGATGCGCACGGCGATCTCGCCGCGGTTGGCGATCAGAACTTTACGCACGGTGGAGATCCTTCTGCTGTGGGTGGGGCGGATGCGCCGACCGCCCCCCTGGGAGTCCGGGTAGTGGCGGTGTCACCGCAGGCTCGTGCGCCAGGCGCCGGGGCCGGGGCGCAGCGGGGTGCGCAGTCCCCGGGCGCGGTCGCGCCAGGCGGAGGCGCGCTCCTGCCGGTCCGGGGCCCGGGCCGCCGCGAGGGCGGCCGCGGCGCGTGCGGCGAGCACCGCGGTGAGGGCGGCGATCTCCTCCGCGGTGGGCTCACCGCGGACGACGACCAGGTGCGGCGGTGTGTGCTGCGCGCTCACAGCGGGATGTTCCCGTGCTTCTTGGGCGGCAGCTGCGCGCGCTTGTTCGCCAGCGCACGCAGCGCCTTGGTGATCTGGACCCGGGTCTCCGACGGCAGGATGACCCCGTCGACGTAGCCGCGCTCGGCCGCCGAGTAGGGGTTGAGGAGGGTGTCCTCGTACTCGCCGATGAGGCGGGTCCGCTCGGCCTCCACGTCGTCGGCGGCCGCGAGGGTGCGCCGGTGCAGGATGTTCACCGCGCCCTGGGCGCCCATGACGGCGATCTGCGCGGTGGGCCAGGCGAGGTTGATGTCGGCGCCCAGGTGCTTGGAGCCCATGACGTCGTAGGCGCCGCCGAACGCCTTGCGGGTGATCACCGTGATCAGCGGGACGGTGGCCTCGGCGTAGGCGTAGAGCAGCTTGGCGCCGTGGCGGATGATGCCGTCCCACTCCTGGTCGGTGCCGGGCAGGAAGCCGGGCACGTCCACGAAGGTCAGCACCGGGATGTTGAACGCGTCGCAGGTGCGCACGAACCGGGCGGCCTTGACGGACGCGTCGATGTCCAGGCACCCGGCCAGGCTCATGGGCTGGTTCGCGATGATGCCGACGGAGCGCCCGTCCACGCGGCCGAAGCCCACCACCATGTTGGTGGCGAACATGGCGTGGACCTCCAGGAAGTCCCCGTCGTCCAGGACCGTTCCGATGACGGTCCGGATGTCGTAGGGCTGATTGGCCGAGTCGGGGACGAAGGTGTCCAGCGCCAGGTCGGCGTCGTTCACCTCCTCGCCGGGGTCCTCCTCGGGGGGCAGGACGGGGGCGTCCTCCAGGTTGTTGCCGGGCAGGTGCGCCAGCAGGGCCTTGACGTAGTCGAGGGCGTCCTGCTCGTCGGCGCCCATGTAGTGGGCGACGCCGGACCGGGTGTTGTGGGTGCGCGCCCCGCCCAGCTCCTCCATGGAGACGTCCTCGCCGGTGACGGTCTTGATGACGTCGGGGCCGGTGATGAACATCTGCGAGGTCTCGTCGACCATCACGATGAAGTCGGTGAGGGCGGGGGAGTAGACGTGGCCGCCGGCGGCGGCGCCCATGATCACGGAGATCTGCGGGATGACGCCGGAGGCGTGGGTGTTGCGCTTGAAGATCTCGGCGTACAGGCCCAGGGAGACGACGCCCTCCTGGATGCGCGCCCCGCCGCCCTCGTTGATGCCGATGACGGGGCACCCGTTGGTGAGGGCGTGGTCGAGGACCTTGCAGATCTTCTCACCGTAGACCTCGCCGAGCGATCCGCCGAAGACGGTGACGTCCTGGCTGAACACGGCGACGGGGCGGCCGTCGACGGTTCCGTAGCCGGTGACGACACCGTCCCCGTAGGGGCGGTCGGCGTCCAGTCCGAAGTTGGTGGACCGGTGGCGGGCCAGGGCGTCCAGCTCGACGAACGACCCCGGGTCGAGCAGGGCGTCGATGCGTTCGCGGGCGGTCATCTTGCCCTTGGCGTGCTGTTTCTCGACGGCGCGCGCGGATCCCGCGTGGACCGCCTCGTAGCGTCGCCGCTGCAGGTCGGCGAGTTTGCCCGCGGTGGTGTGGATGTCGATCTCGTCCGCGGGCAGTGGTTCAGGGGCTTCGGTGGCCATAACTACGCAGGTTAACTCCGCGGGGCGGGTCGGCGCGGACGCGCCCTGTGGTTACTGGTCAGTAACATCCGGCCCCCGGGGGCGGCCGCAGGGGCTCGGGCCGGGGTCGGGAACGTGATCGGCTGTGAATTCCGCGCACTTATGGAACAATTGTTAACGCCAAGGCAAAGGCTCGGAAATGCGCCCCCGGGAACGCTCCGGAAGAACCGTTCTCTGTAGTGTCGGCCCTATGACAGCGGTAAGCGCAGAGCGCGACAGTGCGCGCCAGGAAGTGCCCGAACAGCTCAGGAATGACGTCAAGCTGCTCGGTGAGATGCTCGGAACCGTGCTCAGGGAGAGCGGCGGCGAGGATCTGCTCGCCGATGTCGAAAAACTCCGTCATGCGGTCATCGGCGCCCGCGACGGTTCCGTCACCGGCGAGGAGATCACCGCATTGGTGGCCGCCTGGCCCCTCGAACGCGCAAAGCAGGTCGCGCGCGCCTTCACCGTCTACTTCCACCTCGCCAACCTGGCCGAGGAGCACCAGCGCATGCGCACGCTGCGCGAGCGCGACGACGCGGCCAACCCGCCCCGCGAGTCCCTGGCCGCGGCCGTCCGCGCCATCCGCGAGGGCGCCGGGGGAGAGGAGCACCTCGACGCGCTGGTCGCGGGCATGGAGTTCCACCCCGTGCTCACCGCCCACCCCACCGAGGCCCGCCGCCGCGCCGTCTCCACCTCCATCCTGCGGATCAGCGCCCAGCTCGACGCCTGGCACGGCGCCCACGAGGGCAGCACCGAGGCCGCCGAGGCGCACCGCCGCCTGCTGGAGGAGATCGACCTGCTCTGGCGCACCTCCCAGCTGCGCTACACCCGGCTCGACCCGCTCGACGAGGTGCGCACGGCCCTGGCGGCCTTCGACGAGACCATCTTCTCCGTCATCCCGCACGTCTACCGCTCCCTGGACCGGGCCCTGGACCCCGAGGGCACCGGCGTCCGCCCGCCCCGGGCCGTGCCGTTCGTCCGCTACGGCACCTGGATCGGCGGCGACCGCGACGGCAACCCCTACGTCACCCACGAGGTGACCCGCGAGGCGGTGCGCATCCAGTCCGAGCACGTGCTGCGCGGCCTGGAGTCCGCCTGCGACCGGATCGCCCGCACCCTCACCGCCTACGGCAACCTCACCCCCGCCTCGCAGGCCCTGCTCGACGCGCTCTCCTCGGCCCGCGCCGGACAGCCGTCGCTGCTGGCGGAGATCTCCGACCGCTCGCCCAACGAGCCGCACCGCCGGTTCCTGCTGTACGCCGCGGCCCGGCTGCGCGCCACCCGCGAGCGCGACGCCGACCTGGCCTACCCGAACGCCGAGGCGTTCCTCGCAGACCTGCGCACCGTCCAGGAGTCCCTGGCCGCAGCCGGGGCGAACCGGCAGGCCTACGGCGAGCTCCAGCACCTCGTCTGGCAGGCCGAGACCTTCGGGTTCCACCTCGCCGAGCTGGAGATCCGCCAGCACAGCGAGGTGCACGCCGCGGCCCTGGCCGAACTGCGCGAGCACGGCCCCGACGGGGAGCTGACCGAGCGCACCCGCGAGGTCCTGGACACCATCCGGGTCGTCTCCTGGATCCAGGAGCGCTTCGGAGTGGAGGCCTGCCGCCGCTACATCGTCAGCTTCACCCGCTCCGCCGACGACATCGCCGCCGTGTACGAGCTGGCGGAGTACGCGCTGCCGGCCGACCGCCGCCCCGTCCTCGACGTCATCCCGCTCTTCGAGACCGGCGCCGACCTGGACGCCTCCCCCGGCGTCCTGGACGGCATGCTCGGACTCCGCCAGGTGCGGGAGCGCCTGGAGCAGAGCGGCCGCCGCGTCGAGGTGATGCTCGGCTACAGCGACTCCGCCAAGGACGTCGGCCCGGTCAGCGCCACCCTGCGGCTGTACGACGCCCAGGCCCGGCTGGCCGACTGGGCCCGCCGCCACGACGTGCGCCTCACGCTGTTCCACGGCCGCGGCGGCTCCCTGGGCCGCGGCGGCGGCCCCGCCAGCCGCGCCCTGCTCGCGCAGGCGCCCGGCTCGGTCGACGGCCGGTTCAAGGTCACCGAGCAGGGCGAGGTCATCTTCGCCCGCTACGGCCAGGCCGACCTGGCCCGGCGGCACATCGAGCAGGTCGGCCACGCCGTCCTGATGGCCTCCACCGACGAGGTGCAGGAGCGCGAGCGCTCCGCCGCCCTGAAGTACCGGCCGCACGCCGACGCCATCGGGGCCGCCGCCCAGCGGGCCTACCTCGACCTCATCAACGCCGACGGGTTCGCCGCCTGGTTCTCCCGGGTCAGCCCGCTGGAGGAGCTGGGCGAGCTGCGGCTGGGCTCGCGCCCGGCCCGCCGCGGCGCCGCCCGGGGGCTGGGCGACCTGCGCGCCATCCCGTGGGTGTTCGCCTGGACCCAGACCCGGGTCAACCTGCCCGGCTGGTACGGGCTGGGCACCGGGCTGGCGGCCGTGTCCGACCTGTCGCTGCTCCAGGACGCCTACCGCGAGTGGCCCATGTTCTCGTCGCTGCTGGACAACGCTGAGATGAGCCTGGCCAAGACCGACCGCACCATCGCCGAGCGCTACCTCGCCCTGGGCGGCCGGCCCGAGATGAGCGAGCGGGTCCTGGCCGAGTACGACCTCACCCGCGACCTGGTGCTGCGGGTGACCGGGCACTCCCGGCTGCTGGAGACCCGCCGCGTGCTCTCGCGCGCGGTGGACCTGCGCAACCCGTACGTGGACGCGCTGTCCCACCTCCAGCTGCGGGCCCTGGAGGCGCTGCGCTCGGAGGACGCCGCGACCCTGTCGCCCGAGGACCAGCAGCACCTGGAGCGGCTCCTGCTGCTGTCGGTCAACGGCGTCGCCGCCGGGCTCCAGAACACCGGCTGACCGCCCGCCCCCGCGCGCGGCCGGGCCCCGGCCCCCTTCGGGGGGCCGGGGCGGGCCGGCCGGGCACGGTGTCCCGGCGGGGTTCCGGCGCTGCTGTAATGGGGGTATGGCCGCAACCGAGGACCCCTTCCCGCGCCCGCCGCTCGACCCGGCGGCGCTCAACGCCGGACTCGTCCGCCCCGGCGGCATGTGGGAGCGGATCGAGGTGGTGCCCGAGGCCGGGTCCACCAACACCGAGCTGGCCGCCCGCGGCCGCGCCGGGGCGCCGCACGGCAGCGTGCTGGTGGCCGAGCACCAGAGCGCGGGCCGGGGGCGGATGGGGCGCGGCTTCAGCACCCCGCCGCGCGCCGCCCTCACCGTCTCCCTGCTGCTGCGCCCCGACGTGCCGCCCTCCCGGCTGGGCTGGCTGTCGGCGCTGATGGGCGTGGCCGCGGTCGGCGCCGTGCGCCGCACCACCGGGGTCCGGGCCGCCCTCAAGTGGCCCAACGACCTGCTGGTCCCCGAGGCGTTCCGGGCCGGGCCGGGCGGCGGCGACGGCAAGCTCGCCGGGATCCTCGCCGAGGTCGACTTCTCCTCCGGAGATCCGGCCGTGGTCGTCGGCATCGGGCTCAACGTCTCCCAGGCCCCCGGCGAGCTGCCCGTGGACACCGCGGTCTCCCTGCGCGGGGAGGGCGCCGCCGCCCTCGACCGGGGCGTGCTGCTGGCGTCCCTGCTCGGCGAGTTCGAGGAGCTGTACACGATGTGGGCGGCGGCCGGCGGCGACGCCGAGCGCAGCGGCCTGGCCGCCGTCTACCGCGACGTCTGCACCACCCTGGGCCGGCGGGTCCGGGTGCACCTGCCCGGCGACCGGATCCTGGAGGGCGTCGTGACCGCGATCGACGCCGAGGGGCGACTGGTGGTCGACGGACCCGAGGGGGAGCGGGCCCTGAGCGTGGGCGACGTCGTGCACGTGCGCCCCGCGGGCTGAGGCCGGCCGGGGCGGGACCCGCGGGGAACGTTCCGTGGAACTTCCGCGCAACGCCGTCCACAGGCCGCGGACACCGCCTTTCTGGGCGGTACCGGCCTGTGCCATGATCCAGGCATGGCTATCGCGGACCGTCACCTCTCCGACGACGAGGAGCTCGTCCACGTCGTCCGTCAGCACTGGACCGTGCTCGTCGAGGAGTTCACGGCCCTGGCGGCCATCGTCGCCGCCACCGCCGCGGCGCTGTGGTTCCTGCCCTGGCAGGAGGAGTGGGCGCCCGCCGCCGCCGGGGTGGTCGGGGTCCTCGCCCTGGCCGCCGCGCTGGTCTTCTGGCTCGTCCCCCTGCTGCGCTGGTCCTCGACCGTCTACATCCTCACCGACCGCCGCCTGATGACGCGTCAGGGCCTCATCTCCCGGAAGGGGCGGGACATGCCGCTCACCCGGGTCAACGACGTCGCCTTCAGCATGTCGGTGTGGGAACGCGTCATGAGGTACGGGACGTTGACGGTGCAGTCGGCCTCCGAGCAGGAGGCCATCACCCTCAGAAAGGTCCCGCGCCCGGAGTGGTTCCAGTCGGAGATCTACAGACGGGTCGACGGCGCCCACCGTCCGGAGTCCCCCGCCGCCCCCCGGTGACGGCCGCCCGGAGCGGCGGCGGTCTCCGGCGTAAGCTGGAGGTGGACCCCGCGGCGCCGACGCGGTGGCCCCCAGTACTCGCTCCCCGCACGGGCGGGGACGGTTCCGTGAAAGAGAACGTATGTCGTCGCGTCCTGACCCGAAAGTGATCGAGACCGCTCTCCTGGGCGGTGAGGCGGTCTACACCAGGGAGCAGGCGATCGAGCTGGCCGCGGCCGACCCCGAGCTCGCCGGCCGGGTCTGGCGTGCCCTGGGCTTCCCCACGCAGAGCGACGACACCGTCATCTTCACCGAGAGCGACGTCGAGGCCCTGCGGCTGGCGACCGGGCTGCTCGACGAGGGCGTCCTCGACGAGGAGGCGGTGGTCCGCTTCGCCCGCGCCATGGGGCAGACCATGGCCCGGCTGGCCGACTGGCAGACCAGCATCCTCAGCACCCTGCTGTTCCGCGAGGGGGAGGGCGTCGGGGGCGCCGGGCCCCTGATGAACCAGGTCAAGGAGCTGCTGCCCGACGTGGAGCGGCTGCTGCTGCACATCTGGCGCCGCCAGCTCGCCGCCTCCACCGCCCGCACCCTGGCCGTGATGTCCAACGGTGTCGACGGCGTGCCCAACTACTACCCGCTCATCGTCGGGTTCGCCGACCTGGTCTCCTTCACCACCCTCAGCCGCGAGCTCGACGAGGTGGAGCTGGCCCAGGTGGTGGAGGGCTTCGAGGCCACCGCCGCCGACATCGTCGCCTCCGGCGGCGGCCGGGTGGTCAAGACCCTCGGCGACGAGGTTCTCTACGTGGCCGACGACCCCGTCAAGGCCGCCGACATCGCCCTGCGCCTCGCCTCGGGGGTGAAGACCCACGTCGAGGTCCCCGACGTGCGGGTGGGCCTGTCCTCGGGCCCGGTGCTCACCCTGCACGGCGACGTGTTCGGCACCACCGTCAACCGGTCCAGCCGCCTCACCTCCTTCGCCCGGCCCGGCACCGTCCTCATCGACGAGGAGCTGGCCCGCAGCCTGGACGGCGCCGAGGGCCTCCAGGTGGTCAAGGTGCGGGCGCGGCACGCCCACGGGCTGGGCCTCATCCAGCCCTACGCCCTGCGCCGCAACTTCGAGCCCGGCGTCACCGCCTGAGCCCCGGCCCGGCGGCGGACCCGGTCCCCGGAGGCGTGTGGGCGGGGGCCGCTCGGGATAGGCTCATAGGCGCCGGAACCCAGTAGCGGACACAGGTGGTGGAGGCTTCGATGACCGACCCGTACCCGGTCGTTCGGCTGCGCACCTCAGGGGTGCTCAGCCTTGAGGGCGCCGAGTCCGCGATCGAGAACAACGTGTGGATCGTCGGCGACGAGGAGAGCGCGATCGTCATCGACGCCGCCCACGACCACCGGGCCATCGCCCGCGGCCTGGGCGACCGGGAGCTCATGGCGATCGTGTGCACCCACGGCCACGCCGACCACATCAACGCGGCGGTGGCGCTGGCCGAGCTCACCGACACCCCGGTCCTGCTGCACCCCGACGACGCCGACCTGTGGCACCTGGTGCACCCCGACCAGGAGCCGGACGCCCCGCTGCTGCACGGCGAGGCCCTCCAGGTCGGCGGGATCGAGCTGCGGATCCTGCACACCCCCGGGCACACGCCCGGCGGGGTGAGCCTGTACGCGCCCGCCATCGGCGCGGTGTTCACCGGGGACACGCTCTTCCCGGACGGGCCGGGGGCCACCGGGCAGCCGCTGTCGGACTTCCCGACCATCATCGCGTCCATCCGCGACCACCTGGCGGTGCTGCCGGGGGAGACGGTCGTCCACCCCGGGCACGGGGAGTCGACCACCGTCGCCGAGGCGGCCGCGCACCTGGACGACTGGGCGGCCCGCGGCTTCTGAGCCCGGGCGGGGGCGGAAAACCCGTGGCGCCGCGGGGCCCGCGGTCCCTACGGTGGTGCCCGTCACCGCCCCCTATCGAACGAGGCCACCGATGACCATGCCCAGGAAGGGCACCCGCAGGATCACCGTCGACGGCATCGCCTACCGCTGGCGCCACCGCTCCCGCCGCAGCGTCACCGAGGCCCGGGCCCGCTCCCGCCCGCTGACCTTCGCCGTGGAGCGCGAGGACGCGCCCGGCCGCCTGCTCTCGGTGACCCTGGGAGAGTGGCTCCCGTTGTCCCACTACTGCTGCCCGGACTGCTCTCCCGACGAGTTCATGCCCGAGCCCATCACCCCGGCCCGGGTGGCCGAGGCGGTCCGCGCCGCGCTCGCCGACGGCTGGGACCCGCAGGGGCCCGCCGGGGTGCACCGGCTGGACATGCGCCCGCTCATCGCCGCCGGGGCCTGACGGCCGGGCGGCTCAGACCCGCAGCCCGAACGGGGCGGCCGCCTTGATCGCCCCGTTGACCTGCACCTCCACCAGGTGTTCGCCCGGGTGGTGGGTGCGGGTGCTGACCGGCTTCACCCGGTGCCGCTTGACCAGCGCGCGCCGCTCGCCCGCGCACAGCTCCACGGTGGTCCACTTGAACACCTTGGGGCGGCGGGTGCCGTCGGCCTTCACGTAGTGGACCCGGTAGTCCACGATGACCGTGTGCGGGCGGTCGTCGGTGTTGGCCAGCTCCACCCGCACCTCCAGGGTCTCCCCCAGGTCCAGTACGGCGGGGGAGAGGGCCAGCCCCTCGGCGAGCACGCGGTCGCCGCCGGTCGCGCCCAGCAGCGCCAGCGCCCGCGGGTCGCCCCGCTTGACCAGGGTGCGCAGCGCGTGCCGGACGGTCCAGGCGGTCTCGGGGGTCGGGCTCTCCCGGGTCCACCGCCCGGCCAGGTCCAGGACCCGTCCGGGGTGGTCGCGCGAGATGTCGTTGAGGTTGTTGGCGACCGAGGTGCGCACGTACGCCGACGGGTCGTTGCGCAGCGCCTCCAGGACCTCCAGCACCGGCCCGGGGTCGGCGACGAACTCCGGCAGCCGCCGCGCCCACGGCAGCCGGGGCCGCAGCCCCTCGCTGGCGAACCGCCGCACGTTGGGGTCGGGGTCGGCGGCGCAGGCGCGCATCAGCTCCATGGCCGCCTCCCGGTGGTGAACCAGGAAGGGGCGCACCGCGAACTCGGAGGTGTGCCGCCGGGTGATCTCCACCAGTGCGGGCAGCGACACCTCGGGGTGGGCCACCCCGTACTCCTCCACGAACCGGGCCACCGCCATCAGGTGGAAGCCCTGCGCGTACATCCCCGCTCCGTCCACCAGGTCCTCGCCCAGGGAGTCCACGAGCACCCCGACGGCCTCGGGGTAGGCGGCGGGCAGCCGGGCGCGCAGGCCCTCGGCCATCACCATGACCCGGTCCTTGAGCTCCAGCGGGCCGACCCGGGCCGCCACCTCGGCGGCGTAGCCCTCCACGTCGAACCCGGGGAGCCGCTCCCGGATCGCCGTGCCCAGCACCCGCGCGGCCCCGCCGCCGACGTGCCGTTTGAGACCGCTCTCGTCCGCCATGTGCCCCCGCCCTGTCCGAGGGGCACAGTGTGCCGTCCGGCACGGGAAAAGTCGAGATTCGCCATCAAGCGGATGATCGGTTGTTCTCTTCGCTCTCGGCTCATAGGCGCCCATTTCCGGCAGTGGACGTTCCCGGTGGGGAACGCGGCCCCGGGCCTCCGCGTACCGGGGGCCGTGCGGGGTGCGGCAGTGGTGCCCCCACGCTCTGGTCGGTGGGCACCCGCCCCTGGGAGGCCACCGCGACCGGGGCGCGGGAGTGGCGCTCTCACACCCTGGTCGGTGGGCACTTGCCTCCGGGCGCCGGCGGCCGTGCGGGGTGCGGGGCGGGCGGACCCGCACCCCGCGCCGGGTCAGTCGCCCGCCGGGCGGCGGATGTTGGGCACGATCGGGGTGTCCTTGGGGCGGACCCCGATCTTGGACCCCAGCCACACCAGCGGGTCGTACCTGCGGTCGGCGACGCGCTCCTTCATGGGGATGAGCGCGTTGTCGGTGATGTGGATGCCCTCCGGGCACACCTCCGTACAGCACTTGGTGATGTTGCAGTAGCCGAGCCCGAACTCGTCCTGGGCGATCGCCCGCCGGTCGGCGGTGTCCTCCGGGTGCATCTCCAGTTCGGCCACCCGCATGAGGTACCGGGGGCCGGAGAAGTGCGGCTGGTTCTCCTCGTGGTCGCGGATCACGTGGCACACGCTGTTGCACAGGAAGCACTCGATGCACTTGCGGAACTCCTGTGAGCGCTCCACATCGACCTGCGCCATCCGGAAGTCCCCGGGCTCCGTCGCCGGGTCCGGTGCGAAGGACGGGATCTCCCGCGCCTTGTCGTAGTTGAACGACACGTCGCACACCAGGTCCCGGATCACCGGGAACGTGCGCAGGGGCGTCACCGTGACCGTCTCGTCCTCGGCGAACACGCTCATCCGCGTCATGCACGACAGCCGCGGCATCCCGTTGATCTCCATCGAGCACGAGCCGCACTTGCCCGCCTTGCAGTTCCAGCGCACCGCCAGGTCGGGGGCCTGGGTGGCCTGGAGGCGGTGCAGCGCGTCCAGCACCACCTCGCCCTCGTTCACCTCCACCCGGTACTCCGACAGCCCCCCGTCGGCCCCGCCGCGCCAGACCCGGAACAACCTCTCGCTCATGCCCGCTCCTCTCCGTCCACGCCGCCGGCCGCCTCGGGCAGCTCCTCCTTGGTCAGGTACTTGGCCAGCTCGTCGGGGTCGAACACCGACAGCAGGTCCCCGGGGATGTCGGGCACCGGACGGCGCCCGACCACCACCGCGCCGTCCCCGCCGACGCGGACCTCCAGGTTGATCCGCCGCCACTGGGACGACATCTCCGGGAAGTCGTCGCGGGTGTGGCCGCCGCGCGACTCCTCCCGCTCCAGCGCCGACGCCGCGATCGCCCGCGACACCACGAGCATGTTGGGCAGCGACATCGCCAGGTGCCAGCCCGGGTTGTACACCCGGTCGCCGGGGGCGCTCAGCCCCGCGGAGCGTTCCAGCAGGACGTCCAGCCGCTCCAGGGCCTCCGCCAGCTCCGGACCGCGCCGGATGATCCCGACCAGGTCGTTCATGGTGTCCTGGAGGTCGGAGTGGAGCGTGTACGGGTTCTCCCCGGTGCCCTGCTTGAGGAACGCCAGCGCGTGCTCGGCGGCCTCGGCCACCCGGCCCGCCACGCTCCCGTAGGGCGCGCGCCCGGAGAGCCCGGCGACGTACCCGGCCGCGCCCTGCCCGGCCCGGCGGCCGAACACCAGCAGGTCCGACAGCGAGTTGCCGCCCAGCCGGTTGGAGCCGTGCATGCCGCCCGCCACCTCGCCGGCCGCGAACAGCCCGGGCACGTCGGAGGCGGCGGTCTCCGCGTCCACCCGCACCCCGCCCATCACGTAGTGGCAGGTGGGGCCCACCTCCATCGGCTCGGTGGTGATGTCCACGTCCGCCAGCTCCTTGAACTGGTGGTGCATGGACGGCAGCCGGCGGCGGATCTCCTCGGCGGGCAGCCGGGTGGACACGTCCAGGAACACCCCGCCGTGCGGGGACCCCCGGCCGGCCTTGACCTCGCTGTTGATCGCCCGCGCCACCTCGTCGCGCGGCAGCAGCTCCGGGGGCCTGCGGTGGTTCGCCGGGTCGTCGTACCAGCCGTCGGCCTCCGCCTCGGTCTCCGCGTACTGGGCGCGGAACACGTCGGGGACGTAGTCGAACATGAAGCGGCGGCCCTCGGAGTTGCGCAGCACCCCGCCGTCGCCGCGCACGGACTCGGTGACGAGGATGCCCCGCACCGACGGCGGCCAGACCATGCCGGTCGGGTGGAACTGGACGAACTCCATGTTGATGAGCGAGGCCCCGGCCCGCAGCGCCAGCGCGTGGCCGTCGCCGGTGTACTCCCAGGAGTTGGAGGTGGTCCGGAACATCTTGCCGATGCCGCCGGTGGCCAGGACCACCGCGGGCGCCTCGAACACGACGAACCCGCCGTCCTCGCGGCGGTAGCCGAACGCCCCGGCGATCGCCCCGTCGTGCAGCAGCAGCTCGGTGACCGCCGTCTCGGGGAAGACCCGCAGCATGGCGTCGGGGTCGCCCAGCTCGGCGGCGTCGGCCTGCTGGAGCGCCACGACGCGCTGCTGGAGGGTGCGGATCATCTCCAGGCCGGTCCGGTCGCCCACGTGCGCCAGGCGCGGGTACTCGTGTCCGCCGAAGTTGCGCTGGCTGATCCGGCCGTCGGGGGTCCGGTCGAACAGCGCGCCCCAGTACTCCAGCTCCAGGATGCGGTCGGGGGCCTCGCGCGCGTGCAGCTCGGCCATGCGGGGGTCGTTGAGGAACTTGCCGCCGCGGATGGTGTCGCGGAAGTGGATCCGCCACTCGTCGGCGGGGTTGGCGTTGCCCAGCGCGGCCGCGGCGCCGCCCTCGGCCATCACCGTGTGCGCCTTGCCGAACAGCGATTTGGAGATGACGGCGGTGCGCATGCCCTGTTCGCGGGCGGCGATGGCGGCGCGCAGTCCCGCGCCGCCCGCGCCGATCACGACCACGTCGTAGGTGTGTCGGGTCACGCCGGGTGCTCTCGGAGGAGCCATCGTGTGCCTTTCCGGGTCGGCCTCGTGCCCAGAGGGTTCAGTTGAAGAAGCGCAGGTCGGAGATGACGCCGCTCGCCATGAGCGCGACGTAGGCGTCGGTGGCGATGAGGGTGGCGATGCTCGCCCAGCCGAAGTACATGTGCCGGTCGTTGAGCCGGGAGACGCCCGTCCACAGCCGGTAGCGGACCGGGTGGCGGCCGAAGCTGCGCAGGCGGCCGCCCATGATGTGGCGGCAGGAGTGGCAGCTGAGCGTGTAGCCCCACAGCATCAGCACGTTGACGACCATGATCACGTTGCCCAGGCCGATGCCGAAGCCGCCGTCCGTGCCGTGGAAGAAGGGGACGAGCATGTCCCAGGTGTTGATCACGGTGATGGCGAGGGCGACGTAGAAGAAGTACCGGTGCGCGTTCTGCGGGAGCATCAGCGGCCGGGTCTCGCCGGTGTAGGACCGGTGCGGCTCCCGGACGGCGCAGGCCGTGGGCGCCTGCCAGATCGAGCGGTAGTAGGCCTTGCGGTAGTAGTAGCAGGTCAGCCGGAACAGCAGCAGGAACGGCAGGCTGACCAGCGCGTAGGGGATCAGCGGCGGGAACTCCACCGGCAGGCGCCCGAACAGCGCGGCGTCGGGCGCGCACTGGGCGGCCAGGCAGGGCGAGTAGAACGGGGTCAGGTAGTGGTGCTCCTGGACCCAGTAGTGGTCCTGTTGGAGGACGCGCAGGGTCGCGTAGACGACGAAGGTGGCCAGGCCCAGTGTGGTGAGCAGGGGGCCGAGCCACCATCGGTCGGTGCGCAGGGTGCGCTGCGGGATCTGTATCCGGGCGCGTGCGGGGGTCGCGCCGTCGGGCGGGGTCACCGTCGTCTCCACCTCCAGTGGGAGGGGCCGGTCGGGGAGGGCCGCGGGTGGCCGCGTCCCCGCCGTCGCGCCTCCGTCGAGTGCCGGCCGGCCCGGGATGGCCGGAAGGGAACCGCTCTGTCACGCCACGTTAGGCGACTGTGATGACGGTCACATATCAGGTTCCACGAAACCCCGGAGAAAAGGATGTGAAACGCGTCACTCTTTTTCTGTTTTTTGTGTGCTTATGTCACAAAAACGGAATGGGAAGGAGCTTTTGGGATGTTCGGTTCTTTTGATAATTAAGTGGCGGAAGTGATAGGGGTCAACCCCCGCTCCTTTCCCGGCCGCCCGCCTCCGGGTCCGTGATGAGCACTTCCAGGTCCGGGCCCAGCTCCTGCGCCGACATGCCCAGCAGGTACTCGTTGAGGTGGCGGCGGAACGCGTCCGCCGAGTGCGAGGGGTCCACGTCCTTGCGCCGCGCCAGCGCCACCGTGCGCAGCAGCCGGGGCCGGGCCAGCGGCGTCCCCCGCAGGCCCGGGCGGTTCTTGAGCACCATGCTCGGCACCACCGCCAGGCCCAGGCCCGCCTCCACGAAGCGCAGCACGGCGTCCATCTCGCCGCCCTCCACCGCCAGCTCCGGCTCGAACCCCGCCGCCCGGCACGCCCGCAGCGTCGCCTCGCGCACGTCGTACCCCCGCCGGAACATCACCAGGGGCCGGTCCCGCAGCTCCGTGATCCGGACCGACGCCCGGCCGGTGGGGGAGGGGCGCGTCATCGGGCTGGCCACCACCAGGTTCTCCCGCAGGATCGGGACGGTGGACAGGTCCGGGTCGCTGCTCTGCAGGGGCAGGATGATCAGCGCCAGGTCCAGCTCGCCCCGGCCCAGGTCGCGGATGAGGTCGCGGGACCCGCTCTCCTCCACGTTCAGCTCGATCCCCGGATAGCGTGTGTGGAAGTCGGCGAGCACGTCCGCGAGCAGCCCCGCGCACAGCGAGGGGGTGGCCCCCAGGCGGACCCGGCCCCTGCGCACCCCCGCCAACTCGGCCACCTCGCGCCGGGCCGTCTCCAGGTCCGTCAGGATGCGCTGGGCCAGCGGGAGCAGCGCCTCGCCCGCCGGAGTGAGTGTGATATTCCCCCGGGCACGACTGAATAACGGCGCGCCCAACTCCCTCTCAAGGCTGCGGATCTGTTTGCTCAAGCTCGGCTGGGCGACGCGGGAAAGCTCTGCTGCGCGGGTGAAATGGCGTGTACGGGCGACTGCGACGAAGTAGGCGAGCTGTTGGAACTGCATGATCCATAGCCTACGGCTATGGAGACCAGAGTCCTGATGCCTTAGACGTCGGGCTTAACTCGAATTTAAAGTGGCAGGCTGTGGCGAACAGTACCTTGACCAAGAAGCGGTCTACGGCCTACGGGTCCACGGTGGCACTCAAGTCAGCGATGGCTGTCACCGGGACGATCCTCGTGCTGTATTTGATCGCGCACATGTACGGCAACCTGAAGGTCTTCTCGGGCCAGGAGGCGTTCGACGGCTACGCGCACGGCCTGCGCGAGCTGGGCTACCCGCTCCTGCCCGAGTCCGGCTTCCTGTGGATCGCGCGCGTCGTCCTGCTGGCGAGCATCCTCATCCACATCTACGCGGTGGTCATCCTGTGGCGCCGTGCCGGCCGCGCCCGGCAGAACCGCTACCAGGTGAAGAAGCGCGTCCAGCGCACCTACGCCTCCTACACCATGCGGTACGGCGGCGTCCTCATCGCGCTCTTCGTGGTCTTCCACATCCTGCACCTGACCGTCAACGCCATCGCGCCCGGCGGCAAGTCCGACAGCCCCTACGAGCGGCTCGTGAACGGGTTCCAGCCCGAGTTCTGGTACGTGACCCTGTTCTACGTCGCCGCCGTCATCGCGGTCGGCTTCCACCTCCGGCACGGCATCTGGAGTGCCATGGCCACGCTCGGCGCGAACAAGGCGTCCCGCCAGGGCAAGATCAACGCGGTGGCCGTGGCCGTCTCGCTGATCGTGACCATCGGCTTCCTGCTCCCGCCTCTGGCGGTCACCTTTGGACTGGTGAGTAAGTAATGTCTGACACCGACTACTTCGTCGTCGGCGACCCGATCCGGGACGAGAAGGCCCCCGAGGGCCCGATCAACGAGCGCTGGGACAAGCGCCGTTTCTCCGCCAAGCTGGTCAACCCCGCGAACCGGCGCAAGCTCTCCGTGATCATCGTCGGCACCGGCCTGGCCGGCGCCTCGGCGGCCGCGACCCTGGGCGAGGCGGGCTACAACGTCACCTCGTTCTGCTACCAGGACAGCCCGCGCCGCGCCCACTCCATCGCGGCGCAGGGCGGCATCAACGCGGCCAAGAACTACCGCAACGACGGCGACAGCATCTACCGGCTGTTCTACGACACCGTCAAGGGCGGCGACTTCCGCTCCCGCGAGTCGAACGTGTACCGCCTGGCCCAGACCAGCGTCGAGATCATCGACCAGTGCGTGGCCCAGGGCGTCCCCTTCGCGCGCGAGTACGGCGGCCTGCTCGACAACCGCTCCTTCGGCGGTGTGCAGGTCTCCCGCACCTTCTACGCCCGCGGCCAGACGGGGCAGCAGCTGCTGATCGGCGCCTACCAGGCGCTGGAGCGGCAGATCGCGGCCGGCACCGTCCAGATGAACACCCGCCACGAGATGCTCGAGCTGATCGTGGTGGACGGCAAGGCCCGCGGCATCATCGCCCGCGACATGGTCACCGGCGAGATCGAGACCCACTTCGCGGACGCGGTCGTGCTGGCCACCGGCGGCTACGGCAACGTGTTCTTCCTGTCGACGAACGCGATGGGCTGCAACGTCACCGCGAGCTGGCGCGCGCACCGCAAGGGCGCGCTCTTCGCCAACCCCTGCTACACGCAGATCCACCCCACCTGCATCCCGGTCAGCGGCGACTACCAGTCCAAGCTGACCCTGATGAGCGAGTCGCTGCGCAACGACGGCCGCATCTGGGTGCCCAAGCAGCACGGCGACGACCGCGACCCGCGGCAGATCCCCGAGGACGAGCGCGACTACTACCTGGAGCGCATCTACCCGTCCTTCGGCAACCTGGTGCCGCGTGACATCGCCTCCCGCGCCGCCAAGAACGTCTGCGACGAGGGCCGCGGCGTCGGCCCCGGCGGCCTGGGCGTCTACCTGGACTTCGCCGACGCGATCCAGCGCATGGGACGGGCGGCCGTCGAGGCCAAGTACGGCAACCTGTTCGACATGTACCAGCGCATCACCGGCGAGAACCCGTACGAGGTTCCGATGCGCATCTACCCGGCCGTCCACTACACCATGGGCGGGCTGTGGGTCGACTACGACCTGCAGAGCACCATCCCGGGCCTGTTCGTGACCGGTGAGGCCAACTTCTCCGACCACGGCGCCAACCGCCTGGGCGCGAGCGCGCTGATGCAGGGCCTGGCCGACGGCTACTTCGTCCTGCCCAACACCATCAACGACTACCTCGCGAGCGGGCCGTTCGAGAAGATCGACGAGTCGCACCCCGAGGCCGTCGCCGCCAAGGAGCAGGTCACCTCCCGGATCGAGAAGCTCCTGTCCCTCCAGGGCTCCCGCACGGTCGACTCCTTCCACAAGGAGCTCGGCCACATCATGTGGGAGTACTGCGGCATGGAGCGCAACGAGGAGGGCCTCACCAAGGCCATCGAGCTCATCCGCAACCTGCGCGAGGAGTTCTGGCGCGACGTCAAGGTGCTCGGCACCAACGACGAGCTCAACCAGGCCCTGGAGAAGGCCGGCCGCGTCGCCGACTTCCTGGAGCTGGGCGAGCTCATGTGCATCGACGCCCTGCACCGCCGCGAGTCCTGCGGCGGCCACTTCCGCGCCGAGAGCCAGACCGAGGACGGCGAGGCCCTGCGCCACGACGACCAGTTCGCCTACGTCGCGGCCTGGGAGTTCGGTGGCGATGGCAGCAAGCCCGTACTCCACAAGGAAGCCCTGGAGTACGAGTACGTCGAGATGAAGCAGCGGAGCTACAAGTGAACATCACCCTGCGCGTATGGCGCCAGAAGGGCCGTGACGACCAGGGCCGGTTGGTCACCTACAAGCTCACGGACGTCTCCCCGGACATGTCCTTCCTGGAGATGCTGGACGTCCTCAACGAGAAGCTCACCCTGGAGAACGAGGAGCCGGTCGCGTTCGACCACGACTGCCGGGAGGGCATCTGCGGTGCCTGTGGCGTCGTGATCGACGGCGAGGCCCACGGCCCCGAGGTCACCACCACCTGCCAGCTGCACATGCGCAGCTTCAAGGACGGCGACACCATCACCGTGGAGCCGTGGCGCGCCAAGGCGTTCCCGGTCGTGAAGGACCTGGTCGTGGACCGCGGCGCCTTCGACCGGATCATCCAGGCGGGCGGCTTCATCAGCGCCCCGACGGGTACCGCCCCGGACGCCCACGCCACCCCGGTGCCCAAGGCCGACGCGGACCGCGCGTTCGACGCCGCGACCTGCATCGGCTGCGGCGCGTGCGTGGCGGCCTGCCCGAACGCCTCCGGCATGCTGTTCACCGCCGCGAAGGTCACCCACCTCGGCATGCTCCCGCAGGGGCAGCCGGAGCGGGCCTCGCGCGTGGTCAAGATGATCAACCAGCACGACGAAGAGGACTTCGGCGGCTGCACGAACATCGGTGAGTGCGCGGCGGTCTGCCCCAAGGGCATCCCGCTGGACACCATCTCCCAGCTCAACCGCGACCTGCTGGGGTCCCTCGCCAAGGGCGTCGGCTAGCCGACACCCCCGCGAGGCTCGGGGCCGCACCCCTGCCGGGGTGCGGCCCCTCCCCGTGTCCGGGGTTCCGCGCCGGCCGGTCCGGTCCGGGGCGTCGGCGGACCGGACCCGGTGGCGTCCCTCCCGGGCCCAGTCCCTCCAGGGCGTCCCTTTGCCGTGTCCGGTGTACCGCGGGCCCCGATCCCTCCGGGGCGGCTCCTGCCCGTGCCCGGGCGGTCATGCCCGCGGGGGCAGGCCCCGCAGCCGCTCGGCGATCTCGGCGACCTCTACCAGCTCCCCGGTGGTGACCGCGATGACCAGGTCGTAGGCGGCGTCCTGGTCCACCGGCCCCCAGGCGACCCCGTTGAGCCGCAGGAACGCCTTGGCCGAGGTCCAGGCCAGGCGCTTGTTGCCGTCCGACAGCGGGTGCCCGATCAGGACCGAGCGCAGCAGCGCCGCCGCCTTGAGCCACGGGTCCGGGTACGCCTCGGCGCCGAAGGCCGTGTCCCCCGGGCGGGCCAGGGCGGCGTCCAGCAGGTCGGCGTCGCGCACGGACACGTTCGGGGGCAGGATCACGCCGGCGATCTCCAGCGCGTCGCCGCGCGTCAGGTGCCGGGTCATTCGCCGAGCCTCGCCAGCAGTTCTGCGTCCTCGGACGCGATCTCCTCGGCGCACCGGCGCACCTGGGCGCGGCGCAGGTCCAGGTGGTCGCGCAGGGCGGCGACGGCCGCCGTTCCGACGTCGGTGCCCTCGGAGCCGGCGATCTCGCGCAGGTGCTCCCACAGGTCCGGGGGAAGGTCCAGGGTGAGGTTCATGCCCGGAGGCTATCGCCGTCCCCGGCGTCCGCGTAATGCTCCGCGACGGCGTGGAAGGCCTGTTTGGGTTCCCAGGAGGAGAGGTCCGCGGAGGGGCGGACCACGCCGAAGCCCGCGGCGTCCAGGTCCAGCTCCGTGTCCGGGCTGTGGGGGAAGCCCGGCATCGAGAACGTGAACACGAACGCGCCCCGCACGCCGCTCTCCCGGTACAGCTCCAGCAGCTCCGCCAGGTACCGGGCCTGCACGGACTCGTCGCGCACGATCCCCCGGCGCAGCCGGGGCGGATCGGCGAACCAGTCCACCGCGAAGAACGACCCCGCGCCGCGCACCTCGGCGCCCCGGTAGGCGCCGCAGCCGAACTCGGTGACCACCAGCGGCCGGTCGAGGCGGGCCACCAGCTCCCGCAGGCGGCGGGCGTACCCCTCGGTGTCGGTGCCCTGGCGGTACAGGTTCACCCCCGCCACGTCGAACCCCGACCAGTCCACGTCCTCCCAGGGCCCCGCGCCGTAGGTGAGCGGCCCGGAGAAGTGCTCCCGGGCGACCTCGCGGGACGTCTCCAGCAGCGTGCGCAGCCGCCGGTTCATCCGCCGGGAGAACAGGCGCAGCAGCCGGGGCCGCCGGATGACCTGCACCCGGGAGAACTCGCCCGGCCCCGGCAGCAGGCCCGGGGCGGTCAGCGAGAACTCGGTCCCCACCAGCAGGGTGACGCGTCCCGGGTGGGCGGCGCGCAGCTCCTCGGCCATGGCGGCGGCCGCCGCCAGGTGCTCCATGTGCTCGGCGGCCGGCCGGTTCGCGCACCGCGGCCGCACCCAGACCTCCAGGCCCGCGGCCAGCGCCGCCTCCGAGGCGGCGCGCAGGCGCGCGAGGTCGGAGCCGATGGGCATCACCGCCGTGCAGTGCAGCTCCCGGCGGATGGCGCGCATGTCCGCGGCGGCGCGCTCCTCGGTCAGGTGGTCGACGTGGTGCGAGATCCCGCGGATGTCCATACGGGCCAGGATGGCACGGCCCTCAGGCGGGCGGGCGCAGCATCAGGTGCGTGAGCGGGGTGCCCGGCTCGGCCACGGTGTCGGTGACCGCGAACCCGAAGCGCGTGTAGTACGCGACGTTGGCCGGGTTCATCGTCTCCAGGTACACCGGGGCCCCGTCGGCGTCGGCCCGCTCCAGGCCCGCCCGGAGCAGCAGGGTCCCGATCCCCGAGCGCCCCGCCGCCGGGTCGGCGCCCAGCACCTGGAGGTGCCAGTGCGGCTCCCGGGGGGCGTGCGCGGCCAGGGCGGAGAAGTAGCGGAGGATCCGGGGGAGGCGTGCCGGGCCCACCAGCTCCAGCCAGTGCGGCAGGGAGCGCAGGGCGGCGGCCGCGCCCCCGCCCTCCCCGGCCGGCGGCGACCAGAGCGCGGCGCCCCGGACCACCGGTCCACGGTCGTCGTCCTCCCGGGCCTCGACGAGGGCGGAGTACCCCAGGGGGACGTACACGAAGCCCGCCATCAGGGCACTGGCCCGGGTGCCCTGGGCGATGCGGCGCTCGTCGTCGGGGAACAGCCACAGGAACAGCGGGTCGTCCTGGAAGGCGCGCCCCAGGACGCGCGCCACCCCCGGCAGGTCGTCCATGGTGGCGGTGCGCACGGTGCGCGTCGGCGCGCTGGTCATGGCGGTGTCCCCTCGTTCGGCGGCCCCACGGTGGATCACGGCTGGGTCACGGGAGGGGCCGCGTGCCCGGTCCGGGCCGGTCTCAGGAGGGGTCGTGCCGCAGGAACCAGCTCGTCACCGCGTCCGGGGTGGACGCCTCGCCGACCACCCGGAAGCCGAAGCGCTCGTAGAAGCCCAGGCTCTTCTCGTTGAGGACCTGGGTGAAGACCGGCTGGCCCGCGGAGTCCGCCCGGTCCAGGCCCGCGGTGAGCAGCCCGCCGCCCAGGCCGGTTCCGGCCATCGCCGGGTCCACGCCCAGCGCCGCCAGGTACAGGTGCGGCTCCTGCGGGGCGGCGATCTTCCACTCCGCGAACACCCGCACGAACCCCGTCGCCCGGGCCCGTCCCAGCAGCTGGCCCCAGTGCGGCCACATGCGCAGCGACACCAGGCGGCCCTCGGGGTTGGTCGTGTAGGGGGCCCACAGCGCGGCGCCGCGGACCACGGGGTCCGAGCCCTCCTCGGCGACCTCCACGACCCGGGTGTCGCCGAAGGGCACGTAGCCGAACCCGGCGGTCAGCGCCAGCATGCGGCGGGTCCTGGCCATCCGCAGTTCGAGGTCGGGGAACAACCACTCGAAGAGGGGGTCGTCGTACAGGGCGCGGCTCAGCACGCGCGCCACCCCGGGCACGTCCTCCGTCGTCGCGGCCCGGGAACCGGCGGTCACAGTCGCAGTCATGCGTTGACTCTCCAATAGGGGGTCGTCTACCCGGCCATGTTAGATCACGAATGAGTCACGGGAGTCGCTGGGGTGTGACCGTTTCCGGCACCTTCTGGTCGAAAACGTGCGCCCGGACCCAGGCGTGCATCGCGATCGCCGCGGCCGCCCCCGCGTTGATCGACCGGGTGGACCCGAACTGGGCGATCGACAGCACCGCGCGGCACACCGAGCGCACCTCCTCCGACAGCCCCGGGCCCTCCTGGCCGAACACCAGCACCGCGTCCCGCGGCAGCGGATAGGTCTCCAGCGGCACCGCGCCGGGCAGGTTGTCGATGCCGATCAGCGGCAGGTCCCGCCGCGCGGCCCACTCCACCAGCGCCCCGGTGTCCGGGTGGTGGTGGACGTGCTGGTAGCGGTCGGTGACCATCGCCCCCCGCCGGTTCCACCGGCGCCGCCCCACGATGTGCACGGCGGCGCACCCGAACGCGTTCGCGGTGCGCACCACCGAACCGATGTTGAAGTCGTGGGACCAGTTCTCCACCGCGACGTGGAACGGGTGCCGGACGGTGTCGAGGTCGGCGACGATCGCCTCCCTGCGCCAGTAGCGGTAGCGGTCCACGACGTTGCGCCGGTCGCCGCCCGCCAGCAGCTCGGGGTCGTAGTGGTCGCCCTCGGGCCAGGGGCCGGTCCAGGGGCCGACGCCGACCTCGCGCGCCTCGTCCTCACCAGGGGTGCCGGGGTTCTCGTTCATCGCACCCCAGCTTAGGTACCGCCTACAGGTGGATGTCCCCGTGGAAGTCCCGGCCCTGGACGACCCTGGCGCGGCCGCTCACGTCGCCGTGGATCTGGTTGACGACGTTCCCCTCGCCCTCCTGGCCGACCTCGACCTGCGCGCCCAGCTCCCGCACGAGGGCGCCGATCTCCGGGTCCTGGGCCGCGATCCGCTCCAGGTGCTCTGCCACCGCCTCGACGGCCGCGGGGTCGTCGGTGTCGAGCATCGCCTCGTCCAGGGCGTCCTGGGCCGCCTCGTCGCCGCGGAAGCGCTTGAAGACGGCCCGCCGCAGCCGCTTCAGCCCCTCGCCGACGGCCTCGCCGGCGCGCTCGGAGATCTTGGAGGCCATGCCGGTGACGACGGCGGTGGCCAGGGCGATGGTGACGGGATCGGCCACAGGGGGCTCCTTCTCGCTGGGGGCGGGCTCTCCTCCCAGTCTGGCCGATCAGGCGGCTCTCTGTCGCCTCCGTGTGACCAGGAGTGCGATCGCCCGCCAGCCCAGCATCGCGGCGGCCAGGAAGAGCGAGGTGACGATCACGAAGGAGAGCGGCGTCCCCTCGCCCACGAACCGCCGCAGCAGCATGCCCCCGACCACGGTGATCGCCCACACGAACACCCCCGTCGGCCACAGCGCCGCCGGCGCGCGCCAGGCCCGGGACGCCGCCCACCCCAGCAGGGCGGCGGCCAGGAACGGCCACGCGGTCGACAGCACCGCCCCGACCGCGGTACCGGTCCCGTGGTCGGTCTTCCCGATCACGACGAACACCAGGACGCACACCAGGTCGGCCACCAGGGCCAGGGGAGCCGCATACGAACGCATGGGCCCAGGTTACGACCGCCCGCGCGCGATCCCCCGTCGGCCCCGGGAACCTTTTTCCGGCACTCGGTATCGTAAGAGGCGGTCACGGAAGGTGACCCCCACCCCCTGGAACCGAGCGAGGATCGACGTTCCCTTGAACCACCCCCCGACGCCCCACCGGCCGGGCCCCGTCGGCGTGTCCCCCGTGCAGGCCGGGGACCCCCGCACCGTCGGCCCCTTCCGGATCGTCGGCCGCCTCGGCGCCGGCGGCATGGGCACCGTGTACGCCGCCCTGGACGACCGCGACCGGCGCGCCGCCCTCAAACTCGTCCACGCGATGTACGCGGCCGACCCGGACTTCCGCGACCGCTTCGCCCGCGAGGTCCGGCTGGTGCGCCGCGTCCGGGGCGAGGGCGTGCCGCGCTTCCTGGCCGCCGACACCCGTGCCGGCGTCCCCTGGCTGGCCACCGAGTACGTGCCCGGCCCCACCCTGGACGCCCGGGTGCGCGGCGGCGGCCCGCTGCCCGCCGGGTTCCTCGCCGACTTCGCCCGCGTCACCGCGCGGGCGCTGTCCGGGATCCACGCCGCGGGCGTCGTGCACCGCGACCTCAAGCCCGGCAACGTCATCCTGTCCCCGGACGGGCCCCGGGTCCTGGACTTCGGCATCGCCCGCGCCGCGGAGGAGACCGCGCTGACCCGCACCGGCGCCCTGGTGGGCACCCCGGGGTGGATCGCCCCCGAGCAGTACCGGGGGGAGGCCGCCGGCGACCGCTCCGACGTGTTCGCCTGGGCGTGCATGGCGGTGTTCGCCGCCACCGGCCGCGGCCCGTTCGGCTCGGGCACGGAGGAGGGGGTGATCTCGGCGGTGCTGTCCGCCCCGCCCGCCCTCGACGGCGTCCCCGACGCGCTGCGCCCGGTCCTGGCCGCCGCCCTGGACAAGGACCCGGCCCGGCGGCCCTCCGCCGCAGAGGCGGCCGCGGCCCTGCCCGAGCCCGTGGTGGGGCCCTGGGCCGCCGTCCTGCCGCCGGTGGACGCCGTCCCGGACTCCTGGGTGCGGATCGCCCCGCCCCGCCGCCCCTGGGTCCGCCGCCACGGCCGCGTCCTCGCGATGGCCGCCGGCGCGACGGCGGTCGCCGTCACCGCGGCCACCGCGTCCGCCCTGCCGTTCCCGGACGACCCGGCCGGCGGGACCTCCGGCGGCTCCGCCGCGGAGGACCCCTCGGCCGACCCCGCGCAGGGGACGGCCGCCGACCCGGTCCCCGCCGACGTCCCGGAGGAGTACCGCGACCTCTACGAGAACGGCACCGTGGTGGTGGAGCCGGCCTCCGACACCGAGCCGACGGTCGTCCGCTCCCTGGTCGGGGCCGACGGCACCACCCTCGACCAGATGCGGATCACCTTCGCCGGATCGAGCCAGCACACCGGCACCCTCCGGGTCGAGGTCCGGGTGGAGTACCTGCCGGACTTCGGGTCGCTGCGCGTGCACGGACGGGACTTCGCCTGGGTCCAGTACTTCACCGAGGGCGACGAACGGCTCGACTTCGCCAGGTCGAGCGAGGCCGGGCAGCTGGCGGAGACCGGCCCGGACGACCCCGTGGCGGAGTTCTCCGTGAACTTCTTCGGCATCCCCGGGGGGAGGGTCTACTACCTGCCCGACGCCGCCCTGGGCGAGGACCGCAGTGCCCCGGCGGACCAGCCCGGGGGCTTCTGCCACGGTGCCCCCGAGGGCTCGGGGCCGCTCAGGGACCCCTACCCCGGCTTCCCGTACCTGGGTCGCTACGACCCCGCCTTCGGCGGCCAGCCCGAGGGCTGCATCATCAGCCCCACCTGACGACCCCTGCTGAGGAGATCCCCCGTTGAACCCCGACCCCCGCCCCTTCGACGAGAACAGCCTGCCCCCGGGTGCGACCCCGCCCGCCGCCACGGACCCGGAGCGCATCGGCCCCTACCGGGTCGTCGGGCGCATCGGGGCGGGCGGCATGGGCGCCGTCTACGCGGGGATCGACCCCGCGGGGTCCTGCGCCGCCGTCAAGGTCGTCCATCCCCAGTACGCCGCCGACCCGGACTTCCGGGCCCGGTTCGCCCGAGAGGTCTCCCTGGTCGCGAGTGTGAGCGCCACCTGCACCGCGGCCTACTTCGGGGCGGACACCGGCGCCGAGGCGCCCTGGATGGCGACCGAGTACGTGCCCGGCGACACCCTGCGCGTCCACGTCCGCAAGAACGGCCCCCTCACCGGGGGGATGGCGGTCTCCCTGGCCGCGGGCCTGGCCGAGGCCCTGGTGGCGATCCACGCGGCGGGGGTGGTGCACCGCGACCTCAAGCCAGGCAACGTGATCCTGTCGCCGGGCGGCCCCAAGGTGCTGGACTTCGGCATCGCCCGGGCGACCGACGGCACCGCCCTCACCCGTACCGGCGGCCTGTTCGGCACCCCGGGCTGGATGGCGCCGGAGCAGTACAACGGTGTCCCGGCGAGCGACCGCTCCGACGTGTTCGCCTGGGCCTGCCTGGTGGCCTTCGCGGCCACCGGTCGCGACCCCTTCGCCGGCGGCCCGGTGGAGGTGGTGGTCCACCGGACCCGCACCGAGGAGCCCGACCTGACCGGGCTGCCCCCGGAACTGCTGCCGACGGTGCGCCGCGCCCTGTCCAAGGACCCCGCCGACCGGCCCACCGCCGCGGAGGTCCTGGCCGAGGTGACCGGGGCGTGGAGCGCCACCCGCGTGGACGCCCCGCCGGCCTCGGACCCCACCCGCGTGGTGCCCGCCATGCTCGCCGCCGAATGGCGCGGCGTGACCGCGGGCGCGCCCGAGCGGGTCCGCCGGCCGCGGCGCGCCCTCCTGGTCTCCGCCGGCGCCGCGGGCCTGGCCGCGGCCCTGGTCGCGACGTTCCTCATCGTGCGCCCGGACGGCGGGGAGGCGGACCCCGGCGGGGACCCGGGGGAGGCGGCCCCGGAGTCCGCCGACGCCTCCGAGCCCGCCGGGCCCGCGGTCGCCCGGGACCCGGGGGACGGCGCGGCCGTCATCACCGAGGCCGTCGCCCTGGCGGAGGAGGCGCCGGAGTTCGAGGTGAGCCACTTCGAGCGGTCGGCCGAGACCTTCGAGGACAACTCGAACGTGCTCCTCCGGTACACCGAGGACCCCGAGCCCGTCCGGCAGATGGTCATGAACGCGGGCCCGGCCATCTACTTCACCCTGCACGTCGGGGAGGGGCCCGACGACGTGCTGGCCCGCACCGACTCCAACCTCGTCGGCGTGGTCGAGGGCGACTACTACCGCCCCGGGCCGGACGACCCGGCCACGGAGAGGAACCCGAGCGAGTGGTGGGAGCGTGTGCTCGCCTCGGTGGACGAGGTGCTCGTGGAGGAGGCCGAGATCACCTACCTGGGGGTGGAGCCCACGCCCTACGAGGACTACCCCCAGGAGATGCAGGACGCCTACGACGTGACCGGCCGCAGCGGCCACCACTACACCGGCACCGCGCCCGCCGAGGTCAGGGGTCAGGACACCGAAGTGACCTTCGACGTCTGGGTGGACGAGGAGGGGAACCTCCAGCACTTCCACTCCTACGGGTCCACCGGAGAGATGGAGGAGGACGCCGAGTACGAGCGGATCGCGTTCGTCTTCGGGCAGCCCGTGGAGATCCCGGTCCCCGACGAGTCCGAGATCGCCGCCGCCCCGACCTACTGACCCCGCCGGCCGGGCGCCCCCGGGGCGCCCGGCCCGGAGCCGGTCAGGCCCCGTCGCGCAGGGAGTCCTTGAGGAACTCCACCTGGAGCAGCATCAGGTTCTCCGACACCGTCGGGTCCGACGGCGAGTGGGTCACCCCCGACAGCGGCAGCACCGTGTGCCTGCGCCCCGCCGCCAGCAGCGCCGAGGACATCCGCTGCGTGTGGGCGAACACCACGTTGTCGTCGGACAGGCCGTGGATCAGCATCAGCGGGCGCTCCAGCTTGGCCGCGTCCTCCAGCAGCGAGCTGCGCTCGTACACGCCCGGGTCGTCCTGGGGCAGCCCCAGGTACCGCTCGGTGTAGTGGGTGTCGTACAGCCGCCAGTCGATGACCGGGGCGCCCGCCACCGCGGCGTGGAACACGTCCGGGCGGCGCAGCACCGCCAGCGCCGCCAGGTAGCCGCCGAACGACCACCCGTGGATCCCCACCCGGGAGGTGTCCAGGCAGCCGAACCGCTCCGCGGCGTCCCGCAGCGCGGTGACCTGGTCCTCCAGCACCCCCGAGGCCAGGTCCAGGTGGATCTCCTGCTCCCACTCCACGCCGATGCCGGGGGTGCCGCGGCCGTCGGCGATGACCACCGCGAACCCCTGGTCGGCGTACCACTGGGCGGTCAGGAACGCGCCGCGCGCGTGCAGCACCCGCTGGGCGTGCGGGCCGCCGTAGGGCGCCATGAGCACCGGCAGCGGGCGCTGCCCCTCCCGGAACCAGGACGGCAGCACCAGCGCGCACGGGATGCCCCGCTCGCCCGCCCGCCAGAACTCCACCCGCGGCTCGGGCAGGTCCGGGGTCTCGGCGAGGCTCTCGATGGACCCGAAGGCCCGCCGGGTCTCGGTGGCCGCCCCGCGCACCACCAGGGTGCGCACCCCGGGGAACTCCATCGACCGGTGCTGCACCACGAGGGTGCCGCCGCGCAGCCGCCCCGAGCGCAGGCCGCTGTGGGCGGAGGCGTCGGCCGTCGTCGAGCAGCCGTGCCCGGGCAGCTCGACCGGGGCGGACAGCCCGGTGCCCAGGTCCACCAGCCACAGCGACACGTCGCCGGGCCGGTCGGCGGGCGAGCCCGAGTACAGGATCCGGTCGCCGTCCACGTCCACCACGCCGCGCACGTACACGTCGGCGGGGCTGACGGCGTCGGCGCCCACGAACACCCGGCGCTCGCCGGTCCCGCCCTCGCGGCCGATCCACACCAGGTCGCCCGCGGCGGTGTGGGCGGGGACGCCCGGCATCAGCTCGACCCACACGTCGTCGGTCTCGGTGCGCGTCTCCATGGCCAGCCCGGTCGCGGGGTCGGCGCCGAACAGGGTGAGCGTGCGCTGGTCGCGGCTCTGCGCGGTGAACACCACGGTGGGCGAGCCGTCCGGGCCGGTCGTCCACCCGGCGGTGGCCAGGTAGGGCAGCGCCTCCCGGTCCCAGTCGATCCACACCGGCTCCGGGGCGCCCTCCCGGCGGAACGCGGCGGAGGAGGCCACCGGCAGGGCGGCCAGCCGCACCCGCGCGTTGTCGGTGCCCGCCGCGGGGTAGCGCAGCGCGGTGGGCTCCTGCTCGGGGGCGGCCGGGTCGTCCACGTACCAGCGGACCACCGGGGACTCGTCCACCCGGGCGGCCAGCAGCGCCGAGCCGTCGGGCGCCCACCAGAAACCGCGGTAGCGGCCCATCTCCTCGGCCGCGATGAAGTCCGCCAGGCCCCAGGTGACGCCGTCGCCGTCGGGGGAGGCCAGCGCCCGGTCGCCGTGGTCGGGCTCGGCGCCGGCGACGTCGATGACCCGCAGCGCGCCGCCGCTGACGTAGGCGACCCGGTCGCCCGCCGGGCTGATCCGCGGGTCCACCACCGGGGTGGCGGCGGGCAGCTCGCGCGGCTCGGCGCGGTCGCCCACGAGGTCCACGTAGAAGAGCCGGCCGGACAGGGCGAACACGGCGCGGGTGAACGCCTCGTCCACCGAGTACGACACGATGCCGCCGCCGCTCTCGCGCAGCCGCTCCCGGCGCGCCCGCTCCTCCGGCGGCAGGTCCTCGTCGTCGGCCCCGAGCGCGCGCGGGTCGGCGACCACGTGCTCGGTGTCCTCCTCCGCCTCGTGCACCCACAGGCACGTGGCGGTGTCGACGCCGTCGCGCCCTCTCAGGAAGGCGACGCGCCGCCCGTCCGGGGACACCTCGAAGGAGCGCGGGACGCCGATGGTGAAGCGCTGGGTACGTGCCTGTTGGCGAGGAAAGCTCATGGGTCCGATTGTGGCCCACATCTCCGGTTCCCGCTCGGCCCCTGTGGACGGGCGCCCCCGCCCGCGCCCCGCGTCCGCTCCCGATTCCGCGCCGAATCCGCGCCCCACCTGGCCGTTCGGGAGGAAACGCGGGCATGCGGCCGGTATTGTTCACCACGTGGTGACCGACAGACGACTCATGATGGTGCACGCCCACCCCGACGACGAGAGCATCGTCACCGGGGCCACGCTGGCGAAGTACGCGGCCGAAGGTGCCGGGGTCACCCTGGTGACCTGCACCCTGGGCGAGGAGGGCGAGGTCATCCCCGCCGACCTCGCGCACCTGGCGGCCGACCGCGACGACACCCTCGGCGACCACCGGGTCGGCGAGCTGGACAAGGCCTGCGTCTCCCTGGGGGTGCGCGACCACCGGTTCCTCGGCGGCGCCGGGCACTACCGCGACTCCGGGATGGCGGGCACGCCCTCCGCGGAGCGCCCCGAGGCGTTCTGCAACGCCGACGCCGAGGAGGCCGCCCGCCTGCTCGCGGAGATCGTCCGGGAGGTCCGCCCGCACGTGGTGGTCTCCTACGACGAGTACGGCGGCTACGGCCACCCCGACCACGTCCAGGCCCACCGGATCACCCGGCGCGCCTGCGTGAAGGCGGGGGAGCGGTCGATGCCCGGCACGCCGTGGCAGGTCCGCAAGCTCTACGCGATCGCCCAGCCGGTGTCGGTGATCGAGGCGTCCATCGCCCGGCTCAACGAGGAGGCGGGGCCGTTCACCCCGCCCACGGCGGTGTCCGACATCGCCCGGGGCACCCCGGACGAGCTGGTCACCACCCGGATCGACGCCACCGACCACTGGGCGGCCAAGGCGCTGGCGATGCGCGCCCACGCCACCCAGATCACGGTGGACGGCGAGCGCTTCGCCCTGTCCAACGACATCGCCCAGGAGATCGACGCGGTGGAGTACTTCACGCTGCTGCTGGGACCCACCCGGCGCCGCGCGGCCGGAGAGTTCGAGACCGACCTCTTCGAGGGCCTGTGAGCGCGGGCGAGGGCGGCGTCCGGCCCGGCCCCGCCCCGGTGGCGGGGGCCGTCCCGGCACCCTACGAGGCGCCCGGACAGGACGACCCCGTGCTGACCGCGGTGCTGACCGCGCTCACCTTCCCCGTGCTCGCGGCGTCGGGGGCCGCGGTCGGGCTGCTGTCGGCGACCGGCGCGGGCTGGCTGACCCGCTACTGGGAGGCGGGGCCCCTCGCCCAGGTGCTGGGCGTGGCGGGACTGCTGGCACTGCTGGGGGCCCTGTACGGCCTGTGCCGCCTGTGCGCGTGGGGCGCCCGCGGGGTCTCGGGCGGGGTGGCCTTCTCCCTGGGCTTCGTGGCCGTGGCCATGGTGCTCACCATGTACATGCCGGGCGGCGACATCGTGCTGACCGGTCACCTGATCCACTACGGCTACCTCTTCGGGTCCATGGTGGTACTGGCGGTGGCGGTGGTGCGCGGCCTGCGGGGGAGCAACCCCTTCCTGGCCGGGCTCCCGGCCGCGTCCTCCCCGGCCGCCCGGAACGACCGGGCCTGACCCGGACCCGGGCGACGGCACCCCGGGGCACGACACCCCGGGCACGACGAAGGGCCACCGCCGCACGGCGGTGGCCCTTCGCGCACGTCGCGGGGGCGGCGGCTCAGGCGTTCCAGAACTGGAGCAGCAGCTCGCCCAGGAACACGGTGCCCTCGAACGTCGGGTTGGGCATGACGGTCCGGAACAGCGTGTAGACCGCGCCCACCCACAGGTCCCGCAGGGCTGGGAACCACAGGACGGCGAACACCGCCACGGAGCCGAACAGCGCGTTCACCCGGGCGGCGGACACCCACCGCCGCTCGGGCAGCGCGGCGGCGAGCACCTCGAAGCCGTCCAGGCCGGGGACGGGCAGCAGGTTGACCAGCGCCGAGGTCAGGTTGAGGAAGGCCAGGAACGCCAGCCCGGCGATCGCCCAGTTGGTGGTGTCGTTGCCCGGCGGCACCAGGACCGACACGGTGACGGCCAGCGCGGCGGCCAGCACCAGGCTGGCCAGCGGGCCGGCCAGCGCGACCATCGCCCGCCGCCCGCGCGGGATCCGGTCCCACGCCACGAACGCGGGCGGCCCGTTGAGACCGAAGGCGCCGAAGCCCAGGTAGAGCACGGGCAGCACGGTCCCGGCGAAGGCGTGCCGGAACCCGAACGGGTTGAGGCGCAGGTAGGCGCCGCCCCGCTGGGAGCGGTCGCCGGCCAGGTGCGCGGCGAGCGCGTGGGCGTACTCGTGCACGGCGCAGGAGACGATCCAGCCCAGCAGGATGAACAGCGGCGGGAGCAGCGGGGTGACGTTGGTGCCCTCGGGGGCCCAGTCCAGCTCCACGGCCCGCCAGGACAGCCACCCGGCGAACACGGTCAGGCCCAGCACCAGCACGAACACCGGGCTGGGCAGGAAGTCGAACACGCCCCCGGAGCGTTCCCCGTCCTCGCCCCCGTCCCCGGGGCCCGAGTCCTCCGCGTCGTCCCCGCCGCCCTCGCCGGGCTTCCCGGCCTCCTTGGCCGGCGCCCCGGTGCCGGGCCCGCGCTCGGCCAGCTCCGGACGGTTGAGGGCGCCCTCGGGCATGCGCTCCCAGGGGTCGGCGGTGTCCGTGCGCGGGGTGTCGGGCGCGTCGGTCGGCTCCGACCTCGGGGCCGGTTCGGGCGTGGGCATGATGCTCCTGCTGGTCGCGCGGGTTGTCCGCGCTCCAGGTTAGGCCCTGCCGGGCACCGGTCCGCAGCGGGTGCCCGGCAGCGGTGCGCCGTTCCGGCCCCCTCCCGCCGGGCCGCCGGTCAGACCACCGCGCGCGGCGCCACCGCCGACTTGTGCAGGCTGGCCAGCGCGAACACCCGCCCGGCGGCGGTCAGCTCCCGGTGGCCGCAGCCGTCGTCCTCGGTGAGCAGCCCCAGCGCGTCCAGCAGCCAGCTCACCGACATCACCATGGCGCGCACCTGGTCGGAGGCGGCCTCGGCGGTGCGCCGGTGCGAGGCGGCGTGCCGCCCCGACGGGCTCTGCGGCTCGGGCGGCGTCCACCCGGACCCGGTGAGCAGCTGCTCGGCGGCGATCATGTCCGACTCCCCGCGCCGGGAGTGCGAGCCGCTGCCCTGCGGGGTGCGCGACAGCAGCATGCCCAGCAGGGTCTCCGCGGCCGCCTGCTCGGGGCCGCCGGTGCGGCACAGGGTCTCGGTGGCGGCCCGCCACATCTCCTCGGGGTCGGCGCGCAGCTGGCGCCCGCGCCGGGTCAGCACCAGGCGGCGGCCGGACCTGCGCACCACCCGCATCCCCCGCATCATCTGGTGCAGGGCGATCAGCTGGGTGGCGTCGGTCTCGCTGCGCGGCGGCTCGGGGGAGGTGCGCCAGCCGAAGTCCTCGCACATCGACCGCACCACCCCGGGGGAGATGTAGCCGATCTGGGTGAGCGCGATCCCGTCCTCGGCCAGGTCCAGCAGCCGCTGCAGAGGGGCCATGGCGGCGTCGGCGGTGCGCGGCACGTCGGCGCCGGCGATGATCCGGCCCACCAGCGGCCACAGGTGCCTGCGGTGCGGGTGGGCGGGCGAGGACAGCCAGGCCCGCACCCGCTCCTCGCGGATCCGGTCCAGGTGGCTGAGCCCGCGGTCGTCGGGCCGGGTCAGGAAGGAGCGGGTGAACCGCTCCTGGGCGTGGCGCCAGCCCTGCTTCCCGGGCCGCACGTCGCCCAGGACGATCGCCAGCTCCAGCGCCGAGGCGGTCTCCTGCCGGGCCCGGATCTCGGCGTCGCCGACCACGGTGCCCCAGGTCAGCTCGGGCAGGTCCGGCGGCTCCACCCCGGACTCCCACATCAGCCGCTCGTACACGGCCACCCCGGCGCCGTGGTCCCTCTCGTGGGCCGACAGCAGGTGGGCGGTGGCCGGGGCCGCGCAGATCTGCGCGTACCGGTGCAGCTGGAGCAGGGAGAACAGCGAGCCCAGAGCGCGCAGCGCGGGCTCCCGGTCGGCCCGGGAGAACCGGGCGGGCAGCTCGAACCAGCAGAACCGCTGGACGGCGTGCTGGTTGAGGCCCTCCAGGTCGTTGCCCGGAGCCAGCGTGTCCAGGGCCTGCCGGGCCATCTCCGCCGACCGCCCGTCGCGCCGGGCCAGCTCGGCGAGCGCGGACGCTACTGCTTCACCCATGGACGGCGCCGACCTCCCCGAAACCCCGTGGTTGGCGCCCGCGTGTCCGCCGGGGGGTGCCGTCGGGGGCGCGGTACTTCGCGGTGCTGCGTGGTCGCGGACGGCAGGGGGGCGGCCGTCGGGACTGAGCCTGTCCTACCCCGGTGGGGCCGAAGAATGCCTCCGGGCGGACGCGACATGCACGTGCGTTCGCCCGGCGCACACCGCGGACGGGCAGGTCGGCCGCCGCCGGGCGTCCTTCAGGGGGTGCGCCCGGGGGCGCCGCCGCGCCGCCGCGGGGCGGCGTCGGGGACGACACGGCTGGCGGCGATGGACGACTCCTCGACGCGCGCCTGACGGCCGTCGCGCCGGCGCACGGTCAGTACGCCGCCGTCCCATGACTCCAGCACCCCGACGATATCGGTGAAACCCCCGTCGGGGAGGTGGATTCGGACGGAGACCCTGCTGCCCGTGTCCTCCCGGGTGATCCGGTGGACCAGGCGGCCCGCCATGTGCAACGCGCCCCCCGAATGTGCGACGACTCGCCTTCGCCGCCATACTAGGACCACGACATCTGTGCCAATCGTTCGCAGAGGCCGGGAGCAGGGTCCTGGGCGCCCGCACGCCGGACCGCGCCGACCGGCTCCTCTGCGAGGTCCCCGCCTCCCCCGTGGGAACGCGGGGGTGAGATCAAGGAGTACGACGTGACCTACGTCATCGCGCAGCCCTGTGTTGATGTGATGGACAAGGCGTGCATCGACGAGTGCCCCGTGGACTGCATCTACGAGGGCGAGCGCAGCCTGTATATCCACCCGGACGAGTGCGTTGACTGCGGTGCGTGCGAGCCGGTCTGCCCGGTCGAGGCCATCTACTACGAGGACGACCTGCCCGAGCAGTGGTCCGACTTCTACAAGGCCAACGTCGAGTTCTTCGACGACCTCGGCTCCCCGGGCGGCGCCTCCAAGGTGGGCAAGATCGACCGCGACCACCCCCTCGTCGCCAAGCTGCCGCCGCAGGCGGAGTAGCCCGGCCCCTTCCGGTCCGCGCCGGTGCGTCTCCGTGGCGCAGAGGACGTCCCCGCGCGCGACCGCACCGCCATCGCGCCGATCCCCCCGTCCCGGGAGGGTCGGCGCGATGCGTGTCAAGCCCAGCCCCGGACCGCGACGGCCCGGACGACCCGATGGAGACGCGAGATGACCCGGCGGCCCGTGACGGACAGGCTTCCCACCTTCCCGTGGGACCGGCTGACCCCGTACAAGAAGATCGCCGCGGATCACCCCGACGGCATCGTCGACCTGTCCGTGGGCACCCCCGTGGACCCGGTGCCGCCGGGCCTGCGCGCCGCGCTGGCCGACGCCGCCGACAGCCCCGGCTACCCGCTGACCTGGGGGACCCCCGCGCTGCGGGCCTCCATCACCGGCTGGCTGGAGCGCCGCCACGGTGTGAGCGTCCCGGAGGAGGGCGTGCTGCCGACGGTCGGCTCCAAGGAGCTCGTCGCCTGGCTGCCCACCCTGCTCGGCCTGGGGCCGGGCGACACCGTCGTCCACCCCGAGCTGGCCTACCCCACCTACGACATCGGCGCCCGCCTGGCCGGGGCGACCCCGGTGGCGGCCGACGGCCTGACCGCCCTGGGCCCGGCCCCGGTGCGGCTGCTGTGGGTGAACTCGCCGAGCAACCCGACCGGCCGCGTCCTGGGCGTGCCGCACCTGCGCAAGGTCGTCGCCTGGGCCCGCGAGCGCGGCGCGATCGTCGCCTCCGACGAGTGCTACCTCGATCTGGGCTGGGAGGGCGAGGCCCCGGTCTCGATCCTGCACCCGGACGTCAGCGACGGATCCCACGAGGGCCTGCTCGCGGTGCACTCCCTGTCCAAGCGCTCCAACCTCGCGGGGTACCGCGCCGCGTTCGTCGCCGGCGACCCGGCCCTGGTCCAGGAGCTGCTGGCGGTGCGCAAGCACGCGGGGATGATCGTGCCCGCCCCGGTCCAGGCCGCCATGGGCGCCGCCCTGGACGACGACGCGCACGCCCTGGAGCAGAAGGAGCGCTACCGCGCCCGCCGGGACCGGCTGCGCGCCGCCCTCACCGGCGCCGGCTGGCGGATCGACCACTCCCAGGCCGGGCTGTACCTGTGGGCCTCCCACCCCGACCACGACGCCTGGGGCGCGGTGGAGCACCTGGCCGAGCGCGGCATCCTCGTGGCGCCGGGCGAGTTCTACGGGCCCGCCGGCGGCGACAGCGTCCGCGTGGCGTTCACCGCCACCGACGAGCGCGTCGGGGCCGCCGTCGCCCGCCTGTCCGCCTGACCCGCGCCGCGTACGCCTCCGGGGCGTCCCGGCCCGCCGTCCCCGGCGCGGCCGGGACGCCCCGGGACACCGGGGGTCACTCCAGGACGAGGACGCCCCTGGTGTCGGAGACGCCGGTCTGCCACTCGGCGGCGTCCCCGGTGCCGTCGGAGGCGCGCCACACGCGGTCGTTGTAGGCGACCGAGGTCAGCCCGTACTCCTGGGCGTGGGCGACCGCCCACAGGGCCATCGCCCAGCCCCGGTCGCCGGTGGCTGCCTCGGGGGTGTCCGCCAGCGCCGCGGGCTCCACCCCGAACACACGCGCCAGCTCCTGCTCCGCGCCCGCCACGTCGGCCTCGCCCGAGGTGAGCGACTCCAGGGTCTCGCGGTCGTACCAGCAGGTCAGCGCCGGG
Organism: Nocardiopsis sp. NPDC006139; assembly: GCF_040614155.1. Lineage (NCBI taxonomy): Bacteria > Bacillati > Actinomycetota > Actinomycetes > Streptosporangiales > Nocardiopsidaceae > Nocardiopsis > Nocardiopsis sp. NPDC006139. The sequence goes on from NZ_JBEXTT010000002.1 coordinate 176,761, forward strand.
CCGCGGGTGCCGGTGAACACCTCGTTCATGCGCTGCGACAGCTTCTCGTGCTGGTCGTAGGCGAAGCCGTCGGCGCTGCGCTGCACCGCCTGGGCGGCCTCGAACACCGGCCTGGTCTCCCAGCCCTCGACCTCCACCAGGGCGTCGTAGAAGGCGCGGCTGGAGTACACCGGGTCGAGGATGTCCTCGGGGTCGCCCCACTCCTGCGAGGGGCGCTGCTGGAACAGGCCCAGCGAGTCCCGGTCGCCGTACTCCAGGTTGTAGAACGCGGTCTCCTGCCACACCGTGGCATAGGCCACGGTCACGGCCTCCGGGGGCAGGTCCATGCTGAACGCCACCCCGCCGACGGTGGTCGCGCTCACGGCCTGTTCGACCTTCATCGAGTACTTGCCGTCGGACAGGTCCAGACGGCACATGGTCTCGGGCTCGGGCTCGGTCGTGATCGGGTCCACGCTGGTCATGACGTAGTAGCCCCCGGCGACGAGGGCCCCACACACGACGAACAGCGCGAACAGGATCTTGACGAACGCGGAGAATCTACGGCGCTTTGGCAACGGAGGACCATCGGCTAGGCAACAAGGGACGAGGCGGTCCGCGCCGTGCCGGGGAGACAGGCCGTGCGGCGCTTCGGGCGCATTGTAGTCAACGCGGCCCCGGACGTGCTCCGACCGAGGCCGCCCGGGCACGCCGACGGGGGAGCCCGGGGCCCCGGGACGCCCGGAGGACTACTAACGTGGAACCCATGACCAGCTCCTACTCCAGCCCGCTGCCCGACCGGATCGACGAACTCTGGGAGCGGCGTTCCGAACTGACCCCGGGCCACACCGAGGCGCGCGAGATCATCACCTCCGCCATCGACCAGATCGACGAGGGCAAGGCCCGGGTGGCCTTCGTCGACCCCGCCACCGACGCGGTCGTGGTCGACGAGCGCGCCAAGCGCTCCATCCTGCTCGGTTTCAAGGTCCTGGACATGAAGGAGTCGCAGGTCGGCGACTTCTACCACCACGACCGCATGCCGCTGAAGACCCGCTTCGACGGTGTCCGCGTCGTCCCCGGCGCCATCGCCCGCTGGGGCTCGTACCTGGCCCCGGGCGTCGTGCTCATGCCGTCCTTCACCAACATCGGCGCCTACGTCGACTCCGGCACCATGGTCGACACCTGGGCCACGGTCGGCTCCTGCGCGCAGATCGGCCGCAACGTCCACCTGTCCGGCGGCGTGGGCGTCGGCGGCGTCCTGGAGCCGCCGCAGGCCTCCCCGGTGATCATCGAGGACGACGCCTTCCTGGGCTCGCGCAGCATGGTCGTCGAGGGCGCCCGGGTGCGCACCGGCGCCAAGCTCGGCGCGGGCACCATCCTCACCTCGTCGACCCGCGTGTTCGACGCCGAGACCGGCGAGGAGCTCGCCCGCGGCGAGGCCCCGGCCTGGTCGGTGTGCGTCACCGCCAACCGGGTCAAGAGCTTCCCCGGCGGCGACTTCGGCATGCCGGTGCTGCTCGTCCTCAAGCGGCTCGCCGAGGGCCAGGAGCACGACAAGCTCGCCCTCAACGACCTGCTCCGCGAGCACGGCGTCAACGCCTGACCCGCGGACCCCGGTCCGTGCGGGGCGCCCTCCCACCGGGGGCGCCCCGCCCCGTTCACGCGCGCTCGGCGCGGGCGCCGAGCCGCACGAGGGCACCCACCGGACACGCCCTAGGCTGGTGAGCCGCAACGCCCTGCGGTGCCCGCCCGCGCCGCGCACCACGACCATGGAAGACGGGGACGCCCTCATGCTCGACCTGACCTCGGACGTCGCGGACCTCGCCGCCGCACTCGTGGACATCCGCTCCGAGAGCGGCACCGAGAAGATCCTCGCCGACGGGATCGAACGGGCGCTGTCGGCGCTGCCCCACCTGACGGTGACCCGCGACGGCGACGCCGTCGTCGCCCGCACCGACCTGGGCCGCGAGCGCCGCGTCGTCATCGCCGGCCACATCGACACCGTGCCCATCGTCGACAACGTCCCCTCCCACGTCGACGGCGACCGCCTCTACGGCTGCGGCACCTCCGACATGAAGGCCGGGGTCGCCGTCCAGCTCAGGCTGGCCGCCCTGGTCGCCGAGCCCGTGCACGACGTCACCTACGTCTTCTACGACAACGAGGAGGTCGACGCCGAGCGCAACGGCCTGCTGCGCCTGTCCCGCAACCACCCCGAGTGGCTGGCCGGGGACTTCGCCATCCTCATGGAGCCCACCGACGGCGTCATCGAGGGCGGCTGCCAGGGCACCATGCGGGTCGAGGTCGTCGCCAGGGGCGAGCGCGCCCACAGCGCCCGCTCCTGGATGGGCGTCAACGCCATCCACGGCGCCGGGGCCGTCCTGGACGTGCTGCGCGCCTACACCCCCCGCGAGCCCGAGGTGGAGGGCCTGCGCTTCCACGAGGGCCTCAACGCCGTCTTCATCGAGGGCGGGGTGGCCGGCAACGTCATCCCCGACGAGTGCGTGGTCAAGGTCAACTACCGGTTCGCCCCCGACCTGTCCGTGGCCGACGCCGAGGCGCACCTGCGGGAGGTCTTCGACGGGTTCGAGGTGCGCCTGGCCGACGCCGCCGCCCCCGCCCGGCCCGGCCTGGACCACCCCGCTGCGGCCGCGTTCGTCGACGCGGTGGGGGAGGGGCGGGCCCGGGCCAAGCTGGGTTGGACCGACGTGTCGCGCTTCTCCGAGCTGGGGGTGCCCGCGGTCAACTACGGCCCCGGCGACCCGACGCTCGCCCACACCCGCGACGAGTACGCCGAGATCCCGCGCATCCGCGAGGCCGAGGAGCGGATGGTCGCCTGGCTCACCGGGGCCCGCTGACCCGTCCGGTCCGGGACGGGTCCGCCCTCCCGGGAGGGAGATGGCCGCCAGTGGCCACCACCGGTCCACACCCGGTTCAGGTGTGATCCGGCCCGGCGCGGATAGCTTTAGGCCATGACGGAAGAAGCACATGGAAACGAGCAGGTGAGGAACGCGGGGCCCCTCACCTACCGCGGCGAGTCGATCCCGGGCACCACCACCGACCAGCGGCTGCTGGACCGGCGAGGCCCCGCCGACTGGGTGCACACCGACCCCTGGCGGGTGCTGCGCATCCAGTCGGAGTTCGTGGAGGGCTTCGGCCTGCTCTCCGAGCTGCCCTCGGCGGTGAGCGTGTTCGGGTCGGCCCGCATCAAGCCGGGCACCCGCTACTACGACCTCGGCGTTCAAATGGGCGCCCGGCTCGCGGAGGCGGGCTACGCCACCATCACCGGGGGCGGCCCCGGGATGATGGAGGCCGCCAACAAGGGGGCCAAGGAGGCGGGCGGGCTGTCCGTGGGGCTGGGCATCGAGCTGCCCTTCGAGCAGTCCCTCAACCCCTACATCGACATGGGGATGACGTTCCGCTACTTCTTCGTGCGCAAGACCATGTTCGTCAAGTACTCCCAGGCGTTCGTGGTCCTGCCCGGCGGGTTCGGGACCCTGGACGAGCTGTTCGAGGCGGCCACGCTGGTCCAGACCAACAAGGTGACCCGGTTCCCGGTGGTGCTGGTCGGCTCCGAGTTCTGGGGCGGGCTGGAGAAGTGGGTCCGGGAGAGCCTGCTGGAGAACGGGCTCATCAAGCCGAACGACCTGGACCTGGTCCAGGTGGTCGACGATCCCGACGAGGTCGTGGACATCATCCGGAAGGCGCACCTCGACATCGCCCGCGAACAGGACGAGCAGGAGCGCGCGCGGACCGACGGCTCCTGACGCCCGCCTCCCGGCCGCCCGCGGCTCCCGCGGGGCGGCCGGGTGTGGCACGATCGGAGCCGTGCCTTATCTCATCCTCTTCCTGGTCGCCGCGGCCGCGCTGGCCGTGCTCGTCGGCGTCGTCTACGTCGTGCTCGGCAAGGGCGGGCGCCTCGCCCGGTTCGAGGCCGACTACCCCCCGCTCGACCTGTCCGCCGACCGCCCCGTGAAGTCCGTGGAACTGGGCCGCCTGCTGCTGCCGCTGGCCATGTGGGGCTACCACGTGCGCGCGGTGGACGAGCTGCTGCTGCGGCTCACCGCCACCCTGCGCGACCGCGAGGCGCGGATCGAGGACCTGGAGTGGCGCCTGTCGCGCCTGGACCCGTCCTACGTCCCGCAGGGCACCGGGCCCACGCCGGGCTCGCACCTGCCCGGCGACGCCCCCGATGCCGAGGACTCCGGGGGCCCCGAGGCCGGGGACGACACCCCGGACCGGGACGCCGGCGCCGCCGGGGACGACACGGTCGCCGCGACCGCGGACAAGTCCGCCTAGTCCGTGCTCTTTTGAACCTCCGCTGCGCTGCGGCCCGCCCGTCGCCCGCCACCGCCCTCAACGGACGGCCTGCGGCCACAGGCTTTCCTCGAGGATGTCTCCTCCGGGCCTCCAGAACCCCGCCGGGCGCCTCACGAACCCCCGGCGGCGCAGGAGGACATCCAAGGAACAGGTCCTAGTCGGCGGGTTCGGGGGGCGGAGGGCGTCCGCCCGCGGACCGGTCCCGGTATGTCGTGCATCACACGGCCGCCGTCCTTCTCGGGCGGATCCGCCGTGTTCGTGTGCTCTATCCTCGGTCGCTGTACTCGTGTACCCCCGCCCCACCCCTGGAGCGGGCGCATTCTTTGTGAGGATGTCGAGGATGGACGCAGCAGCCGAGCTGGAGTCGGGAGCCGAGGACCGGAACGGCGCCGCCGCGCCGTCGACCTCCGCCGTTCCCGTGCAGCAGGTGTCCCTGTGGTCGCCGCCCCGCGCAGTCCAGGGCAGTGCCCGGCGCCGCCGCCGGATCACCGGGCTGGCCGTCGGGACGGCGGCGGTCCTGCTCGTCGCGGGCGGTGCCGCCGCCGCGTGGGCGCTGATCGGCGGGGACGCCGAGGACGTTCCGGACGCCGCCGTTCCGGCGGAGGACTTCGTCGGCTCCTGGGCGGGCGAGATGACCCAGGTCGACACCGAGGGCGCGCACGTCGCCGACTGGCACGCCGAGGTCCGGATCGAGGAGGGCGCCGAGCGCGGCAGCACCGCCTGGACCACCTTCACCTGCTCCGGGACGCTCGACCTGACGGCGACCGACAACGACCGCCGGGTCTACACCTACACCGAGACGGCCGACCCCGAGGAGCGCTGCGTCGACGCGGCGGAGCTGACCGTCTGGCCCGTGGCGGGCGGGCTCAACGCCGAGTGGTCCTCCGTCACCCGGGAGGGGACCCGGATGGTCTCCACCGGCCTGCTCTCCGACGGCTCCTGACGCCGCGGGCCGCCCCGCCGAGGGGGCGGCATCGTTATCGGGAAAAGCCGGTCCGGTGCGGTTCAAGCGCCCCGTGAGGGGGAGGAGAACGGTCGGCTCCCCACGCTCTCGCGGGGTTTCGGCTAGGACCGATATAACCTTACTGACCGACGATTCCTCGTTGGCCGGTGTGCGCGAAGTCCTCGGGCGCCGTGGTACGTCGCACACACGGGGGCGAACCTCCGAGATAATGGTCGAAGAGTGATTCACGCCCCTTAAGTCACACGGGCGCGAGTCGCACGGAACCGGCCCACGGTTTCGGAGCCGAGACGGACCCAGCGGATCGGCGTCGGTGCTGTGGCCCGGCCACCCGCGAGGAACACGAGAAAGGGGAATGGCATGGCGGCAATGAAGCCGAGGACCAGTGACGGGCCGTTGGAGGTCACCAAGGAGGGTCGCGGCATCATCATGCGGGTTCCGCTCGAGGGCGGCGGCCGCCTGGTCGTCGAGCTGACCCCGGACGAGGCCACCGAGCTCCGGGACGCGCTCCAGGGCGTCGTCGGCTAGCACCCGTTCTTTGAACGCCCTCCCGTGCCGCTGGGGTCCGCGAGGCGCCGGCGGGGCTCCGGAGGCTCCCGGGGAGCGGTCCGAGGACCGCGACACGGGGCCGAGGTCCCCTGCCCTCCGAGGGCGCCGACCACGGGCCGGAGCGGAGCGGGGGTTCGAAGAACACGGCCGGCACCGGCACCACCGTCCCCCACCCCGGGCCGGATGAGCCCCGAAACCCCCGAGGTGGTCACACCTCCCAACGAGTGAACGATTGTGAGCGACCTGTGCCCTTCGCCACGGAGATCAACCCCGTCACCGGGACCCTCGACGACACCGCGGCCGACCTCCTCGTCCTCCCCGTGCAGGCGGCGGACGAAGGCCCGGCGGCGGTCCAGGGGGTCGAGGAGGGCGGCCTGGGCCGGGCGCTCCCGGCCGCGCTCACCGATCTGTTCACGCATTACTCGCTCACCGGCAAGGCCGGTGAGTCGGTCCAGTTCCCGGTGTCCCGGGACCAGGGTCTGGCCAGACTGGCCCTCCTGGGGGTCGGATCGGGTTCCCCCGACGACCTCCGGAAGGCCGGGGCCGCCCTGTCCCGGGCCGCTCGGGGCCGCGAGCGCGTCGCGTTCGCGTGGCCCGCCTCCCTCGCCGACGGGGCCGCCGCCACGGCCTTCGCCGAGGGGGCGCTGCTGGCCTCCTACACCTTCACGCTGAAGACCGCGGAGCCGGAGGCCGCCCAGCGCCCCGCCCCCGCGATCGACGTCGTCGGGGACGCCCCCGCCGAGGCCCTGGCCCGGGGCGTCGTCCTGGCCCGCGCCACCGCCCTGGCCCGCGACCTCATCAACACGCCCTCCCAGACCAAGGACCCCGCCTGGATGGCCGAGCGCGCCCGCGAGGTCGCCGCCGAGTCCGGGCTCGACATCAGGGTCTGGGACGAGGAGGACCTGGAGAACGAGGGCTTCGGCGCCATCCTGGCCGTCGGCCGGGGCTCGTCCCGGCCGCCCCGGCTGGTCCAGGTCTCCTACACCCCGCAGGACCCCGACGCCCCGCACGTCGTGCTGGTCGGCAAGGGGATCACCTTCGACACCGGCGGCCTCTCGCTCAAGCCGAACGAGAACATGTCGCTGATGAAGACCGACATGAGCGGGTCGGCGATCGTGCTGGCCGTGCTGTCGGCGCTGTCCGCCGTGTCCGCGCCGGTGAGGGTGACCGGTCTGCTGGCCCTGGCCGAGAACGCCTTCTCCGGGGACGCCACCCGCATCGGCGACGTCCTCACCACCTACTCCGGCACCACCGTCGAGGTGCTCAACTCCGACGCCGAGGGCCGCCTGGTCCTGGCCGACGCGCTCGGCTACGCCGTCGACCGCCTGGGGCCCGACACCCTGGTGGACGTCGCCACCCTCACCGGCGCCGCCAAGGTCGCCCTGGGCACCGGCACCGCGGCGCTGTACAGCACCGACGACGCCCTCGCCGAGCGGATCACCGAGGCCGGGAAGGCCGCGGGCGAGCCGCTGTGGCGGATGCCCCTCACGGAGGAGTACGTCCCCACCACGAAGTCGCGGGTCGCCGACCTGGCCAACATCGGCACCCGCAAGGAGTTCGGCCCGGCGGGCGCCACCGACGCGGCCCTGTTCCTGCGCGAGTTCACCGGCGGCCTGCCCTGGGCCCACCTGGACATCGCCGGTCCGGGCCGGTCCATGAAGGAGAACGGCATCCTCACCCGGGGCGGCACCGCGTTCGCCACCCGCACGCTGCTGCGCTGGCTCGCCGGGGCCTGACCGAAGGCGCCCGCGGGGCACCGGAGGCCGGGAGCGGACATCCGGGGAACGGGGACGGCCGCGCAGGGCCGGGGGCCCCGCCCTCCGGGCGCCGCGGCGCGGCCCGAGGCGAAGCCGGGGACCGGAGCACGCACGAGGGGCCGACGCGCGCCGCGCGTCGGCCCCTCGCCGGCTCCGTGCCTCCGGTCCGTGCCCCCGGGCCGGCCCCGGTCCCCGGGCGGCGGACGCCTCCGGGGCCGCCCGGTCAGCGGCGGATGGCGGCGAGGAGGCCCTCGCCCAGCGGCATCAGCAGCGGGATGAACGCCTCGTCCTCGCGGATGCGCCCGATGACCTCGCGGACCGCCGTCTCGGCCGGGTCCGGGGCGCGCAGCGGGCCGTCGGGGCCGCCGGGGCCGGACAGGACCCCGTGCAGCACCACCATGCCGCCCGGCCGCAGCAGGCGCAGCGCCTCGTCCAGGAACGCCGGGTAGGAGCGCCGCTCGGCGTCGACGAACACCAGGTCGTAGCCGCCGTCGGTGAGCCGGGGCAGCACCTCCGCCGCCGTGCCGCGGATCAGCCGGGCCCGCCCCGCGCCGAACCCGGCGCGGGAGAACACCGACCGGGCGTGGTCCAGGTGGACGGAGTCGGAGTCCATGGTGGTGAGGATGCCCTCGCGCGCCATACCGCGCAGCAGCCACAGCCCGGAGGCGCCGTACCCGGTCCCGATCTCCACCACCGACCGGGCGCCGATCGAGGCGGCCAGGAACCGCAGGGCGGACCCCGCGGACGGATCGACCGGAGGGGCGAGCGATCCCGCCGCCGCGTCGTAGGCGTCGGCGAGAGCGTCGTCCCGCAGGGCCTCCTGCTCGAACCGCTCCTGCTCGGTGCGGACCCAGCCGAGCCGGGCCGCTGTCTCTTCCACGCCGGTGATGACGCCCTCCAGCTGCGATGGTCTGTGGGAACTGTGGCCGGGGCGTCCGACCGGCGCAGGGTCACCCACCGTGGAAGGATGATCGCGATCGGGTCACGGCCCAGGGAAAGCCTAACGTGATCCGGTGGACGGACCGAGCGTGGCGGCGGGAACTTAATCGGCGCTCCTCGGCGTTGAACCGGGAGGAACGTACGTTGATCGCCACGAAGCAGGACTCCCCCCGAGCTCACTGCCCGAGCGCTTCGACGGGATGAAGGGAGAAGCGGTGCCAGAATCCGGCCCTGCCGCGGAGTTCGAGGCATGGGAACCGCCGAGCTGGGACGAGGTCGTCCGCACCCACTCCCCCCGGGTGTACCGACTCGCCTACCGGCTGACCGGCAACAAGCACGACGCCGAGGACCTCACCCAGGAGGTCTTCATCCGCGTCTTCCGCTCCCTCGCCAACTACACCCCCGGGACCTTCGAGGGGTGGCTGCACCGCATCACCACCAACCTCTTCCTGGACATGGCCCGGCGCAAGGCCCGCATCCGGTTCGAGGGCCTGGCCGACAACGCCGACGAGCGCCTGGAGGGCCGCGAGCCCTCGCCCGCCCAGCGCTACGACGACCGGCACTTCGACGCCGACGTCCAGGCCGCCCTGGACGCGCTGCCCGCGGAGTTCCGCGCCCCCGTCGTCCTCTGTGACATCGAAGGCCTCTCCTACGAGGAGATCGCCGCGACGCTCGGCGTCAAACTCGGCACCGTGCGCAGCCGTATCCACCGGGGCCGCGCCCAGCTGCGCCGCGCCCTGGAGCACCGGCGGTCCCTGGCCGCCGCCGAGAACAACGGGGAGGCGGAGTGAGCAGAGAACACCTGGGGGAGCGGCTCTCCGCGCTCATCGACGGAGAACTGGGCCCCGCCGACCACGAGAGCGCCCTCATCCACCTGGCCAAGTGCGAGAGCTGCCGGTTCGAGGCGGACATGATGCGCCGCCTCAAGCGCCGGCTGCACGGCCTGGGCGAGCCCGAGCCCGACCTCGACTTCATGGGACGCCTCGTGGGGCTGTCCCGGGGGGACGGCCCCGGAGGTCCGGACCGGGGCCCTTCTGAGCCGCCGACCGGAGGCGCGGGCTTCGGCGCCCGACCGCCTCTGGGCTCCTCCCGCCCCCTCGGCGGCTTCCCGGACCCGGGACCGACCCCGCCTGCGGCCCCGATGATCCCCGAGGAGACCGTGGTCGCCCCGGAGCGGCGCACCCGCCGCCGCGGCGAGCGGTTCTCCCACCTGTTCCCCACCCTCCCCGGCGGCCGCTACGCGGTCGCGGGGGCCGCGGTCACCGCGGTCCTGCTGGGCGGCGCGTTCGTCGCCGGGGGAGAGACCGGCGACGCCCCGGTGGTGGAGCCCCGCCTGTCGGACTTCGCGGTCGAGCACGCGGTGACCGGCCGGGTCATCCCGGTCGTGGACACCCCGCCGTTCCCGGACCACTCCGGGCCCGGACCGGATCTGCCGACGCGGTGAGCGCGGGGGGACCCTCCGCGCACCCGGTACCGGCCGCCGTCGCGGCCGTGGTGCTCGTCTGCCTGCTGCTGACCGGCGGCGCCCACCCGTGCGCCGACGCGGTGCCCGGGGACGGCCCCGACGACGGCATGGCGGTGCTGCGCCGCTCGGCCGCCGCCGGCGTGGCCTACACCGCGGTCCGCGAGATGACCGGGGAGGCGGGCGACGGCGCCCCGCCCACCCGGGTGGTCGTCCGGCCGGGCGAGGGCGTGGCGCTCATCCCGATGAGCGGGGACTCGGTCCCCTTCGTGGCCGACGACCCGTTCAAGGAGCTCGACGAGCGGCTGCTCACCACCCTGGAGCGCGTCTACACGGTCGCCGACGCCGGGATCGAGGAGGTGGACGGCCGCCCCGCGCACACGGTGGAGGCGGTCCGCGCCAACGGCACGGTCGCGGGCCGGTTCTGGGTGGACGCCGACACCGGCGTCCTGGTGGGCGGCTCGGTGTACGAGCGCGACGGCCGGGACGTGCTCGGCTTCCGGCTGACCGACCTGGAGCCGGGGGACCGGCACTGGCCGGAGGAGGCCACCGAGGACTCCCCGTGGGGCGACGTCCTGACCCCGGACGAGCGCGAGGAGCTGCGCGCGGACGGCTGGGCCCTGCCCGAGAACCTGGCCTGGAACCTGAGCCTCATCGACGCGCGCGGCACGGTCCACGCCGGACAGAGGGTCGTCCACGCGGTGTATTCGGATGGATTGTCGCAGGTGTCGGTCTTCTCCCAACGTGGGAAGCTGGAGGAGGACGCCCGGACCGGGGTCCGCGGCGGATCCGTCGGAACCGGAACCGGGGGAACGGGCGTCACACCACAACATGACACGATCTTCGGCGGCGAGGGCGGCCGGTACCACGGCATGTGGCAGGCGGACGGGTTCGTCTACACCGTCCTGGCCGACGCACCGGAGGACCTGACCGCCTCGGCGGTGACGGCCCTGCCGGGTCCGGACGACTCCGGTTTCTGGTCCCGGGTCCACCGGGGCCTGTCGCGCCTGGGGCTGATGTAGGTCCCCGCCGCCTCCGACCGAAAGCCACAGCGACACACGGAGCAGGTCTTGACTGAGGAAAACGGCCGTTCGGAACAGGGGAGCGGCCCGGGGCGGCCGACCCCGCCGGGGGGCGCGCCCCCCGGCTTCGGCGCCCCCGAACCGATGTCGGGCCGTCCGCTCCCCGCTCACCGCCCCCACGCTTCGCCTCCCGGCAGTGGAGAACCCATGCACCCCGATCCCCAGGGCCGTCCCCCCTTCGGCGCCCCCGAACCCGCACCCGGACACCCTCCCACCGGCCGACGGCCCGCCCCCGGAACCCCCGCCCCGGGCACCCCCGGCCCCGGCGCGCCCACCGGCAGGCAGGCGTCCTTCGGCACCGGCGACCCCAACGCCCCCGGCGCGCCCGCGGGCGCCGGCGACCCCCACGTCCCCGCGGCGCCTCCCGGGCCCGGGTTCGCGGCCCCGACGGGGCAGCAGGCGTCCTTCGGCGCGGGTGTTCCCGGCGGCCCAAGCGGCCCCGGCGTTCCCGGCGGCCCCCTGGGCGGAGTCCCCGGCGACCCCGCCGGGGCGGACCCGGCCGGGCCGTACGCGTACGCGGCGGCGGGCGCGCAGAGACGGGAGAAGCGCGGCGTCCCCCTGTGGGCCGCGCTCAGCGGCATGCTGGTCGTCGCCGTGGTCGCGGGCGGCGTCGGCGGTGTGGCGGGCGGGGTCTTCGCGGGCGGCACCGCCCAGGAGGCGCAGCCCCAGGCCGAGGGCCCGACCATGAACGAGCCCCCGCCGGAGGCGCCCCAGCGCGACCCCGACACCATCGCGGGCGTCGCGCAGCGGGTGAGCCCCAGCGTGGTGTCCATCCGCAGCGCCGACCGGAGCATCATGGGCGGCGGCTCCGGGTTCATCATCGAGGGCGACTACGTCGTCACCAACGACCACGTCTCCTCCGAGCTGGAGGACGACGGCATCCTCGTCGAGTACAGCGACGGCAGCCTCTCCCCGGCCACCGTCGTGGGCGCCGACCCCAGCTCCGACCTGGCCGTGCTCTCCCTCGAAGAGCCCATCGACGTGGAGCCCCTGGAGTTCGGCGACTCCGAGCAGGTCATCGTGGGCGACGAGGTCATCGCCATCGGCGCGCCCCTGGGCTACTCGGGCACCGTCACCCAGGGCATCATCAGCGCGGTCAACCGCCCGGTGACCTCCGGCGACGGTCCCGACGCCAGCCGGTTCTACGCGCTCCAGACCGACGCGGCCATCAACCCCGGCAACTCCGGCGGGCCGCTGGTGGACACCCAGGGCCGGGTCATCGGCGTCAACTCGATGATCGTGACCATGGGCTACGCGGGCGAGAGCGCCGGCAACATCGGCCTGGGCTTCGCCATCCCCTCCGTGGAGGCCGAGCGGGTCGTGCAACGGCTCATCGAGGACGGCGAGGCCACCTACGCCGACCTCGGCGCGGAGATCGACGTGGAGCGCACCCTGGCGGGGGCGGCCGTCGACTCCGTCGAGTCCGGGGGCGCCGCCGACCGGGCCGGCCTGCGCTCGGGCGACGTCATCGTCCGCTTCGACGGCCGCACGGTCAACTCCGGCCAGGAGCTGCTGGCGATGATCCGCGACCGCTCGCCGGGCGACGAGGTCGAGGCCGAGTACGAGCGCGGCGGCACCACCGAGGTCACCACGATCACCCTCGACTCCAGCGACTGACCGCGGGAACGGCGAAGGCCCCCGGGTGCGCGCACCCGGGGGCCTCCCCACGTCCTCCCCGCCCTCTTACCTGCGCATGGGGGAGATGCCGAGCTGCATCCCGGCCAGGCCGCGCGGGCGGCCCACCAGGCTGTCGGCGATCGAGTCGATGATCTTGGACGCCTCGGCGTCGGGGTCGGTCAGCACCAGCGGCCTGCCCTCGTCGCCGCCCTCGCGCAGGCGCGTGTCGAGCGGGATCTGGCCCAGCAGCGGGATGTTCGTGCCCAGCGTGCGCCCCAGGGCGTCGGCGACGGTCTGCCCGCCGCCCTCGCCGAAGAGGGGGATCCTCTCGCCGCCGTGCTCGTAGTACGACATGTTCTCGATCACGCCCGCCACCCGCTGGTGGGTCTGGGCGGTGATGGAGCCGGCGCGCTCGGCGACCTCCGCGGCGGCCTGCTGCGGGGTGGTCACCACCAGCAGCTCGGCGGTCGGCAGCAGCTGCGCCACGGAGATGGCGATGTCGCCGGTGCCCGGGGGCAGGTCCATGAGCAGGACGTCGAGGTCGCCCCAGTACACGTCCGACAGGAACTGCTGGAGGGCGCGGTGCAGCATCGGCCCGCGCCACACCACCGGGGTGTTGCCCTGGGTGAACATGCCGACCGAGATGACCTTGATGTCGTGCGCGGTCGGCGGGATGATCATGTCCTCGACCTTGGTCGGGAAGTCCGACGCGCCGAGCATGCGGGGCACCGAGTGCCCGTAGATGTCGGCGTCGACGACACCGACCTTGTGCCCCTGGGCGGCCATGGCCGCCGCGAGGTTGACGGTGACGGACGACTTGCCCACCCCGCCCTTGCCGGACGCGACGGCGAAGACCTTGGTGAGCGAGTTCGGCTTGGCGAAGGGGATCTCCTTCTCCGCCTGGCCGCCGCGCAGCTTGGTCTGCAGCTCCTTGCGCTGCTCGTCGCTCATCACGTCGAGTTCGACGCTCACGGAGGTGACCCCGGCGACCTTGGTCACCGCTTCGGTCACGTCCTTCTCGATACGGCCACGCATGGGGCACCCGGCCACCGTCAGGTAGATGCCGACGTGCACGGAACCGTCGTCGCCGATGTCGACGCTCTTGACCATTCCGAGGTCGGTGATGGGACGGCGGATCTCCGGGTCTTGCACCGTGGCCAGGGCCTTGTGCACCTGATCGGTGGTTGGTGTGGAGGACATGTGCTCAATCGTAGGTCAGCGGGACGGGGTACTCGGTCCGTGGTCTGCCACAACGGACCGTTCATTCCAACGAGGGGGGTTCGCCCCGCTATTCCATGCCGGGCCCGCATGCCCTTCCCGGGCGGCCCGACCGGATCCGCACCGTGACCGGCCGATAACGGCACGGACTTAACGCAGGCAATACATGGCCGGATAGTAATCTCAGCGCACGATGGGAAATGTTCCGCCACCGCCGGGTTCGTCCTGGCCCGCCGCCCCGCAGGGGCAGGAGGGGCAGGCGTCGCGGACCCATGCCCAGGAGCAGACCTGGGCGGGGCCGCCCGGGGGAGGGCGGCTGACCCCGCCCGAGGGGCATCCCGCGGTGAACGCCGGCCACGGCGTGTGGGCATGGCCGCCCCCGAGCCCGGTGCGGACCAAACGGGCGCACCCGTACGCCCCCGCCGCGGCGCCGGAGGGTGAGCCCTATCACAGGCTCGGGCGGACCTCGTGGTACCGCTGGTGGACGCCGCTGCTGACTCTCATGGTGCTCGGCGTCCTGATGTTCTTCCTGTGGGTGGCCATGGCGCTGGCCGTCACCCTGGTCGCGGTGCTGGGCGGCAGCGGCCTGGCCCCGGAGTCGGTGAAGGTCGGCGAGATCGCCGGGCTCGCCTTCGGGCTCCTCAGCTCGGCCCTGTTCATCCCCATCGTCGTCTTCCTGGTGCGGGTGGTGCAGTGGCGCCGCGTGGGCTCGCTGATGTCGGTGGCCGGGCGCACCCGCACCCGCTGGCTGCTGCGCTGCGCGGCCCTGGCGGTCGCCCCGGTGGTGCTGAGCACGGCCGCCTACGTCCTGCTGGCCGACCGGTTCGACGCGGTCCCGGTCACGGCCGGGGCGGCGGGGAGCGGCCGGGTCCTGGTCGCCGCGCTGGCGGTCATCGTCCTGCTGGTGCCGTTCCAGTCGCTGGCCGAGGAACTCACCCTGCGCGGCCTGGTCATGCAGCTGGTGGGCGCGCTGGGCGCCCGCCCGGACGAGCCCCGGGGCTCCGGCCCGGTCGCCCGCGTCCTGCGCTCGCCCTGGCCCGCGATCCTGGCCGGGAGCACGCTGTTCCCCGCCATGTACGCCTCCACCCACCAGGACCAGCCCTGGACCATCGCCGCCCTGGCGGTGCTCGGGCTGGCGCTGTCCTGGCTGACCTGGCGCACCGGCGGCCTGGAGGCGGCGATCGGCCTGCACGTGGTCGCCGCGCTGGTGCAGTTCACCCTCACCGTCCTGGCGGGCGGCATCGCCGCCATCGGCACCGGCGTCGTCCTGGGCGCGGGCCTGGCCCCGGGGACGGGGACCCCGCTGGTGCTGGTGCTCACCGCCGCCCAGACCGGGCTCTACGTCCTGCTGGTGCGCCGGGCGGCGCGCCGCGCGGGCGTGGGCCGCCTGGCCGCGGCCTGACCCCTCAGGCGCTCTCCCGGACCTCGGCGGGCCGCTCGGGGAACACCCACGTCCGGTAGGAGAAGAACCGGAACAGCGTGCCCAGCCCCACGCCCACCACGTTGCCCGCGATGTTGCGCGACAGCGGGTCGTCGAACCCCAGCACGTACACCGAGAACGCCTGGCAGCCCAACTGGATGAGCAGCCCCACCCCGTTCATCGCCAGGAACAGCAGCGTCTCCCGCCCGTACCCGGTCCGGGCCCGGTCGGCGAACGTCCAGAACCGGTTCCCCACGAACGCCACCGCGATCGACACCAGCGTCCCCAGGACCTGCCCGGGCAGCGCGGCCATCCCCGCCGTCTCCCACAGGAGGTTGGTGACGGCCAGCTGCACCACGTACGCCACGGCCCCCACGGAGCCGAACTTGCCCAGCTGGGCGATGAGCGCGGCGAGCCGCGGATGCCGGGTCAGAAACGCGCGCACGGGGCCTCCGGAACGGGGATCACCTGGGGTGACGGGGCGGCTCGGGCGGGGCCCCGGGCACACCCTAGACTTCTGACCGGGGGTAGGAGCAACCCCGGCCGCGGGTTCCGAGCCGTTCCGGCCAGGCTCCGTCGTGCGCGGAGCCGTCCCGTCACCGCGGTTCGAGCAGATGAGTTGAGGAACTGTGAGCGAGCGTAACCGCACCGTCCCCCGCGTGGGAATGGTGGGAGGGGGGCAACTCTCCCGCATGACCCACCAGGCCGCGATCGCACTGGGGGTGGACTTCGGGATCCTGTCCACCGGCCCCGCCGAGAGCGCCGCCCTGGTGTGCGGGAACGTCACCCTCGGCGACGACCGCGGGCTCGACGACGTCCTGGCCTTCGCCAAGGCCAACGACGTGGTGACCTTCGACCACGAGCACGTTCCCGAGCCGGTGCTGCGCGCGGTGGAGGAGCAGGGCGGCCTGCTACGCCCGGGCCGCGACCCGCTGCGCTTCGCCCAGGACAAGCTCCGCATGCGCACCCGCCTGACCGAGCTGGGCGCCCCGGCCCCGCGCTGGCGCGCCGTCTCCTCCACGGAGCACGTCACCGCGTTCGCCGCCGAGACCGGGTGGCCGGTCGTCCTCAAGGCCGCCCGCGGCGGCTATGACGGCAAGGGCGTCTGGGTGGTGGACGACGCCGCCGGGGCCGCCGGGGTCGTGGAGCGCGCCGCGGCCGAGGGCGTCCCGCTGCTGGTGGAGGAGAAGGTCGCGTTCGAGCGCGAACTCGCCGTCCAGGTGGCCCGCTCCCCGCACGGGCAGGTCGCCGTCTACCCGGTGGTGGAGACCGTGCAGCGCGACGGCATCTGCCACGAGGTGATCGCCCCGGCCCCGGGCCTGCCGGAGGAGAAGGCCACCCGCGCCCAGCAGCTGGCCATCGAGATCGCCCACGCCCTGGACGTCACCGGCGTGCTCGCGGTGGAGCTGTTCGAGACGGCCGACGGCGTGGTCGTCAACGAACTGGCGATGCGGCCGCACAACTCCGGCCACTGGACCATCGAGGGCGCCCGCACCTCCCAGTTCGAGCAGCACCTGCGCGCCGTGCTGGACCTGCCCCTGGGCTCGCCCCGCACCAACGCCCCCTACACCGTCATGGCCAACCTGCTGGGCGGCGAGGACCCCGAGGTCTACCGCCGCTACCTGCACGTGATGGCCGCCGACCCCGAGATCAAGATCCACTTCTACGGCAAGGACGTGCGTCCGGGCCGCAAGATCGGGCATGTGACAGTGACCGGCGACGACCACCGCGACCTGCTGGAGCGGGCCCGCGCCGCCGCCGACTACCTGCGAGGAGACGACCAGTGAGCAAGGACCCCGTGGTGGGCATCGTGATGGGCTCGGACTCCGACTGGCCGGTGATGCGGGAGGCGGCCGAGGCCCTGCGCGAGTTCGGCGTCCCCTTCGAGGCCGACGTGGTGTCGGCGCACCGGATGCCGCACGAGATGGTGTCCTACGGCGCCGACGCGGCGGGCCGGGGCCTGAAGGCGATCATCGCCGGGGCGGGCGGGGCCGCCCACCTGCCGGGCATGCTGGCCTCGGTGACGACGCTGCCGGTCATCGGCGTCCCGGTGCCGCTCAAGTACCTGGACGGGATGGACTCGCTGCTGTCCATCGTGCAGATGCCCGCCGGAGTGCCGGTGGCGACGGTGGCCGTGGGCGCCGCCCGCAACGCGGGCCTGCTGGCGGTGCGGATGCTGGCGGTGCACGACCCCGCGCTGGCGGAGAAGATGGCGGAGTTCCAGGTGGAGCTGCGCGAGCAGGCGCACGCCAAGGGCGAGCGGCTGCGCCGCGAGGTCGCCGAGGGCTCCCGGCCGGCCGGATTCGGCCTGTAGGCCGGAGGCCGAGCGCCCCGGTGCCCGCTCGGGCGCCGGGGCGCCGCCGTGTCCCGGGCCCGCCCGGCCCCTCAGGAGGGCGCGGTGAGGGCGCGCAGCCCGGCCAGCGCCTGTTCGGTGGTGGGCAGGGAGTCGGGGGCCACCAGGTACTGGAGCACGTAGCCGGCCACGAGGTTGTAGAGGACGGAGCCCACCCCTGCGACGACGCCCGGGTCGATCCCGTCCGCGGGGAGGTCCAGGACGAGCGCGGCCAGCTCCCGGCGGCCCTCGTCGATCCCGGCGGCCAGGGCGGCGCGCATGGACTCGTCGAACTGGGCCTGGCTGAAGGCCTGGACGCTGGAGACCAGCAGGTCGCGCTGCTCGGGGAGGGTCTCCACCAGCGAGGTGAGCAGGACCCGCATCCGTTCCTCGGGGGCCTCGGCCCGGGAGGCGCGGACCGCCCGCGTGAAGACGTCGCCCCACTCGCCGCTGGCCTCCAGGACCGCGGCGTTCATCAGCGCGTCCTTGGAGCCGAAGTGGTAGCCGATCGAGGCCAGGTGCGCGCCCGAGGCGGCCGCGATGTCGCGCGCCGTGGTCTTGGCGTAGCCCTTCTCGACCAGGCAGCGCCGCGCTCCGGCGAGCAGGTCCTCACGTTGACTCATGGGTGCAGCCTAGCATTTTTAGACGTACGTACATATTGACGCGAGATTTTGACGTACGTACGATCAAAGCCATGGCGACCGAACCTCCTCCCCGCGCCGCGCGCGCCCTGGCCGGGCTGGCCTTCCTGCTCATCCCGGCCCTGCTCGTGTCCATGGACCTGTCGATCCTCTTCGTGGCCGCACCCGCCATCGCCGAGGACCTGGCCCCCACGGCCACCCAGTGGCTGTGGATGCTGGACGTCTACGGCTTCGTCCTCGCCGGCCTCCTGGTCGCCATGGGCTCCCTCGGCGACCGGATCGGCCGCCGCCGGCTCCTGCTCGCCGGCGCCGCGCTCTTCGGCGCGGCCTCCGCGCTGCTCGCCCTGGCCGACAGCGCCGGCTGGTTCATCGCGGGCCGGGTCCTGCTCGGCGCCGCCGGCGCCACCCTCGCCCCCTCCACGCTGTCCCTCATCCGCTCCCTGTTCGCCGACCCCCGGCAGCGGGCCACCGCGGTCGGCGCCTGGACCGTCGCCTTCACCGGGGGCAGCGTCCTGGGACCCGTCCTCGGCGGGGCGCTGCTGGAGTTCTTCCCGTGGAACTCGGTGTTCCTGGTCAACCTGCCGTTCATGGCGCTGCTGCTGGCCGGCGCCCCGTTCCTGATCCCGGAGTCGCGCGACCCCCGCCCCGGCGGATTCGACCTCCTCGGCGCGGCCACCTCGCTGGCCGCGGTGCTGGGCCTGGTCAACGCGGTCAAACGGTTCGCCGAACACGGGGCCGACCCCTACGCGGCCGCCTCGCTTGCGGCGGGCGCCCTGTTCCTGGTGCTGTTCGTCGTCCGCCAGCGCCGCTCCGCCCACCCGCTCATCGACGTGGACCTGTTCGCCCGCCCGACGTTCGCCGCGGCCGTCGGCGGCAACACCGCGGTCTCCTTCGCCGCCGCCGGGATGGGCGCGCTCACCTTCACCTTCCTCCAGACGGTCCACGGCCTGAGCCCCCTCGTCGCCGCGCTGTCCTCACTTCCCGTCTTCGTCGGCACCCTGCTGGGGGCGGTCCTGGCCGGGACCCTCGCCCACCGGGTCCGCCCCGGGTTCCTGATGGCCGGCGGCCTGGCGACGGGCGCCGCCGGCTTCGGCACCGTCGCGACCCTGGAGGCGGACACCTCCCTGTGGGTGCTCATCGCGGGGTACACCGTGATCACCCTCGGCGTCGGCGTGGTCGCCACCCTGGCCAACACGCTGGTGCTGGCCTCCGCCCCGCCCGAGCGCGCGGGGGCGGCGGCCGGCATCTCCGAGACGAGCACCGAGTTCGGTGCGGCCCTGGGCATCGCGGTCCTGGGCACGGCGGCCGCGGGCGTCTACCGCGACGCCATGCTGGCCGGTGGCGCCACCGGCCCGGCCGCCGAGACCGTCGCCGCCGCGGTGGCCGGGGCCCCCGCGGCGCCCGACCCCGGGGCCCTGCTGGAGCTCGCCTTCGCCGCGCAGACCTCGGGGTTCACCACGGCGGCCCTCACCGGCGCCGCGGTCCTGGCCGCCGTCTCCGCGGTGGTGGCCGTGGCCCTGCGCCGCCTCCCCCCGGGCACCGGGGAGCCGGCCCCGGGGGAGCGGGCTCAGGAGACCGTGTAGCCGGGGAACGCCACGCACTCCTCGACCGGGCGGCTCTCCAGGTGGCCCAGGTCGAGGAGCTCGTTCACGCGGGCGTACTCGCCCTCGACCGGCTCGGGCAGTTCCCCGGCCGGGACCAGCACCTGCCCACCGCCGCCCGGCTGCTCGAAGTGCGGGGCGATCGGGCCGGTCAGCACGGTCAGCTCCGCCGACACCTCGAAGCAGGTGTAGTTGTTCTCGGGGCCGTCCGGCCAGGTGTTCAGCGAGTCCGGCGGCAGCGCCCGCTGCGCGTACGGGGCGCCCGCCGGCGCCAGGAACGTGCCCCAGGCGGACCCGAACCGGTCCAGCATCCAGCCCTCGGGAAGGACGGTGATCTCGGTGACCGGCTCGCCGTCCACCACCTCGAAGCCCATGTGGTCCGGGTACTCCCAGCCGTCGGGCCCCCACCACCGGTCGATGAACCCGGCCGGGGACAGCCCTCCCAGCCGGTCGTAGTCCTCCAGCAGCTCCGCGACCGGCCCCTGACCGGGCAGCTCGGCCGGGCCCAGGCGGCGGTCCCCGCACAGGTACCTCTCCAGGTCCTCGGCGGTGGGCGGCGGGTCGAGCACCGGGCAGTCGGCGGGGAGGGCCGGGGCCCCGGAGGAGGGCGAGGGGGCTGCGTGGGCGGGGGCGGCCCCCGCGAGCAGGGCCAGGGCTGCCGCCCCCGCGGCCAGGCGGAAGTTCACCGGTCGGACTCCGTTCGTCACCGACGCACGGCCCGCGGCCGAACGTCATGGAATGCGTACGGAGAGTAGTCAAACACGGCCGTGTCGTATCCGGGTCGCATCCGGGGCGGGACCGGGAACGGCGACGGCCGGGACCCCGCGGGGTCCCGGCCGTCGCCGTTCGAAGAAGGGGATGGGCTACTGGCGGCCCAGCGCCCGGTAGGTCCAGCCCGAGGCCCGCCAGAAGGTCGGGTCCAGGGCGTTGCGCCCGTCCACGATCCGCTTGCGCGCCACCAGGCCGCCCAGCTCGTCCGGGTCGGCCTCGCGGAACTCCGCCCACTCGGTGAGCAGCAGCACCACGTCGGCGTCGGTGACCGCCCCGCGCATGGAGTCGGCGTAGTTCAGCTCCGGGTGCGCCGCGCGGGCCCGCTCCAGCGCCGCAGGGTCGTACACCGTCACCTGCGCGCCCAGCGAGGCGATGGTGGCGGCCACGTCCAGGGCGGGCGAGTCGCGGATGTCGTCGGAGTTGGGCTTGAAGGCCGCGCCCAGCACCGCCACGCGGCTGCCCGCGAAACCGCCGCCGATGAGCTGGCGGGCGATGTCGATGGTGCGCGCCCGGCGCCGCTGGTTGATGGCGTCCACCTCGCGCAGGAACGACAGCGCGGGCTCCACGCCCAGCTCGTCGGCGCGGGCCATGAACGCGCGGATGTCCTTGGGCAGGCAGCCGCCGCCGAAGCCCAGGCCCGGGCCCAGGAACTTGCCGCCGATGCGGTCGTCGTAGGACAGCGCCTGCGCCAACTGGATGACGTCGGCCCCGGCCACCTCCGACACCTCCGCCATCGCGTTGATGAAGGAGATCTTGGTCGCCAGGAAGGCGTTGGCCGCCACCTTGACCAGCTCGGCGGTCTGGAGGTCGGTCACCAGGAACGGGACGCCGCCGTCGATCTGCTTGTGCCACAGCGCCCGCACGGCCTTCTCGACCCGCGGCGAGTCGGTGCCCAGCACGATCCGGTCGGGCTTCAGGGTGTCCTCCACGCCGAAGCCCTCGCGCAGGAACTCCGGGCTCCAGCCCAGCTCGGCCTCCTCGCCCGCGGGCGCCAGCGCCGCCAGCCGGGCGGCCAGGGTCGCGGCCGTGCCCACCGGCACCGTCGAGCGGCCCACCACCACGGCGGGGCGGCTCAGGTGCGGCGCCAGCCGGTCCACGGCGGAGTTCACGTAGCTCAGGTCCGCGGCGCCCGACTCGTCCTTCTGCGGCGTGCCCACGCAGATCAGGTGCAGGTCCGCGAACTCGGCGACCTCTGCGAACGAGGTCGTGAAGCGCAGTCTCCCGGACTCCAGACCCGAGACCACCAGGTCCTCCAGCCCGGGCTCGAAGAAGGGCACACGACCGGAGCGGAGCATCTCGATCTTGGCCTCGTCGACGTCCAGGCCCAGCACCTCGAACCCCAGTTCGGCCAGGCAGGCCGCTGTGGTGGCGCCCAGGTAACCGGTACCGATGACGGAGACGCGCATACGGTCCGCTTCGATCACTGGTTGAGTCCTTCCTCGCTTTCGTCCGCGCCCGTATCCCATGGTTGTTCCCGCTCGTGGCGGTGAGCACCCGGGGGAGGGCGGAAAGGCGGACATGAGTCGGCGTCGGGGGAGACCCGCACGCGGAGCCTCACCCTACGCTCCGGGACATGGCCCGTACCCGAACAGGGCGTGAACACATCAGGCGCTCAGGTTACCGGTGCGCACCCGGTACCGGACACAGGGCCCCGGAGCGCCTCAATCCCGGCGTCCGGACTCCCCGTCCAGCGGTGTCCACCCACCCTCGCCCCGGGAGAACGGCGTGGTCGTCCTGGCCGGATCGCCCTCCCGCGGCTCCCAGACCTCGGTCGCGGTCCGGCGGCCGGGGACCTCGGGCACGGTGTCGCCGACCGGCGGTTCCGGCAGCTCCTCCCGGGGCCCGTGCACGCGTTCCCAGGGGGCGGCCATCATGGCGGGCCCGGCCTCCGCGGGGGAGCGCCAGCGGCCCGGCAGGGCCGCCGAGAACAGCAGCAGCGCGCCCAGCGGCAGCGCCACGGACACCCCGGGCCCGCCCGGGTACACGAAGCTCTCCGGATTGAGCCATGACAGCGCCGACCCGAGCGACGCCGGGTGCACCGCAGGCCACAGCGCCAGTGCGGCCAGCGGCAGCCCGGCGGCCCCGGCGGTGAGCGGCGAGACCCGGGCCGCGGCCAGGTACGCGCAGGCGAAGCCGGCGAGGACCAGCAGCACCGCGGCCGCGACCGGGGCGACCGACACACCGCCCTCCAGGAGCCCCGGGAGTTCGCCCGCCGACCAGGACACGGAGATCCACAGCAGGGGGGCCAGGGCGATGCCGACCAGCAGGCCGAGCAGGTGGCGGAGCACGGGAGCACCTTCCTTCGCGGGGATCACCCGCAGATGTTGTCCCGGGCGGTCGAGGTGGTCAGCGGGGCGTCCCCGGCCGAGGGGGACTCCTCCGGCTCGGGGGCCTCGACCTCCGGAGCGTTGAACGTCGTGTAGTTGAAGCCGATCACGATCTGGATCTCGCCGTCCAGGGTGGTGTCCTCCACCACCTCGGCGCCCGGGATCGTCCCGGCCACGTACTCGGCGGCCGCGGCGTCGCCGGCGCCGTGCCGGACCTGGGTGGCGGGCACGTCCCTGCTGCTCCAGTCGGAGGCGGGGTCGGGCACCTGGAACCCGGCACCGGCCAGGGAGCCGTCCAGGGAGGCGCCCAGCCCGGGGGTGCCGGTGCCGTTGAAAACACGCACCCGGATGTCGGCCGGGACGGGCTCCGCCGCTTCCTCCTCCTGCGCGGAGGGCTCGTCGGAGGGCCCGGTGATCGGGCGGTCGGCGTTGATGTCGGCGAACAGGTCGCGGGCGGCGGGCTCGTCCCACAGCAGGGCGACGTCGCCGCGCGGGGTCCAGAAGTCCATGTCGGCGATGGGCACCTGCGCGAAGGTCACCGCCGCCATGTCCAGGTCGCGCATCTGGTAGGCGAGCTCGTTGATGGTGGAGGTGTCCAGCCCCTCGTCGACGGTCACCGACGACAGGGCGCTGTCCAGGAACGCGGTGAGCTTGCCGGGGTCGGACAGGGTCTCGCTGCTCAGCGCCTGGTCCAGCATGGCCGCCAGCACCTGCTGCTGCCGGTCGATGCGGTCCAGGTCGCCGCGCGGGGTGGCCCGGGTGCGGGCGAAGGCCAGGGCCTCGGTGCCGTCCACCCGGTGGGTGCCCGCCGCCATGTCCAGGTGGGCCTTGGGGTCGTCGATCGCCTCGGGCAGGCACACCTCGATGCCGCCCAGCGCGTCGACCACGCCGACGAACCCCGAGAAGTCGACCTCCACGTAGTGGTCGATGCGCACGTCCGTGACCGTTTCCACGGTGCGCACGGCCAGCTGCGGGCCGCCGTAGGCGTAGGCGGCGTTGATCTTGTCCTCGCCCTCGCCGGGGATGTCCACCCACAGGTCGCGGGGGATGCCGACGACGGTGATCCGGTCGCGCTCGTGGTTGAGCCGGACCAGCATCATCGTGTCGGAGCGGCGCCCGGGCGTGGAGCCCACGCTCAGCGCGCTGCGGTCCTCCTCGGCCAGGGTCTCGCGGCTGTCGGAGCCGATGACCAGGAACGTCAGCCCGCCGGTCTCCTCGGGGCGGTCCCCGTCGGCCAGGCCGCCGAAGACGTCGAAGCGGTTGAGGGTGCCCGACATCCACCCGGTGATCGCCCAGGAGGTCCCCGAGGCGAGCAGGACCAGCACGGACAGGACCGACATCACGACCAGGCCCGCGCGGCGGCGGCGGACGGCGGGGGAGGGCACGGTGATCCGGCCGGACCGGGAGGAGCGCCGGTCCCCGGGCGGGATCGGCCGGGACCGCTCACGGCGGAACTCGCCGCCGCCCGGTCGATTCCGTCCCCCGTTGTCGTCGTTCATCGGTTTCCCCGTCCCGCCCCGGTCAACGGTGTCCTCAACCCTTAGGTTGTCACCCGATCCCCCGCATCGTGTGAGATGTCGATCCTCGGCGTGTTGTTCTCGGCTTGGGGCGTCACCGTCGGGATGGGGGAGAAAAGGGGCGGGGTCTCCACTGCAGGTCGAAGACCCGGCTCTGTGGTACTTTGTCGCCGATCTGACCGGTACCCGGCGCCGCCCCGCACGGCGCGGGACTCCCCGCCACCGGTTCCCTTCCCGGACACGGACGCCTTCATGTCCGCCGTTCCCCCTGATATTCCGGAGAAACCGATGACGCATCCCCCCGTTTCCCCCAAGAACTGGCTCGTCACCGTTCTGCTGTCCTTCTTCCTGGGCTACCTCGGCGTCCACCGCTTCTACGCGGGCAAGATCGGCACGGGCGTCCTGATGCTCGTCACCTGCGGCGGTGTGGGCGTGTGGGCCCTCATCGACTTCATCATGGTGCTGCTCGGCAGGTTCCAGGACTCCGACGGCCTCCCGATCAAGAACCAGGCCTGACCCCGCCGGCCGCGCCGGGAGACCGGCGCGGCCGCCGCCCCCGGTGCAGTACCTTGGACGCGCGCGGGCGTCGATGCCCCCACGCATCCGCCGCGCAGTCCGACACGTCTCGATCTTGGGAAGTGCCCGTGTCCTGGCCGCCGGTCTCCGTCGTCATGCCCGTCCTCAACGAAGAGCGCCACCTCGCCGCCGCGGTGGAGCACGTCCTCGCCCAGGAGTACCCGGGCGAGCTGGAGGTCGTGCTCGGCGTGGGGCCCTCCGAGGACCGCACCCGCGAGGTCGCCGACGGCCTGGCCGCCGCCGACCCCCGGGTCAAGGTGGTGGACAACCCCACCGGCAGGACCCCCTCGGGCCTGAACGCCGCCATCGGCGCCTCCTCCCACGACATCGTGGCCCGCATCGACGGCCACGCGATGATGCCCTCCGACTACCTCCGCGTGGCCGTGGAGACCCTGGAGGAGACCGGGGCCGACAACGTCGGCGGCATCATGGCCGCCGAGGGCACCACCCCCTGGGAGAAGGCGGTCGCCGCCGCCATGACCTCCAAGGTCGGCGTGGGCAACGCCCGCTTCCACACCGGCGGCGAGGGCGGCCCGGCCGACACCGTCTACCTGGGCGTCTTCCGGCGCTCGGCGCTGGAGCGCGTGGGCGGCTACGACGAGGCCTTCCTGCGCGCCCAGGACTGGGAGATGAACCACCGCATCCGCGAGAGCGGCGGAGTGGTGTGGTTCCAGCCGCGCATGCGCGTCTCCTACCGCCCGCGGCGCAATGTCAGGCTGCTGGCCAAGCAGTACTTCCACTACGGCCGCTGGCGGCGCGTGGTGGCCCGCCAGCACAAGGGCACCATCAACCTGCGCTACCTGGCGCCGCCCGTCGCCCTGACCGGGGTGGTCCTGGGCCTGCTCGGCGGCCTCCTGTGGTGGCCGCTGTGGCTGGTGCCCGCCGCCTACCTGGCCCTCGTGGTCGCCGCGTCGCTGCCGCTGGGCCGCGGCCTGCCCGCCGCCTCGCTGCCGCTCATCCCGGTCGCCCTGGCCACCATGCACATGTCGTGGGGCGCGGGCTTCATCACCAGCCCGCCCGGTCTGGGCTCGGACTCCCGTACCGCACGGGCCTCCCGGGGCGCCCAGGCCTCCTGAACCGGGCCCGGTTCCGGCATGATGTCCCCATGGACGAATTGCGCGGAGACCAAGCGGATTGGGGCTTCGACGGGGAGACCGTCGACATCGTCTACAAGAAGTCCTGGACCGGCAGCGCGCTCCTGAAGGAGCTCGGCCGCCTGAGCGTCCCGGTGGGAGCGATCGCCGAGGTCGAGTTCACGCCGGGCGGCGGCCGCCGCAAGGGGTGGCTGCTCCGGCTCTCGCTGCGCGAGCGCATGGACCCCTACGCCGCCGTCGGCGCCATGCTCCGGGACGACCTCCAGCCCTTCCGGCTCACCGGTCCCGCCAAGACCGAGCTGGTCGCCGAGTACCTCGCCGACCAGATCCGGTTCGCCGCCGAGCAGGCCGAGGGCGACCCGGCCCCGGAGACCGTGACCCGGCTGGTCCCCGCCGTCCCCCTGCACATCAAGACGCGGGAGGGCACCGCCACCCTGGACGGCTCCACCCTGCGCCTGGTGTGGTCCGGCGACTACGCGAGCGCGGCCAAGCGCCGCGCGGGCCGCCGCGAGTACGACCTGTCGGAGATCTCCAGCGTGGACTGGGGGCCGCCGGACGGCTGGGGGTGGGGCTTCCTGCGCGTGGTCCCCGCCGGCGAGCCGACACGGGACGGGCGGCCCAAGCACGACCTCGGCATGCTGCGCTCGGCCGACGACGGCGGCGAGATCTACAAGGTGTTCCTCATGGCCGCCACGGTCACCGCGCACGTGTGGGCCCGGGGCGGCCCGGCCCCGGCGGGCCCCGGCGGCCGCTGGCGGGAGATCGCCCGCGGCACCGTCCGCGCGCTGACCGGGGCGCCCGCGCTCCTCGGCGCCGACACCGGCCGGGACGCTCGGCCGGACCCGGACGCGCGGGCGGAGGAGGCCCCGGACGGGGCCGAGGGGGAGCGCGGCCCCGACACCGCGTGGATCTTCGCCCAGATCGAACGGCTGGGGGAGCTGCACGCCAAGGGACTGCTCACCGACGAGGAGTTCGCCGCCAAGAAGGCCGAGCTCCTCGACCGGATCTGACCCCCGGCCGGCCCCGGCCGGCGCCTCAGGCGGCGCCGTTGAGCTCCGCCTCGCGCAGCGCGGCCACCGCGCCGGGCACGTCGTCCACCACCACCGCGTCCATCCCGGCGGCCGCGAACATCGCCGCGTCCTCCGGGGCCGGGCACCAGGAGGCCACCTCCAGGCCCGCCTGGTGGGCCAGGTCCACGGTGTACTCCACCGAACGCCGACCGGGCAGCGGGCCGTCGTCGGTGAGGCCGAACGACCGCACGTCCACGGCCACGATCGGGCAGCCCAGCCCCACCGCGCCCGCGACCGCCTGGTCCAGCGGGTTGCGCACGAACGGCATCCACGCCGTGGGCACCTCCGGGGCGCCCTCGTGGACGGCCAGCAGCACACCGGGGTCGAACGAGCACACGAACACCCGGCGGCGCTCGGCCTCCCGCCGCAGGTACGGCATCAGCAGCGAGGCGGTCCTGCGGGCGGGGGCGTCCACGGCGTCCTCCATCACCGTCTTGACGTCCACGTCCAGGCCCACCTGCGGGGGGATGGCGGCCAGGCCCTCCTCCAGGCCCACCAGCCCGGCCCGGGCGCACTCGGCCGCGGTCAGGTCCACCACCGCGCGCCCGTCGTCCAGCGCCGCGTTGTGGTAGAGCACCAGCTCGTCGTCGGCGGTGCGCCGCACGTCGATCTCGATCCAGTCGGCCCCGGCCGCGACCGCGGCGCTGAAGGACTCCGGTGTGTTCTCGCGGGCCTGGTCGACCACTCCGCGGCCCACGCCGCGGTGGCCGATGACCTCCGTCGTCCCGCCGAAGACCCCGCTCACGGCGCCGCCTCGTGTAGGGGGGCCTCTCCCCGGGACCGGCGCAGCAGCGCTTCGGCCACCTCCACGTCGCCGGGGTTGGTCACCTTGATGTTCGTCTCTTCGCCCGGCACGATCCGGACCTCCTTCTCGGGCAGGTAGCGGAGCACGACCCCGCAGTCGTCGGTGGCGACCAGGCCGGGGTCGGCGGTCGCCAGGGCGTAGGCGCGGCGCACCGTCCCCAGCCGGAAGCCCTGCGGGGTCTGCATGCGGCGCAGCGAGGAGCGCGCGGGGACCTCGGCGACCGCCTCGCCGCCGGGGCCCTCGACCACGCGCACCACCGTGTCCGCGCTGGGCACCGCCACGCCCACGGCGTCCGCCCGGGCCAGGGCGGCCACACAGGCGGAGACGGTCGCGGGGGAGACGAGCGGCCGGGCGGCGTCGTGCAGCAGCACGAGGTCGTCGTCGGCGGCGCCGGACACCGCGGCCAGGGCCGCCACGGAGGTGTCGGTGCGGGTCGCGCCGCCCGGCAGGACCCGGGTCAGCTTGGCGAACCCGGCGTCGGCCAGCAGCTTCTCCGCCCGGGGAACGTACTCGTCCACCATGAGCACGATGATCTCGTCCACGTCGGGGCACGCCTCGAACGCGGCCACGGCGTGTTCCAGGATCGTCCGGCCGGCCAGCGGCAGGAACTGCTTGGGGGTGTCCGCGCCCATGCGCGCCCCGACCCCGCCGGCCAGGACCGCCGCGATCACCCGCGGGCGCCCGGCGCCGTCCACCTCGTCCACCGATCTCCTCCTCATGGCGGTCTCCCCGCCGGCGGCGAACCGGCGGGGCCCGTGCGCGGAACGGAGGGTGACGCGGCGCGGACGCGACGGTTCCGGCTCCCGGCGGGGAGACCGCGGCCGCGGCGGCCCGGATGTTGCGCGCGTGTTTCCGTTCCCTAGGAGCCGAGGCTAGTCGACCGGCCCCGGGCACGCATGGTCACGGTCCGGACACGGATGTGCGGCAGGTTGGTGGGCGCGCCCCGTCCGTCGCAGCGGTAATCTATGCACGCCTGTTCAATGTGCCCGGTCCGACCGCGACCCACAGCGGTCGTCGAGCCGGGCGCGGTCCGTGACAATCCCCCGGTCGCCCGGACACGTCCCCCCGTTTCCCCGGTCGTCGTCCGACCGGGGCCGTGGACCGCGCGTGTCGACCGGTGCGCGCAGGCACGAGCACCCACCTGTCCGGTGGCGCGAGCGTGGACCGGACGGCAATTCTTTCGATCCTTGGAGGTGGCGGTGGCGTCAAGGGCGCTGGCCGTCTGGGAGCACCGGAAGGTCGTCGGCCTCCTGGTCCGACGCGACCTGAAGGTCAAGTACCAGCAGTCGATTCTCGGATACGCCTGGACGATGTTGGAGCCGCTGGCTCTGACCCTGGTCTACTTCTTCGTCTTCGGGGTCATCCTGGGGGCCGACCGCGGGATGCCCGCGAACGCGATGGAGTACGGCGGTTTCCTGCTCTTCCTGGTGGCCGGGATCCTGCCGTGGAACACCTTCGGCGCGATCCTCAGCGAGGCCCCGCGCGCGATGATCACGCACTCCAAGCTGATCACCACGATGAAGGTGCCCCGGGAGATCTTCCCCACGGCCACGGTGGGCACCAAGTTCATCGAGTACCTGCTCACCTGGCCGGTGCTGATCCTCTTCGTGATCTTCCTGGGCGGCCGCCCCTCCTGGGAGGGCGTGCTGGTCTGGCTGCCGCTGGCCATCCTGCTCCAGTTCACCATCGGCCTGGGCCTGACCCTGCTGCTGTCCTCGATCAACGTGCTGGTGCGCGACGTCGAGCGACTCGTGCGCATCGCCTCCCGCATCCTGTTCTACGGATCGGCGATCCTGTACCCGGCGTCCATGGTCCTGGAGTCGGCCCGGGTGCCGGAGTGGCTCAAGGTCGCCTACCAGTTGAACCCGCTGCTGGGTATCTTCGAAATGCACCGCGCGGTGTGGTTCGCCGGGTTCGAGCAGCTGACCCCGGGGCCGATCGCGATCACCTCTGCGGTCGTCGGTTCGCTGCTGATGCTGGTCATCGGATACTGGACGTTCCGCCGCCTGGAGATGTCCGTCCTGAAGGAGTTGTGATGGCCCAGACCGACTACGGCACCGACCTGGCGAGCGGCCCGGTCATCGAGGCCAAGGGCCTCGGTGTCAAGTTCGCGGTCAACCGCCGTCGCAAGCGCAGCCTGCGCGAGATGTTCATCCACGGCACCAAGCGCGACCCCAACGCCGAGGGGGACGAGTTCTGGCCGCTGCGCGACGTGTCCTTCGAGGTCGCCCGCGGCGACTGCGTCGGCATCGTCGGCAAGAACGGCACCGGCAAGTCCACCCTGCTCAAGATGATCGCCGGGGTGCTCATCCCCGACGAGGGCGAGGTGCACGTGCGGGGCAAGGTCGCGCCGCTGCTGGAGCTGCGCGCGGGCTTCAACGACAACCTCACCGGCCGCGAGAACGTGTACCTGGTGGGCTCGCTGCACGGGATGACCGAGAAGCAGATCGACGAGCGCTTCGAGGAGATCATCGACTTCGCCGAGATCAAGCAGAAGTTCGTGGACACCCCGGTGCGCCACTACTCCAGCGGCATGAAGGTGCGGCTGGGCTTCGCCCTGATCTCCCAGCTGGAGCACCCGATCATGCTGGTCGACGAGGTGCTGGCGGTGGGCGACAAGGCCTTCAAGCGCAAGTGCTACGAGGCCATCGAGCGGATGCTGGCCAACCACCGGACCATGGTGCTGGTCTCCCACAACGAGGGCGACCTGCGCCGGTTCTGCAACCGCGGCCTGTACATCAAGGGCGGGGCCCTGGCGCTGGACACCGACATCGACGCCGCGCTGGCCGCCTACAACGAGGACACCAAGGCCGAGATCGCCAAGCGCAAGAAGGCCGAGGAGGCCAAGAAGAAGCGCGCGGAGGAGGCCGAGAAGAAGGCCGGCGGCGACAAGGACGGCGGCCAGGCCGCCTGACCCCCGCCGCGCCCCGAGGGCGCCCCAGGGGGCTCTCAGGGCTCGGAGAGGACACACGGTGCGCACTGCCGGAGGATTCCGGCGGTGCGCACTTTGTCATCTGACCCGACCGAAATGGCGCCACGCCGCTCTGAACAGGCCAAACGGACACCTGTGGCGTGTCAGTGATTGATTGACCACAGAGCGTGGGTGACGGTTGCTCTCACCGAGAACTCGAGAGGGACACGCCCATGGCCAACGGCACCGTGGCGCGCTCGACCGCGCGCCTCCTCGAACGCAGGCACGTCACCCGGGCGGGGATGAGCCGGATCGCCGTGATGGTCTCCGTCGGCGCCGCCGTCTGGTTCACCCGCCCGGACACCGTCGGCGGGCTGGCCGGCTCGGCCTTCCTGGTGGCGGTGCTGTTCTGCGACTCCGTCCGCGAGCGCATGCGCGCCGGGCGCTACGACGCCCTCACCCTGTGGCTGTCCGCCATGCTCTCCCAGCTGCGCGAGTACATCGTCTACCTGGGCCTGGCCGTGGGCGCGGTGCTGGCCGGGGCCGGCGGGGCCTGGGGGTGGGCCGCCGGGGCCCTGGTGGCCCTGGCGCTGCGCGACGCGCTCCTGGTGGCCCGGGAGGCGCCTCCCGCGCCCTCGGTGCCGTCCCGGCGCGTCCGGGGCGCGGGGACGGCGGCCGGGGAGGCGGCGGTGGCGCCCGCGGCGGCCGGACTCGTCCCGCGCCCGGCCACCGGGGGCCACGACCGGGACGGGGCCGCCGCGCCGTCCGGCCACCGGACCGCACGGCCGGGCCCCCGGCCCGCGTCCGGGGCGGTCCCCGGGGGCGCCCCGCGGCCCCGCCCCGCCGCGTCGCCGGGGCAGGGGGCGCGGCGGCGGGCGCCCGCCGCCGACCTCGCCCGGCGGCTGCTCGCCTTCCCCCAGCCGGTCCGCTTCCTGGCGATCGCCGTCACGGCCACGCTGTGGGACCCGCGGATCTCCTTCGTCACCCTGATCGTCGGCTGCGCCATCGCCATCACCACCGCGCTCGTCGACCCCGCTGCGGCCCACGGGGGGCGGCGGTGAACGGGGCGCAGAGGGCCGCGGGCACCGCCGGGACCGTCCCGGACCTGCGCGCGCTCCGTGATGACGGTCACTTCTGCCGCCTGGTGGGGCGCGTGGCCCCGGGCCTGATCCCGCCGCTCCCGACCGCGGCGGCGGCCGCGATGGTCGTCCTCGTTCTCCTGGCGGCGGACCGCGGGCTTCCGGCAGGCATTACCCTGTTCGCACCGGTCGCTGCCCTGCTACTGTCCGGAACGGCCTCGGGCCACCCCCACGACGGACGGTTCGACCGACTCGTTCCGCCCGTTCTGCGCGTCATGGAGTACGCGTACCTGATGGTCGTGGGGCTCGCGTCCGGTGTACCCGGTCCCCTGGTGTTCGTACTCTTGATGACGGTGGCCTGTCACCACCGCGACGACGCCGTCCGCCCCCCGGTCGGTGTGGCGAGGTCGCCGCGGACGCGCGCGGCCGCCCTCGGCTGGGACGGGCGCATGCTCGTCGTCGCGGCGGGGAGCGCGCTGCACGCGCCCGTTCCGGTCTACGGCATACTCGCCGGATACCTGGCGGTGCTGCTCGTCACCGAGGCGGTGCGCACCTGGAGCGCCACGCCGGTGGCCGACGTGCTCCCGGCCGGCACCGTCCCCGAGGACGGCGCCGGGCCCGGACACCCCCGGCCCGGGTACGGCCAGGAGGGCGACCCTGCACCGGTCGCCGAAACGTTCGGGGAGGCGTAGGACCTCCCCGCTAAGGAGGAACACGCCCGCATGCTCGGAATGGTTCTCGCCGCAGGCGCGGGGCGGCGTCTGCGCCCCTACACCGACACGCTGCCCAAGGCCCTGGTGCCCGTCGACGGTGAGACGACCATCATGGACATCTCGCTGCGCAACCTGGCCGCGGCCGGCCTGACCGACGTGGTCGTCGTCGTGGGCTACCGCGCCGAGGCCGTGGAGGCCCGCAAGGAGGCGCTCGAGGAGCGCCACGGCGTGAAGCTCACCCTCAGCTACAACGACAAGGCCGAGGAGTGGAACAACGCCTACTCCCTGTGGACCGCGCGCGAGTTCTTCTCCGAGGGCGTCCTCCTCGTCAACGGCGACACCGTGCACCCGGTGAGCGTCGAGGAAACGCTACTCGCCGCCAGGGGTCCGGAACTCCTCCTCGCGGTGGACAACGTGAAAAGCCTCGCCGACGAGGAGATGAAGGTGACCCTCGACGACGACGGCCACCTCGCCACCATCACCAAGCTCATGGACCCGGCCACCGCCGCCGGCGAGTACATCGGCGCCACCCTGTTCGAGGGCTCCCTGGACGCCCGCCTCGCCGACGCCCTCAAGGCCACCTGGGAGCGGGACCCGCAGCTCTACTACGAGGACGGCTACCAGGAGCTCGTCCGCCGCGGCGAGAAGGTCTCGGTCGCCCCCATCGGCCGGGTGGAGTGGGTCGAGGTCGACAACCACGACGACCTGGCCAAGGCTCGGGAGATCGCGTGCCGCTACTAGCCCGAATGCTGCCCTCGCCGGTGGCCATCGACGTCCGGCGCGGGGCCATCGCCTCGCTCGGCTCGGTGCTCGCCGACCGGCGCATCGCCACCGAGGGCCGGATCGCCGTCGCGGTCGGCCCCGGCCAGGGCGAGCAGATCGCCGCCGACCTCGACCTGCCGCACTGCGAGGTGTTCCGGGTCGAGGAGGGCACCGTCGACGCCGCCAACGAGCTGGGCAGGAAGCTCCGCTCGGGCGCCTACGAGGCGGTCGCCGGGATCGGCGGCGGCAAGACCATCGACGTCACCAAGTTCGCCGCCACCATGGCCGGCATCCCGATGGTGGCGGTCGCCACCAACCTGGCGCACGACGGCATCGCCTCCCCGGTCAGCTCCCTGGAGCACGAGGGCGGCAAGCCCTCCATCGGGGTCACCATGCCCATCGCCGTGGTCATCGACGTGGACTACGTCCGGGCCGCGCCCTCCCACCTGGTGCGCTCGGGCGTCGGCGACGTGGTCAGCAACATCTCGGCCATCGAGGACTGGGAGCTGTCCGGGCGGATCAACGGCGAGCCGGTCGACGGCATGGCCGTCACCTTCGCCCGGGTCGCGGCCGAGGCGGTCCTGCACCGGCCCGACTCGATCGAGTCCGACGCCTTCCTCACGGTCCTGGCCGAGGGCCTGGTCCTGTCCGGGATGGCCATGTCGGTCGCCGGGTCCAGCCGGCCCGCCAGCGGCGCCTGCCACGAGATCCTGCACGCCGTCACCCAGCTCCACCCGGGCAAGGGCAACCACGGCGAGCTCGCCGGCCTGGGCGCGCTGTACGCGTCCTTCCTGCGGGTCCGCCACCTGGGCTGGTCCGAGGCGCGGATGGGCGAGATCCGGGACTGCCTGGTCCGCCACGGGCTGCCCGTGGTGCCCTCCGACGTCGGCCTGGACGATGAGGCGTTCGCGCGGGCCGTGGTGCACGCGCCGGACACCCGTCCCGGCCGGTTCACCATCCTGGAGCACCTCGGCCTGTCCGAGAGCGAGATCGGACGGAGCGTCGCGGACTATGTCAAGACCGTCGGTCGCTGAGGTCCGCGCGGGTGGCCAGCCCGCGGGGATCAAGGAGCGCACGAACGAGGAGCACTGGGCGGGCCGCCTCTACATGAGGGACCTCTCGCCCTACGTCAGCACCTTCTTCGTCCGGCTGGGCGTGCCGCCGAACCCCATCACCTACCTGATGATGGCGTTCGGCGTCCTGGCCGGCGTGGTGGTCGCCTTCGGCGGGCTGTGGTCGGCCCTGGCGGCCGCCCTGCTGATCCAGGTCTACCTGCTGCTGGACTGCTCCGACGGCGAGGTCGCCCGGTACACCGGCCGCACCAGCGTCACCGGGATCTACCTGGACCGGATCGGGCACTACGTGGCCGAGATCGCCCTGCTCATCGGCCTGGGCGTGCGCGCCCAGGGCGGGCTGGAGCCGGGCGGCTGGGTGATCCTGGGCATGGTCGGCGCGATCGGCGTGGCCCTCATCAAGGCCGAGACCGACAACGTCGTGGTGGCCCGAGCCAAGGCGGGGCTGCCCGAGAAGGTGACCGACGAGGCGATGCGCCCGCGCTCGTCCGGGCTGAGCCTGGCCCGGCGGCTGGCCTCCGCCCTCAAGGTGCACCGGCTGATCCAGGCCGTCGAGCTGTCCCTGATCGTCGTGGTGGCCGCGGTGGCGGACCTGTTCCTGGGCGACCTGCTGGCCACCCGGGTCCTCGTCGCCGCCTGCGCGGCGGTGGCGGCGCTGATGAGCGTCGCGCACTTCGTGAGCGTGGTGGCCTCGCGCCGCCTCGAATAACGCGTCGATGACGTTCGCGTCACATACGGGGCCGCGGCCCATACCCCGCCCGCGGCCCCGTACACCGGGCTTTTATTCTTTCGTTAGCCTGTTCCTGCGAATGTCGGTCTTCGTCAACCTGCAAGAAGCCTGTCGTCCACTGATACGGTCCCGAACATGACCACACCCGTGATTCCGCCCCGGACCGAGGGGTCCGCGACGGAGGTCTCCCGAGGGCCCAGAGCCGAACGGAGCCGTCCCCAGGTGTCCGGTGCCAGCAAGCCCACCCTCTCCTGCGTTCTGCTCACCATGGGCAACCGCCCGGCCGAGCTGCGCCGCGCCATCACCAGCGTGTTCGAGCAGGAGGGCGCCGACGTCGAGGTCGTCGTCGTGGGCAACGGCGCCGACCTGCCCGAGCTGCCCGAAGGCGTGGTCACCGTCCGCCTGCCGGAGAACGTGGGCATCCCCGAGGGCCGCAACCACGGGGTGCGCGCCACGAAGGGCGACGTGATCCTCTTCCTGGACGACGACGGCTGGTACCGCTCCACCGACCTGGCCCGGCACGTGCGCGAGCGGTTCGCCGCCGATCCGTCCCTGGGCGCCCTGTCCTTCCGCATCGCCGACCCGGACGGCGGCCCCGACCAGCGCCGCCACGTGCCGCGGCTGCGGGTGGGCGACTCCCGCCGCTCCAGCGTGGTCACCACGTTCCTGGGCGGCGCCAGCGCGGTCCGCCGCACCGCGTTCGAGGCGGGCGGCGGCCTGCCGGGCGACTTCTTCTACGCCCACGAGGAGACCGACCTCGCCTGGCGGATCATGGACGCCGGGTACACCATCGAGTACGACGCCGACGCGGTCATGTACCACCCGGCGGTCGCCCCGACCCGGCACGAGAACTTCTACCGGCTCAACGCCCGCAACCGGGTGTGGCTGGCCCGCCGCAACCTGCCCTGGCCGCTGGCCTTCGCCTACCTGGGCACCTGGGTGGCCCTGACCGTGCTCCGCGAGCGCGACCGCGCCTCCCTCAAGGCCTGGTTCGCCGGCTTCCGCGAGGGCTGGCGCGAGGACGCCGGCCCGCGCACCCCGATCCGCTGGTCGACCGCCTGGCGCATGACCCGCGCCGGCCGCCCCCCGATCATCTGAGCCGCCTGAGAGCGGCGGGCCGACCGGAAGGGGCCCGCCACTCTCAGACGTGCGGCCACAGGGTGACTTGCACGATCACGATCTCTCGCAGGTGCCGGGCCACGATGAACTTGAAGAATCCCACATCGTCGCCGAGTGGGAACTCGCGTAGACCCCCTGACCGGTCGTGCGGTCTACCCGCCTGCTCGGCGTCGGGGCCGAGGGCGGACAACTCGGTGGCGAGGCGTTCGATCTCGGCCACCGCCCCGACGGGCAGCCCTGAGGAGAGGTCGGGCGGCTCGAAGCACCAGGTCCAGTCGTTCACTCGTCAAGCCTGGCATCAGCCCAGGCTTGGATACGGGAGATCTCCGAAACAGCCTCTTTGGTCTCGGGGGAGCCGGAGTCGACCAGGGCGAGGAGTTCGCTCCGACGGCGCGCCACCGCCGGATGGCGTTCGACCTCGATGAACTGGGCCCAGGAACGGCAGAAAAGCCACAGCGGGCCGATGCTCTCACTGGTCTGGGCTCGGGTGCTGGCCTCCAGGAGCCTGCGGTCGAACTCGGGAACCTGCGATGGTGCGATCCTGGTCAGGGCATCCCGGAGCGCCGCCGGTGTCGGCTCGGGCCTGCGGATCGTCGGTTCCTCGGAGTTCCAGACCACGGGCTGCTCGGACATCACTGCTCCCACCCAGGTGGCGACCCCTGTATATACAGGATTCCTGATGTTCTGTAGCTACAGATTATCCCTTGGGGCGCCGTCGAGGAGGCGCTCTGAGAAGTGGCCGGGCGTGCCATGATGGGCGTCCCCGCCCCGTGAGCCTCGGGGCCGTACCCCCTGGGAGGCAGTGTGGCTTCCAGCCTGCTCGGTCTCATCATCCTGGTCGTGGTCGCCCTGGGCGGCCTCGCACTGGTCGGCGGACTGGTCTTCTTCATCGTCCGGGCGGCCAGGCCCAAGACGCCGCCCGCGCGGCAGTACCACCCGGGCGCCCCGCAGCAGCCCCACCCGGGGCAGGGCGGGCCGCAGTACCCGCAGGGCCCTCCCGGACAGGGGTGGGGGCCGCCGCCGGGCGGCCCCGGACCGCGCTGAACACGGCGACGGGCCCCTCGCGGTGCGAGGGGCCCGTCCCGTTCCCTCCCCGGCCGGGTGGCGGTCCGGTCGGGGACGGGGATCAGACCTCGGTGACGACGGCGTCCCGCTCCAGGCGCGGCAGGCGGTCGAACCAGGCGTCCGGCCCGGGGCGGCCGATGTTCATCACCACGACCGGGCGCAGCGGCGAGTCCTCGCCGAAGAACTCCTTGCGCACGCCCTCGGCGTCGAAGCCGGTCATCGGCCCGGCGGCCAGCCCGGCCGCGCGCACGCCGATGATCAGGTAGGCGATCTGCAGGAACGCGTTCTTGACGGCCATGTCCTCGCGGGCCCCGACCGGCATCTGCGCGAAGTTCTCGCGGGCGTCGGGGGCGACCGGGAAGGTCGTCGGGAAGTTCTCGTGGAAGTCGGTGTCCGCGGACAGGATGAGCGTCAGCGGGGCCGCCGCGGTCTTGGGCGCGTTGTTGCCCGCCATGTGCGGGACCAGGCGCTCGCGGGCCTGCTCGGAGCGGACCGCGGTCACCCGCAGCGACTGCAGGTTCATCGCGGTGGGGCCGTACTTGACCAGTTCGTAGATCTCTCCGAGCTGCTCCTCCGTCACCGGCTCGTCGGTGAAGGAGTTGGCGGTGCGGGCGGCCCGGAACAGAAGGTCCTGGGCGTCCTTGTCGAGCAGCAACTGGGTCATGGTCGTACCTCGGTCGGTCGTGGGGTGTGACCGGCACGAACGTGCGCCGGTCGGTACACCCGCACCCAACCTGCTTGACCAGGAAGATATTTCCTATGCCAAGTAAGTGTGGTCGCCCTCACTCGCCGGAGCCCGCTCGTCACTGCGCTGACGCGGTATCCGCGGCGTCGGACCGCCCGCCTCGTCCACCCACTCCTCGAGCTGCTTGACGAACGCCCGGGCCTGGACCGGCCAGTGGTACGAGGTCTGCGCGATGCGGTGGCCGGTCCGCGCCAGCCGGCCGCGCAGGCCCTCCTCCGCGCGCAGGCGCAGCACCGCGTCGGCCGCCGCGGCCGGGTCCTGGAACGGCACCACCAGGCCCGCGGGCCCCTCGGGCCGCTCGGTCACCAGCCGGACCGCCACCGGGCTCGGCGAGGTGACCACCGGCAGCCCGTGCGCCATGTACTCCACGACCTTGGTCGGCATCGAGTGCCGGTAGTTGGGGGTGTCGTGCAGCAGGCTGATGCCCGCCATCGCCCCCGCGCACATCCGCAGCGCCCGGTCGTTGGGCACGAACCCGTACCAGGTCAGCGCGTCCTCCTGCTGCGCCTCGCGCAGCAGCGGCCGCACGCCCGCGTCGGCGCCGCCGATGATCTCCAGGCGGACCCCGTGCGGCTGGAGCAGGCGCCCCAGCTCGACCATCTCCCGGGCGCCCCGGGCCAGGGACACGTGCCCCAGGTAGACGACCCGGTCGTCGCCCGGAAGGCGGGTCGGGGAGTCGGGGACGTCGGTGGTGTTGGGCACCACCGGGTGCGGCCGCCGGAACCGGTCCCGGTACCCCTCCTCGGCGAGCAGCAGCTTCATCCGCCGCTCCGCCCGCCGCTCGAAGGAGCGCACCAGCATCCCCAGCGGGCGTCGCGCCGGCCGGGGCACCCACGGCTTGGTGAGGACCGCCGCGGCGGTGTCCTCGTGCACGTCCCACACCGTCACCGGGCGCTCGGCCGGCAGCGCCAGCAGCAGCTCGGGGTCGTGGAAGAGCAGCAGGTCGGCCTTGGGCGCGTGCTCGGCCAGCACCGCCCGGGCGGCGCGCAGGGCGGACAGCCGCTCGCGCCCGGAGGCGCGCGGGACGTCCACGGAGCGCAGCTCGCTCCACGGGGTCACGCCGCACTCGCGGAACGGCGCGACGTAGGTCACCGTGTGTCCTGCGTCCAGCAGGGCGCGGATCTGCCGGTGCAGGATCCGGGCGTCCTCCGGGTGGTGGACCACTGTGGCCACAAGCGCGTGCATCACATCACCTACCTGTGTCGCCGGTAAGGCGCATCTGAGAAGATGATCCGCTTTTGGGCAGCGGTACCGGCTGTGCGACACGGTATTCATCTGCGGAAACACGCAAAGGTCGGCGGGGTGGACGCCCGGGGGGCAACCGGTGAACCTTGGTGCGACGGCGAGTGAACACGCGAGGGCACGCCGTCGGACACCGGGTGTCCGGGACGGCGCGCCCCCGTTCGTCGGGCCCGTGTACGGGCTCTCGGGCGTGTTCGGTGGATGCTTTCGTGAGTCTCGGCGCTCGCGCCGAGTGCCGGGAGCGGTCGTCGGGCGATCTCTCGCGAGCCGCCCGGCGGCCGCGACCCGGGATGATCCGCCGAACAGCCCTAGAGGACCTGGATGCCCTCGCGCTGGACGTAGCGGCGGGCCTGCGCGGGCACCACCGTCGGGTCCTCGTCCTTCGGGGTGCGGCGCAGCACGCCGCGGGTGTCCAGCAGCAGCCGCGCGTACTCCTCCAGCAGCTTGGGCCGGTACTCGCTGTGGTCGGTGAGCAGGATCACCAGGTCGGCCTCGGCCAGCGCTCGGTCCAGGTCGGTGGACCGCTCGATGTCCTGCCCGTCCACCTGCCAGGACTCCACGTGCGGGTCGTGGTAGGTGAGGGTCGCGCCCTTGGCGAGCAGCTTGCGCGCCACCGGGCGGGCCGGCGACTCGCGCTGGTCGGCGATGTCGGCCTTGTAGGTCACGCCGAGGAGCAGCACCTTGGACCGCGACAGCGCCAGCCCGGACTCGTTGAGCAGCTCCTGGGCGCGCTGGATGACGTAGGACGGCATCCGGCTGTTGATCTCCTGGGCCAGCTCCACGAACCGGAACGGGTAGCCCAGGGTCTTGACCTTGTACGACAGGTAGTTCGGGTCGATCGGGATGCAGTGCCCGCCCACGCCCGGACCCGGGTAGAAGGCCTGGAAGCCGAACGGCTTGGTGGCCGCCGCCGCGATCGAGTCCCACAGGTCGACGCCCAGCTCCTGGCAGAAGATGGCCATCTCGTTGACCAGGGCGATGTTGACGTGCCGGTAGGTGTTCTCCAGCAGCTTGGCCATCTCGGCCTCGCGGGTGCCCCGCGCCCGGACCACGGTGTTCACGAACCGGCCGTAGAACGCGGCCGCCGCCTCCCCGCACTCGGGCGTGAGCCCGCCCACGACCTTGGGGGTGTTGGCCACGCCGAAGGTCGGGTTGCCCGGGTCGATCCGCTCCGGCGAGAACGCCAGGTGGAAGTCGGCGCCCGCGACCAGCCCGGACTCCTCCAGGATGGGGCGCACGACCTCCTCGGTGGTGCCCGGGTAGGTGGTCGACTCCAGGATCACCAGGGTGCCGGGGCTCAGGTGCGCGGCGATCGACTTGGCCGCGGAGGTGACCGCGCCCAGGTCGGGGCCGCCCTCCGGCGACAGCGGGGTCGGCACGCAGATGACGATGGTGCGGGCGGTGGCCAGGACCGACGGGTCGGTGCTCGCCGTGAACCCGCGGTCCAGCATGGCGCGCACGTCCTCTTCGGACAGGTCGTCCACGTGCGACACACCGCTGTTGAGGCCGCGGACGACGCGCTCGTTCACGTCGAGTCCGGTGACCTTGAGACCGGCGGAGCAGGCTTCGGCGGCCAAGGGCAGACCGACGTAACCGAGACCGATGATGACAAGGTCGCCGGTCACCGCGGACTGCTCGGCTGCAAGGGCTGGGTTGGAGGCTGCGGCATCCACTTCGTGGTCACACTCGCATTCGTTTCGTGAACGGGCGCACTTCATCGAGGACAGCCGGGAACGTCACTGCAAGCGGGACGTTCGAGTGTAGATAGCCGTTGTCCGCGATCACGGGATCTGGCCTGGTTCGGACATTCTCCGGATAAGGGCCCGGTACGCGTGGTTGTAGCGGTATACGGCCCCGGTCCATGTTCGGTTCGCCCCGATAAGGCTGCGACCTGCGAGACCGTAGGCCTCTCGCCTTTCCCGACTGTAAGCGAGTTTTGTCAGGACATCAGCGAGACCTGCCGATTCGCCTGGAGGAATTAACTCACCGGTCACCCCAGGTTCCACGATCTCTCGCAGAGCCGGAAGATCACTGGCCACAACCGGCAATCTTCCGGCCATGGCCTCCACGGGTTTGAGCGGTGTCACCACCCGGCACACGCGGTCGTCGCGCCGCGGCACGGCGAACACGTCCATCGCGGCGTGGTGCTCGCGCACCCGGTCCGCGGGGACCCGGCCGGGGAAGTGGGCGGCGCCGGCCAGCCCCAGCTCCTCGGCGCGGGCGCGCAGCGCCGCCAGCTCGGGGCCGTCGCCGACGATCAGGGCGTGCGCCCGCTCGCCGGCCCCGCGCATCCGCGCCACGGCCTCCAGCAGGGTGTCCAGGCCCTCGTAGCCGTAGCAGCTGGTGGTGGTGCCGACCACGAACTCCTCGGGGCCGATGCCCCATTCCGCCCGCACCGCGGTGCCCGGCGGCAGCGGCTCCAGGAACGACTCGTCCACCGCGTTGGGCACCACGAGCAGCCGCTCGGGCGGCACCCCGCGCGCCTCGATGTCGGCGCGCATCGCCTCGCCCAGCGTCACCACCAGGTCGGCGGCGAGCATGCACTCGGTCTCCTGCGCCCGCTCGTGGCGGTAGAAGGCGTCGTCCACGCTCCGCGAGGGGTCGCGGGACAGCCACGACTCCTCCAGGAAGCCCCGCACCTCGTACACCACGGGCAGGCCGAACCGCTGCCCCAGGGCCAGCGCCAGCCGGGCGTTGCGGTGGTTGCTGGCGGCGTGCAGCACGTCCGGCCGCACCTTCTCCACCAGCTCGGACGCCAGCTTCAGCCCGGACGCCAGCTCCTGCCCGGGGTCGGCCGGGGCGGTCCACGGCAGCAGCCGGTGGTAGGGGATCCCGTCCACGCGCACCAGGGTGCGCGCGTCCCTGCTCCCCTTGTCCAGGGGGTGCCCGACCCGGCTCACCACGTGCACGTCCATGCCCGCCTCGCGCTGGGCGACGGCGATGCGGTGGGTGCGCTGGGTGTACCCGGCGTTGGTGTGCGGCAGTGCGTTGGTGACCAGATGCAGCACCCGCACACCCGACCCGTCCACCGGACCCTCCGGAGGCGATGCGAGACGTTCACCTGCGGGGCTTTCCGGTCGCCGAGCGTTCACCGTGTCTTCGGGCCGCGTTGGGGCATCGCGGGTTAACGTGATCCCGTGGTGGACGGGCGACGGGGACGCGGCGACGGCCCGCCCCGTGGCCAGGTCCGTCCGGTGGACGGCCCGGTCGCGGACCGGCCCCGAAGGAAGGCGTTCGAGCAGTTCGCGCGCCGTCCGGGTGTCCCCGGCGGCCAGGCAGGCCGCCACCAGGCGCCCCACCCTGCGGGGCCCGGCACCGGACGCGGCGGCGAGCACCGCCTCGCGCGCCTCGGCCCGGCGCCCCTCGTCCCACAGGGCGTAGGCGCGGGCCTGACCGCCCACCCGGGCGGCCGCGCCGCGCGCCGCGCGCCGGACCGGCCCCGGCATCAGCCGCAGCGCGAGCAGCGGCGTCCGGGCGGGGTCGGAGCGCAGGTGGCGCCAGGCCGTCGACGCGGTGAACGTCACCGCCCGCAGCCTGCGGGTCCGGGGACGGGGCGCTTCGGAAACAGGGATGTCATGCACGGTCAGTCACCCAACCACGCGGATGTGGCCGGATGGTGACACCACGGCGACACGGACGGGACGTCCCGGCGAGGAACGCCCCACCGGACCGCCACGGCCCCACCGGAACCGGTGGGGCCGAACGACGAACAGAAGGAGACCAGAGAGCCGTGGCAGCGAGCGCCCCCCTGGGCAGCCGGGACACCGCGATCGTTCACGTGGTCGGTGCCCGCCCCAACTTCGTCAAGGCCGCCCCCGTCGTCTCCGCCCTGCGCGACCGCGGAGCCCACCAGGCGGTGGTGCACACCGGCCAGCACTACGACGACCGCATGTCCGCGGTGTTCTTCCGCGACCTGGGCCTGCCCACCCCCGACGTCGACCTGGGCGTGGGCTCGGGCTCGCACGCCGCGCAGACGGCGGCGCTCATGGTCGGACTGGAGCAGGAG
This sequence comes from Nocardiopsis sp. NPDC006139, assembly GCF_040614155.1. Classification (NCBI taxonomy): domain Bacteria; kingdom Bacillati; phylum Actinomycetota; class Actinomycetes; order Streptosporangiales; family Nocardiopsidaceae; genus Nocardiopsis; species Nocardiopsis sp. NPDC006139. The sequence continues at coordinate 220,238 of NZ_JBEXTT010000002.1, forward strand.
TTCACCGCCCGCGAGCCCGGGATCGTCGTCGTGTACGGCGACGTGAACTCCACGGTCGCCGCGGCCCTGGTCTCCGCCAAGCTGCACATCCCGGTGGCGCACGTCGAGGCGGGCCTGCGCTCCTTCGACAACACGATGCCGGAGGAGGTCAACCGCCGGGTCACCGACCAGCTCAGCGACCTGTGCTTCGCCACCTCGCCGGAGGCGATCGGCCACCTGGCCGCCGAGGGAATCTCCCCGGACCGGGTCCACCTGGTCGGCAACCCCATGATCGACACCCTGCTGGCCAACCTCGACCGGTTCGACGCCGAGGCCCTGCGCGCCCGCCTGGGCCTGCCCGAGCGCTACGTCGCCGCCACCCTGCACCGCCCGGCCAACGTCGACGACCCCGACACGGTGGCGCTGCTGGTCGCCCGCCTGCACGAGATCGCCGACCTCGTGGACGTGGTCATGCCGGTGCACCCGCGCGGCAAGGCGGCCTTCGACCGCGCCGGGCTGGGCGACCACCCCCGCGTCCACCTCCTGGAGCCCCTCGGCTACCTCGACTTCGTCGCCCTGGTCCGCGGCTCCGAGGCCGTCGTCACCGACTCGGGCGGCGTGCAGGAGGAGACCACCGTCCTGGGGGTCCCCTGCCTGACCCTGCGCCCCAACACCGAACGGCCCATCACCATCACCCACGGCACCAACCGCCTCGTCACCGAGGCCGACCTGCTCCAGGCCGTCACCAAGGTCCTGCACGGCCACGGCTCCGAGGCACTGCTCGACACGACCCCGCCCCTGTGGGACGGCCGCGCCGGTGAGCGCATCGCCGCCGTCCTGACCCAGTGGTCCAGGTGATCCCATGCCCCGTCCCCTTCCTTCCCGAAGAGCCCCCGGCCCCCGTCCCCCGGCGGACGACGCCGGGTCCGGCGGTGCGCCGCGGCGGTACCCGGCAGGGCACCCGGCCCAGGGCCCGACACGACACAAGGCGGGCGAATCCACCGTTCCGCCCTCTTCCGGCGGTACCGTTCCCCGACAGAGGGGCAGGTGAGCCGCCGTGTCGTACCAGCACACACCACCGACCGCGCCCCGCGAGCCCGCGACACGGCTCACCAAGGGCATCCGGACCCGTCCCGGGACCCGGCGCGGACCCCACCCGACGGGGTGCTCCCGCACGGTGATCCCGGCGGTTCCGCCGATCCGATCCGAACACAAGGTGGCAGACCGTGAAACGGCGTGAACAGAGCCAGACCGAACAGCTCAGGCAGGCCCTGGCCGAACGCGAGGCCCAGCTCCAGGAGGCCCGCGCCCGCCTTGCGGCGCTGGAGGACTCCACGTCGCTGCAGGTGGGGCGCGCGCTCACCGCCGCGGCCAAGAAGCCCGGCCGTTCCCTGGTCCGCCTCCCGCGCGACCTCTACCGCCTGTGGCGGCGCAGCGGCACCACCCGCCACTCCCAGCAGCAGCGGCGCCCCGGCGCAGAGCCGGTGCGCTCCTTCGACGCCGACCGCCAGGAGGCCCGCCTGCTGGCCGGGGCCGCCGGCGGGGCCTCCGACCTGCTCATCGCCGCCACCGCCCTGGGGCCGCAGGTCCAGCGCGCCCTGGACCCCTACATCCGCTCGATCCCGCTGCGCCCCCACGACGCGCAGATCGTCATGGACGGCGTCGACGTCGACCTCGTCCTGGTCTCCGCCTCCGCCGCGGCACCCGGCTCGCCGTGGGCGCACGTGGGCGACCCCGCCGCGGCGGACCGCACCCGCGCGCTGCACTGGGTACTGGAGTCCGCGGCCGCCCGCGGCATCCCCACCCTGCTCCTGGACGACGCGCCCACCGCACCGGGCCTGCGCGCCCTGGGCTTCACCCGCGTCCACCGGGGCGACGCGGGGGTGCCCCTGCACCTGTTCAACCCGGTCGCGGCCGAGCTGGCCGAGGGCCCCGAGACCGTGTTCGTCCGCGACACCCCGGCCGAGCCGGTCCCCGACATCCTCACCGGGCTGGGCGCCGGGGCGGTCGACGCCGACGCCCCCGGCCTGGCCGACGCCCTGCGGGCCGCACGCGTCGCCGTGGTCCCCGCCCGGGGCCCGCGCGCCGAGGCGCTGGGCCGCCGCGCCCAGGCCTGCGGTACCCGGCCCGTCCCGCACGACCCGGTCGCCGAGGAGACCGGCGAGACCGAGGGACTGGCCGTCACCGTGCCCCGGCTGCGCGCCGCCGCGCCCACAGCCTCCGAGCAGCGCACCATGCTCCGCGAGGTCTTCCTCGCCGACGCCACCCCGGTCCGGCTCGCCGAGATCCTCGCCGGGTTGGACTTCCCGCCCGGCACGCCCGGCCCCGAGCTGCCCCTGCGCGGCCGCGCCGTCGCCGTCCTGGCCGACCCGGCGGGGGAGTCCGAGGCCGAGGACCTGGCCGACTCCCTGCTGGCCTCGCGCCTGCGTCCGGCCGAGGTCGTCGTCCCCGACACCGCCGGCCGCCTGCCCGGCGTCCAGCGCCTGCGCTCCGAGGGCGTCACCGTCCGCACGGCCCGGTTCAGCACCCCGGACACCCCCGAGGAGCTGACCCGGGGCGACGACCGCACCGTCCACCTGGGCGGGCTGGGCCCCGAGCGGTGGGCCGTCCTGGCCGACCGCGCCACCGCGCCCTGGGCCCACCTGTGGACCGGTCCGGTGGGTCCGGACCGCCTGGTGGACCTGGTCTGCGCCGTGGAGTGCTCCGACGCCGACGCCGTGGGCACGGTCGCCGCCCCGGCCGCCGCGGCGGGGGACCGCGGCCTCTTCGACCGCCCCACCGGCGAGCAGTACGTCTTCGTCAGCTCCCTGACCCCGGAGCTGGCCCGCACCGCCCTGGTGCGGCGGGGCTGGAACCCGGCGGAGTGGAACCGCCGCGGCACCCGCCTCCTGGCCCTGGGCCCCGACCACGGCCCCGGGACCGACCGGGACGCCAGGGGACCCGCCCACACCGCGGCGGACGCCCCGACCGGCGCCGTCGGATGACCCCCGGCCGCCTCGACCGCCCGGTACGGGCCATCCGCAAGCATCCGAAGGGAAGAACGTGAGCACACCTCCTCCGCGCGCACTCTTGTACGGGGACGTGGACCTGAACATCATCGACGGTTCAGCGATCTGGGCGCAGTCGATGGCGCAGGCCCTGGCCGCCGCCGGATGCGAGGTCACCCTGCTGTTGAAGGCCCCCGTGCGCACCGACCGCCTCATCGCGCCGCTGGCGGGGGCGCCCGGCATCCGCCTGCTGCGCCCCTACGAGGACAAGCTGGTCCCCGACGCCGGGCCGCGCGGCCTCACCCCCGAGCAGGCCGTGTCCCTGCTGGTCTCCCGGCACGAGCGGACCCCGTTCGACCTCGTGGTCGTGCGCGGCAAGCGGCTGGCCGGGCTGGCCGCCCAGGAGGAGTCCCTGGCCGGACGGCTGTGGACCTACCTCACCGACTTCCCGCACGCCGTGGACGGGCTCACCGCCACCGCGGTCGCCGAGCTCACCGAGATCGCCCTGGCCTCCCGGTTCCTGCTCTGCCAGACCGAGGAGCTGCGCGCCTTCCTGGAGTCGTCGGTGCCCGCCGCCTGCGGCCGCTCGGTGCTGTTCCCGCCGGTGGTCGTGGTCCCCGAGGACGCCCGCGCCGACGGGCAGGTGCACGCCCGCGCCCGCCTGGCCTACACCGGCAAGTTCGCCCCGGCCTGGAACACCCTGGAGATGACCGGGCTCCCGGCCGCCCTGGAACGCCGCGGTGTGGACGCCGAGCTGGTGATGATCGGCGACAAGGTCCACGCGGACCCCGCCGACTGGTCCAAGCGCATGCGCAAGGCCCTGGAGAACACCCCGGGCGTGGACTGGCGGGGCGGCATGCCGCGCGCCGACGCGCTGCGCGCCTCCGCCGAGTGCGACTTCGGCCTGTCCTGGCGCGACCCCTCCATGGACGCCAGCCTGGAGCTGTCCACCAAGGTCCTCGAACTGGGCGCGCTGGGCCTGCCGGTGATCCTCAACCGCACCCCCATGCACGAGGCCATGCTGGGCGCCGACTACCCGCTGTTCGCCGGGGCCGACCTGGACTCGGTGGCCGAGGCGGTCGCCCGCGCCTACCACGACCGCTCCGTGTACGCCGACGCGGCCGCCCGCTGCCGGGCCGCCGCCGAGGACCACACGCTGGAGCGCGCCGCCGAGCGCCTGCGCGGCCACCTCGCCGAGGCGCTGCCGCCCGCCCCCGCCGGCGCGGACACCGAGCGCCCGCTCAAGGTGGTCGTGGCCGGGCACGACATGAAGTTCTTCACCCGGCTCGCCGAGTACCTGTCCTCGCTGCCCGGCCTGGACGTGCGCATGGACGAGTGGGAGGGGCTGGGCACCCACGATCAGTACCGGTCCCGGGAGCTGGCCGGATGGGCCGACGTGGTCATCTGCGAGTGGTGCGGGCCCAACGCCCTGTTCTACGCCAAGTGGAAGCGGCCCGACCAGCGGCTCATCGTCCGCCTGCACCGGTTCGAGCTGTACGCGGAGTGGCCGCGCAAGCTCGACATCGACAAGGTCGACGCGGTGGTGTGCGTCAGCCCGCACTACGCCGACCTCACCCGGGAGATCACCGGCTGGCCCGCCGACAAGGTCGTGGTGGTCCCCAACTGGGTCGACGACGAGCAGCTGGCCCGGCCCAAGCTCCCGGGGGCGGAGTACTCCCTGGGCATGATCGGCATCGCGCCCTCCCGCAAGCGGCTGGACCGGGGCCTGGACGTGCTGGCGGAGCTGCGCCGCATGGACCCGCGCTACACGATGTCGGTCAAGACCAAGCAGCCCTGGGACTACTGGTGGATCTGGAACCGCCCGGAGGAGCGCGCCTACTTCGAGCGCGTCTACCGGCGGATCCAGCGCGACGAGAACCTGGCCGGGGCGGTGGTGTTCGACCCGTTCGGCCCCGATGTGGCCACCTGGCTGCGCCGGGTCGGGTTTATGCTCTCCACCAGCGACGACGAGTCGTTCCACCTGGCTCCGGCCGAGTGCGCCGCCTCGGGCGGCGTGCCCGCCCTGCTGCCCTGGCCCGGGTCCGACACCATCTACGACCCGCACTGGATCCACGGCGACGCGGTGGCGATGGCCGAGGCCATCCACGCGACGGTGCGGGAGGGGCGGTTCGCGGCCGAGGCCGAGCGGGCCCGCGCCGAGGTGGTCAAGGCGTACGGCCTGGGCCGGGTCCGGTCGCTGTGGACCGACCTGGTGGTGCGGGGCAAGGTCCCGGTCCCGGCCGGAGCCTGAGCACGCCGTCCGCCGCCGCACGCCACCGCTCCCGGCGGGTCCCGCGGCCCGCGGGACCCGCCGGGAGCGGGCCGTCCGCGGCCGCGGGGCGGGTCATACGGGGCCGGTCATCTTGGACAGGCCGCCGGCCCCGGCGGGCAGGAACAGCGCGAAGGTGGTCGGCCGGGCCTGCACCAGCTCGATCCGGGCGCCCTCGGACTCGGCGATGTGCCGGGCCAGGGCCAGCCCCAGCCCGGTGCCGCCGCCCCCGCTGACCTCCCGTTCGAAGATCCGGCCGGACAGGTGCTCGGGCACGCCCTCGCCCTCGTCGCTGACCTCGATGCGCACCGACTGCCCGGTGTCGATGCGGCGGATCGTCACCGTGCCCGCCCCGTGCTTGTAGGCGTTCTCCACCAGGGTCGCCAGGATCTGGGCCAGGTCGGTGGGCACGGTCATCGCGGTCAGCCCCGGCGACCCGGTCACCAGGAGCTTGCGGTTCTCCTGCTGGAAGACCGGGGCCCACTCGGCCTGGAGGTGGTTGAGGACCGGGTCCAGCTGGACCGCCTCCACCTCCGGGTTCTGGCTCTTGCGGGCCCGGCCCAGCAGGCTCTCGACGGTCTCCACCAGCCGCTCGGTCTGGGCGAGGGCGGCCTCGCCCTCCTCCCGGACCACGTCGGGGTCGTCGGCCTCGGCGACGATCTCCTCCAGGCGCATGGTCAGCGCCGTGAGCGGGGTGCGCAGCTGGTGGGAGGCATCGGTGGCGAAGTGGCGCTCGGTCGCGATCAGCCCGGCGATGCGCTCGGCGCTGCGGTCCAGCACCTCGGCGACCCGGTCGGCCTCCGGGATGCCGTAGCGGTGGCCCCACGGCGTGGTCACCCCCGACCCCAGGCGCTCGGCGGTGGCCGCCAGGTCGACCAGCGGCAGCGTGAGCCTCCGGGCCTGGAACATCGACAGGCCCACCGCCACGCCGATCGCCAGCAGGGACAGCGAGGCGATGCCCAGCCAGGCGCGCACCACGCTCTGCTGGACCACCTCGCCGCTCATCCACACCTCGACCACCGTGCCCCGCCCGGTCGTGGCCGTGGCCCGCAGCAGGGGCGGGGCCTCCGGCGCGTTCGGGTCCAGGGCGGGGTTCCCGGCCGTCACGGTGCTCGAACCGTCCGCCGTCGTGATCCGGATGAACCGTTCGGGGTGGTCCCGGTCGAACTCGGCGAGGTTGATCTCGCCGTGGATCTCCAACATGGTGTCGCTCTCGGCGCCGATCAGCTCGGCCTCGCCCAACAGGGCGCGACTGCTCTCGTCGTGCACCAGCTTGTAGGTGAGCGCACCCAGGGGCAGGCCGAGCAGCATGACGGCGATGACGGTCACCACCAGGGTGGAGAAAACCATCCGCCTGCGCATGTCACCTCATGTTCGTCCGACCGGGAGACGGCCGAGGCGCGTCGGACACACGGTCCGATCAGTCCCGCTCGAAGCGGAAGCCGACGCCCCGGACGGTCGTGATGTACGACGGCTGGTTGGCGTCGTCGCCGAGCTTGCGCCGCAGCCAGGAGATGTGCATGTCGAGGGTCTTGGTCGAGCCCCACCAGTTGGTGTCCCACACCTCGCGCATGATCTGCTCGCGTGTGACGACCTTGCCCGCGTCGCGCACCAGCACGCGCAGCAGGTCGAACTCCTTGGTGGTGAGCTGGAGCTCGCGCTCGCCCAGCCAGGCCCGGCGGGAGTCGTTGTCGATGCGCACGCCGTGGACGACGGGCACCTCCGCCCCGCCCCGGCGCAGCAGCGCGCGCACCCGGGCCAGCAGCTCGGCCAGCCGGAAGGGCTTGGTGACGTAGTCGTCGGCGCCGGCGTCGAGGCCGACCACGGTGTCGACCTCGTCGGCGCGGGCGGTCAGGATGAGGATCGGCGTTCCGTGGCCCTCGGCTCGCAGCCGACGCGCCACTTCGAGCCCGTCCATCTCGGGCAGACCCAGGTCGAGGACCATCAGATCGATGTCCCCCGCACGGGCACGGTCGAGTGTCTCAATGCCGTTGACGGTCACGTCCACCGTGTAGCCCTCGCGTCGGAGTGCGCGCGCGAGAGGCTCGGAGATCGAGACATCGTCTTCGGCCAGCAAAACGCAGGTCATGATGTCGATCGTAGGTCCGGGGTCACGCATTTCCCTATTATGCGCGCCGGATGGCCCAAGGTTGGCCGAAAATACGGTATTCGCATACCGGACAAATAGTTCAGTTGCTCAATTCGTGTGCTTTCTTTGCCCTTGCTTGGTGAAAACCCGGTTCTTGGTGAAGTGGTGTGCGTTCGGTGGCCGGTGTGCGCCGTGGGGTCACCGTTTCCCGGAGTCGGCGGTCGTTTCCTGGGGCAAGGGGTGATCCGGAAGGAAAAGCGGCGCCATCCCGGCGGCCCGGGTTCACGGGGAGAACGCGCGGGCCGAAGTCGTGCACGTGTCGCGACGGGGGAATTGTTCACTCTGAGTGACAATATGGTGATGGATGGTTATCGCCGTCCGTCGTCCCATTCCAGCAGGATCATCCGCCCCGCGCCGGCGACCGGTGCCCGGGGAGCCGAGGAGCATTCCGATGACCCGAGCAGGCACTCTGCGCGCCGCGGCCGCCGCCGTCGCCCTGGCCCTGCCCCTGACCCTGGCGGCCCCGGCCACCGCCGCACAGGACGCCCGGGAGCCGGCCGGCACGGCCGCCGCGGAGCGCGGCGCCCTCTCCGTCCGCCACTACTACACGACCTGGCGCGACGCCCGCTCCTACTGGTCGGCGGACACCCGCTACGCCACCAGCGGCTGGCTGTGGGCCGGCCGGCACTACTTCTTCTGCCAGACCGAGGGCACCGCCCACTCCGACGGCGAGGGCGCGTTCTCCACCTGGTGGGTGCTCACCGACGACGACACCGGCAACCGCGACGTGTTCGTCAGCGCCACCGCCCTGCGCGTCGCCGAGCCGTGGAAGCCCGTCGAGGGCCTGCCCCGCTGCTGACCCGGGGCACCGGCCCCGGAACGCGGAAGGGCCCCGCCGGACGGATCCGGCGGGGCCCTCGGCTCACGGGGTCAGGCGTCCGGAGCGGTGTCGTCCGCCGGCGCCGCCTTGCGCTTGCGGCCCAGGTACAGGGCCGCGCCGCCCGCACCGGCCGCGACCACGGCCGCCGCGACCAGGCCGAGGACCGCGGTGCCGGTCCTGGGCAGCGAGCCGTTGCCGTTCCCCGGCTTGGGGCTCTGGCTCGCCGGGTCGGAGGGCTTGCCGCTCGGCCCGTCGGTCGGTCCGGCCGTGGGGCCGTCCGTGGGGGAGGGCGACGGGGACGGGGAGGGGGACGGGCTCGGCCCGGTGCCCGGCTCGGGGACGGTCGCCTCCTCGCCCACGATGATGCGGCCGGAACCGCCCTCGGGGTAGGCGGCCTCGGTGATCCGGCCGTCCAGGGTGCCGGTGACCAGGCGCTCCAGAGCACCCTGGTAGGTGGAGCCCACCACGGTGTAGTCCGCCCCGCGGAAGGGGTACAGGTCGCCGCCCCGGGCGGAGAAGTCGTTGGTCACCACGGTGACCGGGTCGCCGTCCACGACCTCGCCGTCCTCCACGATCACCGTTCCGTCGTGCAGGATCACGTTGCGGACCCGCTCGCCCGGTGTCGTGATGGTGCCGTCCGCCGCCGCCACCTGGGCGGTCCGCTCCGGGTCGTAGGCGAAGTTCACGCCCGCCACCTGCATGAAGGCGCCGCTGGCCGTCGGGGCGGCGGCCACGCCCTGCTCCAGCAGCTCCTTGATCTGGGAGCGCGGGAGGTCGGGCACCACGGCCACCTGGTTGGCGAACGGGGCGATGGCGTAGGTGTCCAGCGCGGTCAGCGGCCCGGCCGGGATCACCGAGGCGTTGCGGATGCCGCCGCCGTTCTGGATGCCGATCTGCGGCTCGGGCACCCCGTACTGCGCGGCGTTGCGGACGCCGGTGTCCAGCAGCCCGTCGGCCACCAGGTTCCCCAGGTTGGTCTCCTGGGTCCGGACGCCCGGGTTCTGGACGCCGTTGAGGTCCACCTCGCTCTGGGCGACCACGGTCTCGGCCAGCTCGGCCACGTGGTCGGAGACCGGCTTGGTGACCTGCGCCTCGACCTCGGGGTGCGGGGCGACCGCGTCGTCGCCGGTGCCCGAGACGCGGACGGCGCCGGAGCGGTCCGACACCGACGTCACGTTGCCCTCGGCGTCGAAGTTCAGGACCAGCAGGCCCACGTACTTGTAGTTGGAGCCCGCGGTGACGATCGGCACGGTCTCGCCGTCCGGGTTCGTGGCGAGCAGCGGGTAGGACAGCGGCTGCCCGGTGTCCGGGTGGACGGTGACCTCGTCACCGGGGACCAGGGCGTCGTCCGCGTTGGCCATGACCTCGTGGCCGCCGCCCGAGACGATCGCGTCGATCCCGGTCAGCTCCCGGGCGACCCGCTCCTCGTAGGTGATGTTCTGCAGGTGCGAGATCATGATGATCTTGTCCACGCCCGCCGCGTCGAGGCGGTCGACCTCGGCCTGGACCGGGGCGACGAGGTCCTCGACCACCACGCCGCGCGGGCTGGTGATGGTGGCCAGCGGCGGGTACAGCGCACCGACGATGCCGACCTGCTCCCCGCCCGTCTCGACGACGGTGCTGGGCGCGATCCGCCCGGCCTCCTCCAGGGCGGCCAGCGACGGCTCCTTGGAGACGTCCACGTTGGCGGCCACCACCGGGACGTCCGGCAGCTGCTCGATGAACTCGGCGTACACGTCCGGGCCGAAGTCGAACTCGTGGTTGCCCATGGAGACCGCGTCGTAGCCCGCGTACCGCGCGGCCACCGCGTCGTAGAACGGGGCGCCGTCCTCGCGGGAGGCGGCGAACTCCGGGCCGGGCAGGTACATGTCGCCGGAGTTGACGGTCACCACACCGCGGTCCTCGGCCTCGTCCGCACCGGCCAGGGCCCCCGACTCCTCCGCCGCGCGCAGCTCGTTGACGAGGGTGGTGAACCGGGCGGCGCCGCCGAAGTCCTCCTGTCCGGAGGCGGCCAGCAGCTGAGACTCCGGGTCGTTGGCGTGCAGGAGCGACAGCGTGAACGCGGTGTCGCCCGCGGGCTCCATCGGGGCGGCTCCCGCCGCGGGGGCCAACGGCACCGTGAAAGCGCCGGTCAGCATCAGTGCGGCCGAGGCGCGCACGAGTCTGGACATGGGTTCCGTGCTCCTTCGTGGGGGATCGGGGGATCGTCGTGATGTGCCGCTCGGGGTGGAAGCGGGCCCAGAGACGCAACCCTAGATGTGATCGCTCCGGGGGTCATGGGCCCCAGGGTTACGATTTGTAGAATCTGTCGGACTGAAGCAGATTTTTCGACCCGTCCGTATCACCGGGTCCTGCACCTCGTCCCACCCCCGGCCCCTACCATGAGGGGTGCCGGTGACCCCGAAACCCCTTGGAGGACGGTCGTGGCTCCCCCTGGCAAGGACCCCTACGAGCCCGAGCATGGGGGCCTTCCCGACTTCGAGGCGAGCTTCGCCGCCCTGCGCCCGGACGCGCCCCTGCCCCGGCGGGTGGCGGTCGTGCGCATCCTCATGTTCATCGGCGGGGCCTGCGGCATCGCGATGGCGCTGCTCTTCCTCCAGGGTCTGGTCCTGCCCCAGGAGCAGATGGAGGAGGCGCTGGCCGTCCAGGCCGAGGCGCTCGCCCAGCAGGGCGTGCGACTGGAGCTGGGTGTGGAGGCCATGCGGGCCATGATCCTCGTCCTGGCCCTCGTCACCGGCGTCTACGGGGTGCTGTCCACCCTGCTGGCCGCCCGCATCAGGCGGCGCACGGTCGGCGTCTTCTGGGGCGTGGTGCTCTTCCACGGCGCCGCGGGGGCGCTGCTCGCCTGGAACCTGTTCGCCGGCGCCTGGGAGGCCGTCGTGCCGCTGGGCTTCGCGGTGTACATGATCGCCGTCATGTTCGGGCGCGACGCCCGCGCCCACTACGGCCTGCTCTGACCGAAGAGGCGCAGCCCCTGCCGGGGCGGCTCCGGCGGGCGCACCGCCACCTCCGTCCAGGACCGCTCCAGCAGCTCGCGCACCGTCGCCGCACCGTCCAGGGCCAGCACCCCGCGCAGCAGCCCGCCCGCGTCCGGCCGCTCCCCGGGGTCCTTGGCCACGGCCGCCTCGACCACCTTCTTCAGCCCCGGCGGCAGGTACTCCAGGTCGGGCTCCTCGAACAGCACCCGCCGGGCCATCTCCCTGGCGTCGGCCCGGCCGAACGGGTCGTGGCCCAGCGCGGCGAACGCCACCGTCGCCCCCCACAGGAACACGTCCGAGCCCTGCGTGGTGGGCTGGCGGGAGTACTGCTCGGGGCTGATCCACCCGGGGGTGCCCAGCTTGTCCACCCAGGCGGCGACCCGCCGGTCGGGCAGGGTCTCGGGCGAGGGCAGCCCGAGGTCGCGGTAGGCGCGGCGCATCCGCCGCAGCCGGATCCACTTGGTGGGGTCGGGGTCCTCCACCGGGTGCGCGATCCCGAAGTCCACCAGCTTGGGGCCCTTCGCCGACAGCACCACGTTGCTCGGCTTGAGGTCCCGGTGGACCACCCCGGCGGCGTGGATGGCGCGCAGGGCCTCGGCGGTGCCCGCGGCGACCCCGAGCAGCATCCCCTTCTTCAGCCGGCCGAACCGCTCCACGTGGTGGCGCAGCGTCGGGCCGGGCACGTACTCGGTGATCATCCACGGCAGGTCGGCCTGCACGTCGGCGCGCACGAACCGCGCCACCGAGGGGCTGTTCACCCGCGCCAGCAGCCGCGCCTCCAGGGCGAACCGGTCCCGGAACCGGTGGTCGGACGCCTGCTCGGGGTGGATCACCTTGACCGCCATGTAGCCGCCGCTCCCGGGGGAGGCCGCGGCGTAGACGGTGCCCATGCCCCCGGAGCCGACCCGGCCCACGATCCGGTGGCCGCCGACCTCCTCCGGGTCGCCGGGTTCCAGGGGGTGGAGCCTGCGGATGCCGCGCGCCTTCATGGGGACTCCGATCACGGGGGACGTGGCGGGAGTCTATCCGCGGGGCCCCGTCCGAAACCGGGACCGCGGACCGCCCGTTCGATATAAAGGAGGACGGAATCCCCCTTCCCCCAGAGGAACCGCTTGGACGTCACACTCGCCGACGGTCGCACGATCCCCCTGAGCCGCGGGCTGGCCGAGGCGGTGCTGGGAGCCTCCCCGCTGCCGGACGCCCCGCACGTGTGGTCGCCGGTGTACCTGGGGGCGCCCGGCAACGCGGCGCTCATCGACCTGGGCCTCGCGGAGCGCACCCGCCAGGGGTTCCTGGGGCTGACCCCCCTCGGCCACGAGGTCCGCGCGCGCCTCCAGGACCCGCGCCCGGAACGGGTGACCCTGGACCCCGGGCTGTCGGGCGACCGCAAACAGGCACTGCTGGTGGCGCTGGCCGACCCCGGAGCGGGGCCCGGACCCCGGGGGAGGCGCTGGACCGCCCCGCGGGTGGTCTACGCGGCGGCCATCGCATTCCTGGCCGTTCTGCTCCCTTCGGCGGATCCGCCCCTTATCGCGTACATCCCCGTGGCCGCGGTCCTGCTCGCCGTCATCACGGTCTCCTCGCACCTGGCCGACCGGGAACGCGAGCGCCGCGATCCCCGTCGTGTCCTGGAGTCCCTGGCCGACCACTACGTCCTCCAGGAGCAGGTGGAGGGGGAGTACCGGGTGCTGCTGGAGCGCACCCGCGCCGCCGTGGACGCCGTCCTGGAGTCGGCGCCGCACCGCGAAGGGCTGCTCCTCGACACCGTTCGCAACCGGGTGGTGCTGGCCGAGACCGAGTGGACCATCGCCCGCGGCCTGGCCCGCCTGTCCGGCGAGGCGGCCCGCGCCGACGGCACCCCGATCGCGGGCGAGCGCTCCCGGGCCGCGGCCGAGCGGGCCCGCGCCGCCCTGGCCGAGGAGCGCGGCCACCTCGAAAGGCGGATCGGGCTCCTGGAGGAGTACGCGGCGGGTGTGCGCTCCTTCGAGGCCGAACGCGCCGACGCCGCCTCGGCGCGCGAGTTCGACGCGATCACCGACCGGGTCCTGGAGTCCGGCGCCGCCCACGGCCTCCACGACGAGGCGCTGGCCTCCCTGGTCCGCGCCCAGGAACTCGCCCTGCGCCTGTCCGACCTCACCGGCCCCGAACGGCCCCGCCCCTGACCGCGGCGGCACCCGCCCCGGCCCGGGGGTCGGGAGGCGTTCCCGAACGTCGGCGGGGTCTGGCAGGCTCGGGGGAGGAGAGGAGGCCGCCGTGAAACCCGCCCGTTTCGTCGACGCCGCCCTGTGGTTCCCCGAGGCCGTGGAGACCGAGCCCTTCGGTCCCGGCATCCTCGTCCACAAGGTGTGCGACCGGATGTTCACCCTGCTGTGGGAGGGGGAGGACCCCCGTGTCAACCTCAAGTGCGACCCCCTGCACGCCCTGGAGCTGCGCGACCGCTTCCCCGGCGTCACGCCCGGCTACCACATGAACAAGGACCACTGGAACACCGTCACCCTGGACGGCACCGTCCCCGAGGACGAGATCCTGGAGATGCTGCGCGACTCCTACGTGCTGGTCGCCCGCGGGCTGCGCAGGGCCGACCGGGAGCGCGTGCTGGCCGCGCTCGGCGACGGCCTGCCCGAGGCCGGCTGACGGAGAGGAACCCGGGTGCCCGAGGAGAAGCGCGCCCCCGCCGTCGTCCAGGGCGTCCTGGAGCGCATCACCTACGCCAACGAGGAGACCGGCTACACCGTCGCCCGCGTCGACACCGGGCGCGGCTCCGCCGACCTGCTCACCGTGGTCGGCGCCCTCATGGGCGTGCAGCCGGGCGAGGCCCTGCGCATGCACGGCCGGTGGGGCTCCCACCCCCAGTACGGCCGCCAGTTCCACGTGGACGACTACACCACCGTGCTCCCCGCCACCGTCCAGGGCATCCGCCGCTACCTGGGCTCGGGCCTGATCAAGGGCATCGGCCCCAAGATGGCCGAGCGCATCGTCGGGCACTTCGGGACCGACGCCCTCGACGTCATCGAGCAGGAGCCCGGGCGCCTCATCGAGGTGCCCGGACTGGGCCCGAAGCGGACGAGGCTCATCGCCGAGGCGTGGGAGGAGCAGAAGGCCATCAAGGAGGTCATGGTCTTCCTCCAGGGCGTCCAGGTCAGCACCTCGCTCGCGGTGCGCATCTTCAAGAAGTACGGCGAGGCCTCCATCGAGGTCGTCCAGAAGGAGCCCTACCGCCTGGCGACCGACGTGTGGGGCATCGGCTTCAAGACCGCCGACACCATCGCGCAGGCCGTCGGCATCCCCCACGACAGCCCCCAGCGCGTCATGGCGGGCATCCAGTTCACCCTCTCGGAGTCCACCGGCGACGGGCACTGCCACCTGCCGGAGGAGAAGCTCATCTCCGCCGCCGTCAAGATCCTGGGCGTCGACTCCGGCCTGGTCATCGAGTGCCTGTCCCGGCTGGTGGAGGAGGAGGGCGTGGTCCGGGAGGAGGTCCCCGGCCCCGACGGCGGGCCGGTGCGGGCGATCCACCTGGTGCCCTTCCACCGCGCCGAGGTCGGCGCCGCCGCCGGACTGCTCACCCTGCTGAACCACCCGCACGACCGCATGCCCGCCTTCGCGGACGTGGACTGGGACGTCGCCCTGGACTGGCTGCACAGGCGCACCGGAACCGAGCTCGCCGAGGAGCAGCGCGCCGCCGTGATCCAGGCGCTCACCCGCAAGGTCGGCGTCCTCACCGGAGGCCCCGGCTGCGGCAAGTCCTTCACGGTCGCCTCCATCGTCACCCTCGCCGCCGTCAAGGGCGCCAAGGTGGTGCTGGCCGCCCCCACGGGCCGGGCGGCCAAGCGCCTCACCGAGCTGACCGGGCACGAGGCCGCCACCGTCCACCGCCTGCTGGAGCTGCGCCCGGGCGGCGACGCCTCCTACGACCGCGACAACCCCCTGGACTGCGACCTGCTCGTGGTGGACGAGGCGTCGATGCTGGACCTCATCCTCGCCAACAAGCTCATCAAGGCCGTCCCGCCCGGCGCCCACCTGGTGCTGGTGGGCGACGTCGACCAGCTGCCCTCGGTGGGCGCCGGGCAGGTGCTGCGCGACCTGCTCGCCGAGGACTCGCCCCTCCCCAGCGTCCGCCTCACCCGGGTGTTCCGGCAGGCGCAGCAGTCCGGGGTGGTCACCAACGCCCACCGGATCAACCGCGGCGAGCCCCTGCTCTTCGAGGGCATGCGCGACTTCTTCCTCTTCCCCTGCGAGGAGTCCGAGGACGCCGCGGCCATGGCCGTCGACGTGGTCGCCCGCCGCATACCGCGCACCTTCGGCCTGGACCCGCGCCGCGACGTGCAGGTCCTCACCCCCATGAAGGGCGGGCCCGCCGGGGCCGGCAACCTCAACACCGCGCTCCAGGAGGCCCTCACACCGGCGGGGGAGGGGGTGCCCGAGCGCCGCTTCGGCGGCCGCGTCTTCCGGGTCGGCGACAAGGTCACCCAGATCCGCAACAACTACGACAAGGGGGCCAACGGCGTCTTCAACGGCACCCTCGGCGTCGTCACCGGCCTGGACCCGGTCGCCCAGGAGCTGACCGTGCGCACCGACGAGGACGAGGAGATCGCCTACGACTTCGCCGAGCTCGACGAGCTCGCCCACGCCTACGCCATCACCGTGCACCGGTCCCAGGGCAGCGAGTACCCGGCCGTGGTGATCCCGGTCACCACCAGCTCGTGGATGATGCTCCAGCGCAACTTGCTCTACACCGCCGTCACCCGCGCCAAACGCCTGGTCGTGCTGGTCGGCTCGCGCCGCGCCCTGGCCCAGGCGGTCCGCAACGCCTCCTCCGGGCGCCGCCACACCGCACTGGCGCACCGGCTGCGCGGATACGCTCAGGGATCGTGGACCGAGACACCCTGATCGTCGTGGGCGCGGCCATCATCCGAGATGGCCGCATCCTGGCCGCCCAGCGCGCCGAACCCGCCGCCCTGCGCGGCCGCTGGGAGTTCCCCGGCGGCAAGGTCGACCCCGGCGAGAGCCCGGCCGACGCCCTGGTGCGCGAGTGCCGGGAGGAGCTGGGGGTCACGGTCCGAGCCCGGGAGGCGGTCGGCGCCGACGTCCCCTTCCCGGCGACCCCGGGGCGCACCAGGCCCGCCGTGCTGCGGCTGCTGCGCGCCGACCTCGTCGAGGGCGAGCCCCGGGCCCTGGAGCACCTGTCCCTGCGCTGGCTCGCCGCCGCCGACCTGGACGGCCTCGACTGGCTCCCGGCGGACGTGCCGTTCCTGGGGACGATCGGGGACCTGCTCGCCCCCCGCGACACACCCCGCGGCGAACCTCCGTCCGCCGCCGGGTGAACTCTCGGCGTCCGCGGGATGATTCGGCCCCGCGCCGCCGTTGACCCTGTGGGCGTGAGTCGGGGTGACCTGTGCGTTTCCCGACCAGCCCCCCATGACCGCATAAACTGGCAACGGGCCGTGGCATCCTGCGGTCTCTACCCGGTATCAGGAGATCGAGACTTTTCCATGTCCACCGTCACGCCCGTCCAGGGCTCCGCCCGCCGTAGCGACCTTCGCAACGTCGCCATCGTGGCCCACGTCGACCACGGTAAGACGACCCTCGTGGACGCCATGCTCTGGCAGTCCGGTGTCTTCCGCGAGAACCAGGACGTGGACGACCGCGTGATGGACTCCAACGACCTGGAGCGCGAGAAGGGCATCACCATTCTCGCCAAGAACACGGCCGTCCACTACACCACGCCCGAGGGCGAGGACGTGGTCATCAACATCATCGACACCCCGGGCCACGCCGACTTCGGCGGCGAGGTCGAGCGCGGCCTGTCGATGGTCGACGGCGTGGTCCTGCTCGTGGACGCCAGCGAGGGCCCGCTCCCGCAGACCCGCTTCGTGCTCCGCAAGGCCCTCAAGGCCAAGCTCCCCGTCATCCTCGTCATCAACAAGGTGGACCGGCCCGACAGCCGCATCGCCGAGGTCGTGGACGACACCTACGAGCTGTTCATGGACCTGGACGCCGACGAGTCCCAGATCGAGTTCCCGATCGTCTACGCCTGCGCCCGCGACGGCAAGGCCTCCCTGGAGCGCCCGGCCAACGGCACCGTTCCGGACAACGACAACCTGGTGCCGCTGTTCTCCACCATCCTGGACACCATCCCGGCGCCCGAGTACGTCCCGGACGCGCCGCTCCAGGCCCACGTCACCAACCTCGACGCCTCCCCGTTCCTGGGCCGCCTGGCGCTGTGCCGCGTCCAGCAGGGCGAACTGCGCAAGGGCCAGCAGGTCGCGTGGATCCGCACCGACGGCACCACCCAGCAGGTCAAGATCACCGAGCTGCTCATGACCGACGGCCTGGAGCGCAAGCCCGCCGAGAAGGCCGGCCCCGGCGACATCGTCGCCATCGCGGGCATCGAGGACATCATGATCGGCGAGACCCTCGCCGACCTGGAGAACCCGGTCCCGCTGCCGCTCATCACGGTGGACGAGCCGGCCATCTCCATGACCATCGGCACCAACACCTCGCCGCTGGTCGGCAAGGTCAAGGGCGCCAAGGTCACCGCCCGCCTGGTCAAGGACCGCCTTGACAAGGAACTGGTCGGCAACGTCTCCCTGCGCGTGCTGCCCACCGAGCGCCCCGACGCCTGGGAGGTGCAGGGCCGCGGCGAGCTGGCGCTGGCCATCCTCGTCGAGCAGATGCGCCGCGAGGGCTACGAGCTGACCGTCGGCAAGCCGCAGGTGGTCACCAAGGTCATCGACGGCAAGGTCCACGAGCCGGTGGAGCGCCTGACCGTGGACGCCCCCGAGGAGTACATGGGCGCCATCACCCAGCTCCTCAGCGTCCGCAAGGGCCGCATGGAGAACATGGTCAACCACGGCACCGGCTGGGTGCGCATGGACTGGCTGGTGCCCTCCCGCGGCCTCATCGGCTTCCGCACCGAGTTCCTCACCGAGACCCGCGGCACCGGTATCGCCCACCACGTGTTCGAGAAGTTCGAGCCGTGGTTCGGCGAGCTGCGCACCCGCCCCAACGGCTCCCTGGTGGCCGACCGGGCCGGCGCCGCCGTGGCGTTCGCGATGTTCAACCTCCAGGAGCGCGGCACGCTGTTCGTCGAGCCGGGCACCGAGGTGTACGAGGGCATGATCGTCGGCGAGAACGCCCGCGCCGACGACATGGACGTCAACATCACCAAGGAGAAGAAGCTCACCAACATGCGCTCGGCCACGGGCGACGAGCTGGTGCGCCTGGTGCCGCCGCGCAAGCTGTCCCTGGAGCAGGCCCTGGAGTTCTGCCGCGAGGACGAGTGCGTGGAGGTCACCCCCGAGCACGTGCGCATCCGCAAGGTCATCCTGGACCAGAAGGAGCGCGGGCGCATCACCGCCAACAAGAAGCGCCATCAGCAGTAGCCGCGGCCTTCCGGGGGCTCCTCCCCGACGGGTGGGCGGGTCGCGTCGCGGCCCGCCCACCGGCGTTTTCCGGCCAGGTCACACGGGTAGACCGCTATGACATGAAGACCGATCCCTCGTGTCCCAGGTGCGGGCGCGCGGTCCGGCCTCCGGGGTTGTGGACCAGCGCGTGGCAGTGCGACGCACACGGCCCGGTCACACCTCTGCAACCGGTCCGCCAGCCCGGCCCCGCCGTCCTGGAGGCCCTCCTGCCCCAGGCCCGCGTCCCGGTGTGGATCCCCTGGCCGCTGCCCACCGGGTGGGTGGTCACCGGGTTCGCCGAGGCGGGCGACGACCGCAGCGGGGCGCTGGCGACCGCCGTGGCCCTGTCCGGACCCGACCCGCTGGGCGGCGTCGGCGAGGCCGTCGTCGTCGCGGAGGCCCCCGGGATCGGCCTGGGCGCCCGCCTGGCCGGCCTGGAGGGGCCCGACGCCGGCGACGGGTTCGACACCCGGGCGCCCGACGCCAAGGTGCGCTTCGAGGGCCACGAGATCCCGCTGTGGAACCTCGACCTGGGCCGCGAGCGCGCCGGCTACACCGGGGAGGCGCTCTCCCAGTGGCTGTGGGTGGTGTTCGCCACCGCCGACACCGCCCTGCTGATGTGCGAGATCGGCTCCCTGCGGGACCTGCGCGACATCAAGGACGGCGGGGTCGCGCTGGAGCCGCCCTTCGGCGCGCCCAGCCCGTTCCTGGCGTCGGCGCTGGCGCCCCGCTCCGCCTGAGCGGGGCGGCCCCGGCCGCCGGACCGGTGCCCGGCCGGCCCGGCGCGGTGGCCCGATCCGGGCCGGGGCTTAGTACGATCAGCCGGTGACACGTATCGACCTGCACTCCCACAGTTCCGTCTCCGACGGCGGCGATGCTCCGGAGGAGGTCATCGGGTACGCCGTCGCCGCGGGCCTGGACGTCCTCGCCCTCACCGACCACGACACCGTCGGCGGCGTCGAGGCGGCCGCCGCCGTCCTGCCGCCCGGCTTCACCCTGGTCCCGGGCATGGAGCTGTCCTGCGCCTACCGGGGCTCCAGCGTCCACCTGGTGTCGTACCTGTTCGACCCGGACGACGCCGACCTCAACGAGGAGCTGCGCCGGGTCCGCTCCGACCGCGCCTCCCGCGCGGAGGAGATGGTCCGCAAGCTCCAGGCGAACGGGGTGGACGTCACCTGGGAACGGGTGCTGGAGATCGCGGGCGCCGGACACGCCGAGTACGCCGACGCCAACACCATCGGCCGCCCCCACCTGGCCCGCGCGATCGTGGAGGCCGGGGCCGCCCGCGACGTACAGGACGCCTTCGACCGGTGGATCGGCTCCGGCGGGCCCGCCTACGCCTCCCGGTACGCCATCGACCCGGTGCGCGCCGTCCGGCTCGTGCGGGCGGCGGGCGGGGTGTGCTCCCTGGCCCACCCGGCCCGGGCCGAGGGCGCCCTCAACGGGTCCGTGCCCCTGGAGCTGGTCGAGCGCATGGCCGCCGCCGGCCTGGGCGGCATCGAGGCCGACCACCCCTCGCACAACAGCGCGCAGACCCGCCACTGGCGCGGTGTCGCCGCCGACCTGGGAGTGGTGGTCACCGGCTCCAGCGACGACCACGGCTCCCTCACCGGGCACCGCCTGGGCGTCCGGACCACCGCGCCGGAGGCGTTCGAGGAGCTGGTGGCGCCGGCCACGGGGGTCCCCCTGATCAGGGGCTGAGGGTGTCGGTTCACCCTGTGGGTTCGGTACGGTACGGACCACCGTGCGCGGGCGCGACAATGGTCGCAGCGCAATCACCCATATCGGACTAAGTGAGAGGTCTGACGCCGTGTTCTGGAAGCGGAAGTCGAAGAAGCAGGACGGCCCGGAGGCCACCGATTCCGCTGCGGAGGCCGCGGTGGACGACACGGCGGAGGACGCCGAAGAGGCCGGGGAGGCCGAGGGGGCGGCCGGAGCCGCGCGGGCCACCGAGGACGGGAAGGCCGACAAGGGCGAGAAGGACGAGAAGTCCGAGAAGGACCGGAAACCCGAGGAGGAGGACACGGAGGCGGAGGCCGACGAGGCCGGCGACGCCGACGCGGACGACGACTCCGAGGACACGGACTCCGAGGACACGGGCTCCCGGGACGACGCCGAGGCGGAGGCCGACCGGGACACCGGCGAGGACTCCGACGACGACTCCGAGGCCGAGGACGACGAGGCCGGGACCTCCGACGACATCTTCGCCGACGACACCGAGGAGGCCGGTGTCACCGGTCCCGACTCCGAGGGCATCACCCGGGTCCGCGCCGCGGTCACCTTCGAGTTCGACGACGAGAAGTTCGAGTACATCGGCAACACCTGGATCGTCCAGGCCGACGACGACGGCGTCATCGTCATCGACCCGGGCCCCGACGCCGAGGCCGTCCTGGAGGCCGTGGGCGAGCGCGAGGTCTACCTCGTGGCCTGCACCAACGCCTACGCCCCGCACATCGAGTCCGCGGTGAAGATCGTCGAGGAGACCGAGGCCCCGGTCGCCCTGCACCCCCGCGAGATGCGCCTGTGGCGCCGTCAGCACGGCGCCGAGCACCGCCCCGACTACGAGGTCGAGGGCGGCGGTTCCATGACCATCGGCGACCTCCAGATCGACGTCGTGGCCCTGCCCGGCACCTCCCCGGGCACCGTCGGCTACTCCATCAGCCAGCTCGGCGTCGTCTTCTCCGGCGACACCCTGCGCAAGGGCGAGCCCGGCATGGTGGGCAACACCTACATCGACTACACGACCCAGCTCGCCTCCATCGGCGAATCGCTGCTGTCGCTGCCCCCGGACACCCGCATCCTGCCCGACCGCGGCCCGGCCACCAACGTGGTCGCCGAGAGCAAGAACTTCGACTCCTGGGTCTGACCCCGCCCGGGGTCCGCACCCGTCCGGACACCACGGCGCCCCGGCCCCCTCGCGGGGACCGGGGCGCCGCGGCGTGCGCGGTCAGCGGCGGCCGACCGACTCCACCTCGTTCCAGAACGCGGTGAACGCGCTGGCCGTGGTCTCGGGGGCCTCCACGTTGGGGGAGTGGCCCGCGCCGGGCACCACGATCCGCCTGGCGTCCAACCGCTTGGCCATGTCCTCCTGGAGGGAGGGCTCCCACGCGTCGTCGTTCTCGCCGTACATCACCAGGGCGGGCAGCCGCAGCGCGGCCAGCTCCTCGACCCGGTCGCGGGCTCCCAGCAGGTCCTCGGCGCAGCGCAGCAGGCCCAGGGCGCTGCTGTGCACCAGCCGGTCGCGCAGGAAGGAGCGGACGCCCTCGTCGGGGGTGCGCTGACGCGCCTCGGCGTCGAACCGCTCCTCCCACAGCTCCTCCAGGCGTTCCCGGGAGGGGTCCATGGACAGCGCGGCGATCAGGGCGCGGGTGCGCATCGCCGCCTGGCCCGGCAGGGCGGCGGGGCCGCTGCACAGCAGCGTCAGCGAGGCCAGGTCGGCCATGCCGCTCAGCGCGGTCTCGCGCACCACCAGGCCGCCGAAGGAGTGGCCCACCAGGTGGACGGGCATCCGCCCGCCGACCTGCTCGACGACCTCGGCGACGACCTCGCCCAGCGAGGCCAGCCGGTAGTCGGGGGCCCGCACGCCGGGCGGCGGGGTGAGGGTCTCCGGGCCCGGCGACCCGTAGGTCCCCGGAAGGTCGATCGCGACCACCTCCCGACCGCCCTGGGCCAGGGTCTGGAGGATCGCGATGAAGTCCTCCTTGCTGCCGGTGTAGCCGTGCACGAGCACGGCGGGCGCCAGCTCGGCGCCCCCGGAGACGGGCAGCGCCCGCAGGGCCGCCACCGGGCCGTAGGACAGGTCGAGGTCGACCCGCCGCACGCCCGGCGGCAGGTCGAGGAACTTAGGTGTACTCACGTCCGGTCACCCTAGACGATGGCGGCCCGCTCCGGGGCGGAGCGGGACCGTGATCTCCCACGTCGGCGCGGCACCGGCCGGTACCGCGCCGCCTGTGCGCCGCGGCCCCCGTCCGGGTGCCGCGGCCGTGCCCTCTCCGGCCCGGCGGGCCGGACCGGTCAGGTGTTCTCGGGGTCGCGGCGGACGGCCGAGCCGCTGCGGGTGCGGCGGCGACGGCGGACCGTGCGGGTGCCCTCGCCCCCCTCGCCCTTGTCGGCCACGGGGGCGGCCGGGGCCGCCGCGGGCGCCTCGGCCCGCTTCTCCGCGCGCTTGTCGGCTGCGGGCGCCTCGGCGCCCGCGGCCACGCTCTCACCGCCGCGGGTGCGCCGGCGCGAGCGCCCGCTCCTGCCGCCGCGGCGGCGGCCCTCGCCGCGCTCCTGGTCGCCCGAGCGGTCCCGGTCGCGGCCGCCGCGGCCGCGCTGGGTGCGGGGCCCGCCGGTGTCACCGATGTCCTCGATCTCCTCGGCCTCCAGGCCGGCGTGCTCGGCGCGCTTGTCGGCGGCCAGCCGCCCCTTGGTGCCCGCGGGGATGTTGAGCGCCTCGAAGAAGTGCTTCGAGGTGGAGTAGGTCTCCTCCGGCTCGGTGAACCCCAGGTCCAGCGCGGCGTTGATGAGCTTCCACCGCGGCATCTCCTGCCAGTCCACGAACGTGACGGCGGTGCCGGTGCGCCCGGCCCGGCCGGTGCGGCCGATCCGGTGCGTGTAGGTCTTCTCGTCCTCGGGCGTCTCGTAGTTGACGACGTGGGTGACGTCGTCCACGTCGAGCCCGCGGGCGGCCACGTCGGTGGCGACCAGGATGTTGATCTTGCCGTTGCGGAAGGCGCGCAGCGCCCGCTCGCGCTGGCTCTGGCCCAGGTCGCCGTGGACGGCCGCGACCGCGAACCCGCGGTCCTTCAGCTCGCCCGCGACCCGGTCGCACGCCCGCTTGGTCTGGCAGAAGACCATGCTCTGCCCGTGGTCCTCCGCCTGGAGGAGACGGGCCAGCATCTCGATCTTGTCCATCTGGTGGGTGCGGAACGCGTGCTGCGCGATCCGGCTGGTGATCGCCGACCCGTCGATCTCGTTGTCGTCGCCGGCCCGCACGTGGGTGGGCCGCCGCAGGTACTTGCGGGACAGGGAGACGATCTCGCTCGGCATGGTCGCCGAGAAGAGCATGACCTGGCGCTCGGCCGGGATCTTGGTGAGGATGCGCTCGATGTCCGGCAGGAAGCCGAGGTCGAGCATCTTGTCGGCCTCGTCCAGGACCACTGCGGCGACCCCGTCCAGCCGCAGGTGCTTCTGGTTCTCCAGGTCGAGCAGGCGGCCCGGGGTGCCGACGACGACGTCGACGCCCTCCTTGAGGCCGTTGATCTGCGGCTCGTAGGAGCGGCCGCCGTAGACGGTCAGGATCCGGGCGCCGCTGCGCTTGCCGGCGGTGGTCAGGTCGGCCGCGACCTGGATGGCCAGCTCACGGGTGGGGACCACGATCAGGGCACGGGGGCTCTTGGAGGTCCCGGGGGCCTCCTGGGCCCGCTGGAGCAGGGGGAGCCCGAAGGCCAGCGTCTTGCCGGTACCGGTCCGGGCCTGTCCGATGATGTCGCTGCCGCCGAGGGCGATCGGCAGGGCCAGCTCCTGGATGGGGAAGGGCTCGATGATCCCCTCGGCCTCCAGGGCGTCGGCGATCTCGGTGCTCACGCCGAGGTCGCGGAAGGTGATGCGGGGCTGTTGTGTCTCGTCTGTGCTGCTCAGGGCTCAGGCCTCCATCTTGGCGGTACACGAACTGCGTGTCCGCGTCGGGATGCGGTCGCGTGCGGCTTCGGGGGCCGCCGCGGAAGGCGCGGCTCGCCGTCCGTTCCGGTCGGAACGGGGCGGCGGCGCTGCCGTCGGATCCGCGGCCCGGGGGCTCCCGGCCGGAGGTCGGATCCATCCGCTCGGCGCGCTCCCGTTCTCCTTCGGGGGCCCGCCGTGGTTCGTCGGGTTCGTCCGCGCGGTCGTCGGTCGCCCTGGGGCGGCCGGATCGCGCGGCGGGGCGCGGCATCCGTGGGACACCGCTGCGTGCGGGAACGTACCCGCGGGTGTGAGAAGGGGTCCGTGTCGGTCCGCACGCGCAGGTCGTCACGGAGAGTCTAGCCGGTGACCCGCCCGGCGGACGTGGCCGCCATCCGTAGCGGGACGGCATGGACCTACCCGTTCCCAGCTGGTGCAACCGTGCCGTTCGGACGTTTAGTCCCCGGTTCGGTGTGAGAACGGCCGGGCGATACCCTGGCGCCCATGACCAAAGGCCCCTCTGTGAACCCCGGTGTGATCGATCTCCTCGGCCTGCTGGCCTACGCCGAGCTGGGTTCCTTCTTCCGTCTCGCCGGTGACGCGGTGCTGGCCCCCACCCTGCGCGGCAAGGGTCGCCTGGCGGCGCTGGCCGCCACGGAGCAGGCCCACTACCAGGTGCTCCGCGACCGCCTGGAGGAGCTGGGGGTCGACCCGGAGGAGGCGATGGCCCCGTTCGTGGAGCCGCTGGACGCCTGGCACGAGCGCACCGAGCCCAAGACCTGGCTGGAGAGCCTGGTCAAGACCTATGTCGCGGACGGGATCGCGGGCGACTTCTACCGCAGGGTGGCCGAACTGGCCGACGACGAGACCCGCACCCTGGTCGAGGGCGTCCTCGCGGAGACCGGCCGCGCCGAGTTCGTCGCCGAGACCGTGCGCGAGGCCCTGGCCGAGGACCCGGTCCTGGCCGGCCGGCTGTCGCTGTGGGCCCGCCGCCTGGTCGGCGAGGCGCTGGGCCAGGCCCAGTCCGTGGCCGTGCGCCGGCCCCGCCTGGCGGCCCTGCTCGCCGAGGGCGTCGACCGGCCGGAGACCGGCGGGGAGGACACCACCGGCCTGGGCGACCTGGCCGCGGTGAGCCGCATGTTCGCCTCCCTCACCGACCGGCACGCGGGCCGCCTGGAGGCCATGGGCCTGAGCGCCTGAACCCCGTCCGCGGGCGCCGTCCGGGGCCGTCCGGCCCGCCCGGCCGCGCCGGGTTACCCGCGCGGGCCCGTTCCGATTCCCCCTCGTACCCGTTCTTGACCCGCGCTTGGGGACACTCTGGTCAAGGGCGGGTAATTTCCAACACTTTCGTGACGATCGGTTGGGGCGCGGACGTAAACTCGATGAAGTTTCCCGTGTCTCGACCACCCCTGAGTAGGTACTTCCATGCCCCGTGGGACCTCAGTGCGCCACCCG
This sequence comes from Nocardiopsis sp. NPDC006139, assembly GCF_040614155.1. Taxonomy (NCBI): domain Bacteria; kingdom Bacillati; phylum Actinomycetota; class Actinomycetes; order Streptosporangiales; family Nocardiopsidaceae; genus Nocardiopsis; species Nocardiopsis sp. NPDC006139. The sequence continues at coordinate 245,921 of NZ_JBEXTT010000002.1, forward strand.
TTGGCCGGACTCACCCGTGACTTCCACAAGATCGGCCCCCTCGCCGGTCCGATCGACCCCTGGATGTGCGCTGAGCTGGACCAGCACGCCGCGCAGGTGTGCGACGGCATCGCCTCCTCCGGCGGCGAGGTGACCGCCCGGACCCTGGGCACCTACCTCCACGGGTTCCTCGACGGCTGCCTCGAGCGGGGCTGGGACTCCGCGGCCGTCGAGTACGACTGGGAGACACTCCGCGTCCTCGCGATCTGCCGCTTGGCCAAGGAGCGCGGTTTCGTCCGCTAGGTTGTTGCCAACCGCAGGCACCGTTGTGACCGACGACGCGCCGTCCCCGAGGACGCGTTCGGTGGATGCTTCCGCGCGGTCGGCGCGGCGAGCGGCGGCCCGGCCGTTCCGCGGAGGCATCGCGCCGGAGGCGTTCCCGAGGCCGGCGGCGGTCGACGGGCGGACCCGGAACGGTACGCCGGACACGCCCTCGGTCACCCGCCCTGCCCGTTCACCGGCGAAAACCCCTTCACGGGCCTAGGCTGGGGACATCGGCGACCCCACGGCGGCCGGACACGCGCCCCGACGAACCGGGCGCGGACCTGCGGAATGCAACGTGGGATGCACGGTGTTATGCCGGTCCGGGACGGACCGGACGCCGTGACTGGCGGAGCGGCCCGCAGGAGCCGCGAGAAAGGAATGCGAATGAGGAGCGGTCGGCACGGGGCGGCGCGCCCACCGGTCGGCGTCCTGATCCAGCAGGATCGCGTCGACTTCGCGCTTTTCGCACTGATCTTCGTCGTCGCGGTGGCCTCGATGGTCTTCACCGGGCCGGGCAGCGTCGTCTTCTGGCTGGCGCTGCTGCCCATGATCGCCACCGTGGTGCTGGCCGTCCGGCGGATCGAGCACCTGTCCCGCCTCGAGCTGCGGGACTCGGAGTTCCTGTAGCCGGCGACGGCGCACGACAGCGGGAGGGCGGGGCCTCGAGGCCCCGCCCTCCCCTGTCTCCTTCGTCTTGTACCTCTGCGATCCCGAGCCCCCTTTCCCTCGACTGCACGCCTGTGGCGTCCGTACCCGTCAGACGCCGCCCTCGGGGCGCTCGCCCGTGCCCGGCGCGCCCGGGCCGGTGCGCACTCCGGCGGTGCGGGCGTCCTCGGCACCGGCCGGTCCGGTGGTCGCGGGACGGTCCATGGCGGCCTTGCGGCCCGCCTCGTAGCTGCTCTTGTCGGCCAGGCGGCCGGTCTCCTCCTCCGCGCGGTCCAGCCAGCGGTCCCAGCGCGACTGCATCGGCCGGATCAGGCCGCCGCCGACGCCCACCACGATGACGCCGCCGACGGTGGCCAGCACGGCGACGAGCACCGGCGTGGTCACGGTCGTGGCGATGCCCATCTGGTTGAGCGCCGCGATGACACCGAGGGCCAGGATGGCCACGGCGGCGATGTTGGCCAGCAGCCGGCCGTACGAGAGGCCGCCCAGTGCGTTGCTGACGATGTCGCGGACCGCCTTGGCGATCATCGCGGTCACCACCACGATGACCAGCGCGACGATGCCGCGCGGCATCCAGGCGATGACCTCGTTCAGGAGGGTGCTCACCGGGTTCGGTCCGAAGACGTTGAACGCGAGGGTGAACACGAACAGCAGGGCGACGTAGTAGATGATCTTGCCGCACAGCTCACTGGCGCTCCAGTTGCTGCGCTCGAAGTACTCGCCCACCCCGCCGCGGTGGAGGGCGCGGTCCAGCCCGACCCCGTGCAGCGCCTTGCCGACCGCCTTGCCCACGAGCCAGGCGATGATCCAGCCCACTACGAGGACGACCAGGAAGCCGGCCAGCAGTGGTACGAAGCTCGCCACCATCTGCCAGGCCGTCATCAGACCCTGACCCACATCCATGACGTCTTCACCCCCAAGTCGCTCCGTTCGGTCGTACCGAATGGTCGCCGTTCGGAACGGCGAAAAGAGGCGCGGTGCCTCTCACCCCGCCGATACCCGGAGTGCCCGGTTCAAATCCTTTATCGGAGCAGGTCGGAAGGTATTGCCTTTTCTTGGGAGTTCTCTGGCCGGAAAAAGGGGCGCGGATCATTGTCGGTAGTGGACAATGCGCCGACCCGGGGCGGCCGCGCACGGCGGAGGGCCCCGGTCGCCCGGGGCCCTCCGTGGTGGTGTGCGGGGGTCAGGAGTCCTGGCCGGCCGGCTGCCCCTCGCCGCGGTGCAGGTCCCAGCCGCTGATACCGCGCCAGGCCAGCCGGGCCACCAGCAGTTCGGCGGCGTCCTTGGGAACCGAGCCCTGGGTGTTGATCCAGTAGCGGGCGCTGGTCTCGGCCATGCCGACCAGCCCTATGCTCAGCAGGTGCGCCTCCTCGTCGGAGATGCTGGTGTCCTGTCGGATGACCTCGCCGATCAGCTCGGCGCAGCGCTGGAAGGTCTGCTCGCTCTTCTCGCGCACCGCCGGGAGATTGCGCAGGTCCGATTCGAAGACCAGGCGGAACGCCTCGCCGTCGCCGGCCACGAAGTCGAAATACGCGCGGAAACTCGCGATGACCCGCTGGCGGTTGTCATCGGTGCTCTCCAGCGCCTCGCGCTGCTTTTCGACCAGCGCCTCGGAATGCTCTTCCAGGAGGGCGAGGTACAGCTCCAGCTTCCCCGGGAAGTGCTGGTAGAGGACCGGCTTGCTCACCCCCGCGCGCTCGGCGATCTCGTCCATCGCGGCCGCGTGGTACCCGCGGGCGACGAAGATCTCCTGCGCGGCGGCGAGGAGCTGTCGGCGGCGCCTGACCCGGGGCAGACGGGTGCCCCGGGAGCGGGCGTCTGAAGGAGCTGTCACACCCACACCCTCCGAACTCGGCATGGCAGATGCACGCCATCATCGGACATCTGCGTGGCTGGCGCCGTCGTGCGCGCGTCCCCGTCACAGGGTGCGCTCCACGGCGTTTTCCGCCATCTTACTCCTGCGTAAGTTACCTGTGACATAGGGATTCGTCCCGCGGAACGAGACGGCGCGGGCCGGTGGCCGCCGATCAGCGCCGATCGTCGTCGTCGGCCCCGGCCTCGCGCAGCTGCTCCACGACGTCGGCCTCGTTCGCGTCCGGGAGCTCCCCGCCCCCGGCGCGCTCCAGCCAGTGCTCGTCGTCCTCCGCGTCGGAGGCGGACAGCCGCTGTTCGGCGGCGTCGGCCTCGGGGACCGCTGCGTCCGGGTCCTCCGCGGGTGCGGGACGTGTCCTCGGGTCCTCGGTCACGGGTGCCTCCCCCAGTCGACGGACGTACCACCGACACTACTCTCCGCCGCGCCGCGGGGGGCGGAGGGGAATGGATCGGCGGGTCAGGGCGGTTGCCGACGAGAGGGGGCGGCCGAGGTCCGGCGGCTCGGGCGGGTGTCCGCCACTGTGCCCGTCGACACCGCCCCGGGGGTGGGAATGGAAAACCCCACCCGTTAGGTTGGGTATAAGAGCAAGCACGCTTCGCGCCCCGCGACCCCTGCGCCCGTGGTCCTCCTGCTTCGGGCGGTGTGAAGCATCACGAACAGACATGAGGAGTCACCGTGTCGCTGCCGCCGCTGGTGGAACCAGCTGACGAGCTGACCGTGGACGAGGTGCGCCGCTATTCGCGACACCTGATCATCCCCGACGTGGGCATGGACGGGCAGAAGCGCCTGAAGAACGCCAAGGTGCTCGTCGTCGGTGCGGGCGGGCTGGGTTCCCCGGCGCTGCTCTACCTCGCCGCCGCGGGTGTGGGCACCCTCGGCATCATCGACTTCGACGTCGTGGACGAGTCCAACCTCCAGCGCCAGGTCATCCACGGCCAGAGCGACGTGGGCCGCCCCAAGGCCGAGTCGGCCCGCGACAGCATCAAGGAGGTGAACCCCAATGTGACGGTGATCCTCCACCAGGACCGCCTGGACTCCGACAACGCGCTGGAGATCTTCGCGGACTACGACCTGATCCTGGACGGGACCGACAACTTCGCGACCCGCTACCTGGTCAACGACGCCGCGGTCATCCTGAACAAGCCGTACGTGTGGGGTTCCATCTACCGCTTCGACGGCCAGGTCAGCGTCTTCTGGAACGAGTACGGGCCGCAGTACCGCGACCTGTACCCCGAGCCCCCGCCGCCCGGCATGGTCCCCTCCTGCGCCGAGGGCGGCGTCCTGGGCGTGCTGTGCGCCTCCATCGGGTCCGTCATGGTGAACGAGGCCATCAAGCTGATCACCGGGATCGGTGAGCCGCTGGTGGGCCGCCTGCTCATCTTCGACGCCCTGGAGATGTCCTGGCGCGAGGTGAAGGTCCGCAAGGACCCCGACACCCAGCCGGTGACCGAGCTCATCGACTACGAGGCGTTCTGCGGCGTCGTCTCCGACGAGGCCAGCGAGGCCGCGGCCGGGTCGACGATCACCGCGGGCGAGCTCAAGGACCTCCTCGACAACAAGCCCGACGAGATCTTCCTCGTGGACGTCCGCGAGAAGAACGAGTACGAGATCGTCAGCATCCCGGGCGCCACGCTCATCCCCAAGGGCGAGTTCCTCAACGGCAAGGCCTTCGAGAAGCTCCCCCAGGACAAGCGCGTGGTCCTGCACTGCAAGTCGGGCGTGCGCTCGGCCGAGGCGCTGGCCGCGGTCAAGGCCGCGGGCTTCTCCGACGCGGTGCACGTCGGCGGCGGCGTCCTGGCCTGGGTCAACCAGATCGACCCCAGCCTGCCCAGCTACTGAGCGGCCTGTCATAGCGCGTCGCGGACGGCGCCGGGGCGATCCCGGCGCCGTCCGCCGTATGCGGGCGCCCGATTGGGTACAAGACCTCCCAGGGGCCGCCGATCGAACGTCGGGGCGGCCCCGCCGCAGGGAGGTGGCACCATGCGTGAAAAGGGACGCCGGGCCGACTGGGTGGCGATCGCCGCCGGTCTGGCGCTGGGGATCAGCTTCGTCTGGCACGGGATGTACGGGTTCAGCGGCGGAGTGCTGTTCGTGCTCGGGCTGGGGGTCATCATGGCCGCCGTCGTCTCCCTCACCCGCCCCGGCGCGCTCTCCGGGGAGATCGCGGTGCTGGCGATCGGCGTGCTCGTGTTCGCGATGCCCTGGCTGCTGGGCTACACGCACCTGGCCCCGGCCGCGTGGACGGCCTGGATCATCGGCGCCGCCATCGCCGTGCTCGGCGCCTACGGCCTGGTCCGGGCCCGCCAGACGCGGCGGCGCGACCCCGACTCCGTCTGGAGCGCCCACGTCAACGAGATCCCGACCTGACCGGGAGCGCGACGCGGGGCCGGTGCCGTGCGGCACCGGCCCCGCGTGTTCCCGGCGTCGCGTCCGTCGGCGGCCCTCGCTAGGGTGTGGCCGTGTTCACCGATGAGGACGGCGGGCCCGACGAGTACGCCGACGAGGTCCTGGCCGTGGTCGAGCGGATCCCGCCGGGGAGGGTGATGTCCTACGGGGACATCGCCGAGTACGTGGGCCGGGGAGGCCCCCGGCAGGTCGGCTCCGTCATGTCCACCTGGGGCGGCGGCGTCCCCTGGTGGCGGGTGGTCCGGGCCGACGGCAGCCCCGCCTCCGGACACGAGGTGAGAGCCTTGTCGCACTATGCCGCGGAGGCCACTCCGCTGCGGCCCGGAAGCGACCGTGTGGACATGCGCAAGGCCCGGTGGGACGGGGAAAGCGGAGGCTGAGGGCACCTCGCGGGCTCCCCGGGCCGTCCGGGACGGTCGGCACCCTCTGGTGAACTGGTGGGGTGAACACATCCCCGTACCGTCTCGTGCGGCGCCCCCACCGGGTGCAGCCGCCGCCGGTGCTGGACGAGAACCAACGCAAGGTCGTCGACCACGAGGGCGGCCCCCTCCTGGTGCTCGCCGGTCCCGGCACCGGCAAGACCACCACCATCGTCGAGGCCGTCGTCGACCGCATCGACAACAGGGGCGTGGACCCCTCCCGCATCCTGGTCCTCACCTTCGGCCGCAAGGCCGCGCAGGAGCTGCGGGAGCGCATCACCGGGCGGCTGCGCCGCACCACCCGGGAGCCCCTCGCCCTGACCTTCCACGGCTACGCCTACGCGCTCATCCGCCGCGAGTTCCAGCGCATGGGCGACCTGCCGCCCCGCCTGCTGTCCGGCCCCGAGCAGCTGATGGAGATACGCGAGCTCCTGCGCTGGGAGGCCGCGGACGGCGGTTCCGCCTGGCCCGAACGCCTGCGCCCGGCCCTGGAGACCCGCGGCTTCGCCGAGGAGCTGCGCGACTTCCTGATGCGCGCGGAGGAGCGCGGCCTGGGCCCCGACGCCCTGGCCCGGCTGGGCCGCGAGCGCGGCCGCGACGACTGGGAGGCCGCGGCCGGGTTCCTGGCGCGGATGAACGGCCGGTTCGACATCGCCCCCGTGCCCACCCTCAACTACGCCGAGCTGGTGCGGATCGCCGCCGGACTGCTCTCCGACCCCGCGGTGCAGGAGCGCGAGCGCTCGGCGCACGAGACCGTGTTCGTCGACGAGTACCAGGACACCGATCCGGCCCAGGAGGAACTCCTCCAGGCCCTGGCGGGCGACGGCCGCGACCTCATCGCCGTCGGCGACCCCGACCAGTCCATCTACGGGTTCCGCGGCGCCGAGGTGCGCGGCATCCTGGAGTTCCCCGACCGCTTCCGCACGGTCCGCCGCACGCCCGCCCCCGTGGTGGCGCTGCGCACCTCCCGCCGCAGCGGCTCCGGCCTGCTGGCCGCCTCGCGGGCGGTCACCCGCCGCCTGCCCGCCGTCGCCTCCGCGCCCGGCCGCGTCAACGAGCACCGCGAACTGGTCCCCGCCGCCGGGGTGCCCGCCGGGAGCGTGCGGCTGCTCATGGCCGAGAGCCCCACCCAGGAGGCGGCGGTCATCGCCGACACCCTGCGCCGCGCCCACCTGGTGGACGGCGTCCCCTGGTCGGACATGGCCGTCCTGGTGCGCTCGGCCACCCGCCAGCTGCCGGTGCTGCGCCGCGCCCTGGTCGCCGCGTCGGTGCCGGTCGCCGTCGGCGCCGACGAGCTGCCGGTGGCCGCCGAGCCCATCGTGCGGCCGCTGCTGTCCCTCATCCGGTTCGGGCTGCACCCGGCCGAACTCGACGACGAGGCCGCCCGCGACCTGCTCACCGGCCCCTTCGGCGACGCCGACGCCATCGGCCTGCGCCGCCTCACCCGCGCCCTGCGCCGCCTGGACCTGGACCGGGCCGCCGCCGAGCGCGAGAACGGCGGGGGCGACGGGACCTACCGGCCCGCCTCCCAGCTGCTGGTGGACGCCCTGCGCGAGCCGGCCGACCTCACCCTGGTCGAGCCCGAGGTGGCCGCGCCCGCCCTGCGCATCGCCACCGCCCTGGCCACCGTCCGCGAACTCGACGCCCGCGGCGCCGACGCCGAACAGGTGCTGTGGCGGCTGTGGCGCGACAGCGGCCTGGCCGACCGGCTGCTGCGCGCCAGCCTCGCCGGCGGCCGCCGCGGCGCCGCCGCCGACCGCGACCTCGACGCGGTGGTCGCCCTGTTCGAGAGCGCCGCCCGCTACTGCGACCGGCTGCCCCCCGGCACCCCGGAGGGGTTCCTCGCCGACCTGGCCGCCCAGGAGATCCCCGGCGACAGCCTCGCCGAGCGCGCCCCCGACGGCGAGTCCGTGCGCATCCTCACCGCCCACCGCTCCAAGGGGCTGGAATGGGGCCTGGTGGTGGTCGCCGGGGTCCAGGAGGGCGACTGGCCCGACCTGCGCCTGCGCGGTTCCCTGCTGGGCGTGGAGGAGCTGGTGGACGCCGACGTGCACGGCGCCGACTCCTCCGGGGCCGCCCTGGCCTCCAAGCTGCTCGCCGAGGAGCGCCGCCTGTTCTACGTGGCCCTCACCCGCGCCCGGCACACCCTCGTGGTCACCGCCGTGGGCGGCGACGACGCCGAGCAGCGGCCCTCCCGGTTCCTCAACGAGATGGGCGCGGGCGACCCCGAGCCCGTCGGCACCGGGGTGCGCTGGCTGTCGCTGCCGTCCCTGGTCGCCGACCTGCGCTCGGTGGTCACCGACCGGAACGCGCCCGGCGCCCTGCGCGACGCCGCCGCCATCCACCTGGCCCGCCTGGCCGAGGAGGGGGTGCGCGGGGCGGACCCCGCCGAGTGGTACGCCCTGACACCCTTCTCCGACGACCGGCCGCTGGCCGGGGAGGGCGACACCATCCGGGTGTCGCCCTCCCAGGTGGAGAGCTTCACCAACTGCCAGCTGCGCTGGCTGCTGGAGCGCGCCGCCGGGGCCTCCTCCGGCGACTCGGCGTCCGCCCTGGGCACCGTCGTGCACGCCGTCGCGGTCCTGGTCGCCCAGGGCACCCCGCCGCAGGACATCTCCCGGCGGATGGACGAGATCTGGGCCGACCTCGACTTCGGCGGCCCCTGGCAGGCCGACAAGCAGCGCGAGCGCGCCGACACCATGGTCCGCAAGCTCCTCACCTGGGACGCCGCCAACGACCGCGAGCTCGTCGTCACCGAGGAGGGGTTCAAGGTCGACGTCGGGGGCATCGAGATCACCGGCCGGGTCGACCGGCTCGAGCGCGACGACCAGGGCCGCGCCGTCGTCGTCGACATCAAGACCGGCGCCGCCAAGGCCGAGGACCTGGACCGCCACCCCCAGCTCGGCGTCTACCAGATGGCCGTCCTCAAGGGGGCCTTCGCCGAACTCGGCCTGGCGCAGCCCGGCGGGGCGATGCTCGTCCAGCTCGGCGAGAAGCTCAAGAACGCCCGAGAGCAGGTCCAGCGCCCCCTCGGCGAGGACCCCGACCCCCGCTGGGCCCAGGACCTCGTCACCGAGGTCGCCGCCGGTATGGGCGGCTCCCGGTTCACCGCCACCCGCAACAAGGGATGCAGGTCGTGCGCCGTGCGCGCCTGCTGCCCGGTCCAAGACGAGGGCAGACATGTCTGAAGCCCACCCCCGTTTCACCCCCGCCGAACTCGCCCGCGTCCTCGGGCAGCCCGAACCCACCGCCGAGCAGTCCGAGGTGATCTCCGCCCCCCTCGAACCCGCGGTGGTCATCGCGGGTGCCGGTTCGGGCAAGAGCGAGACCATGGCCTCCCGCGTGGTGTGGCTGGTCGCCAACGGGTACGTGCGGCCCGAGCAGGTCCTCGGCCTCACCTTCACCCGCAAGGCCACCGCCGAGCTGGCCGAGCGCGTGCGCAAACGCCTGGACCAGGTGCGCGACAGGCTCGGTGAGGAGGTCGTCGGCGAGGGCGTGCTGGACGGCGAGCCCACCGTGTCCACCTACAACGCCTACGCGGGGCGCATCGTCGCCGACCACGCCCTGCGCGAGGCCGTCGAGCCCACCGCCCGGCTGCTCAGCGAGGGCCAGTCCTGGCAGCTCGCCGCCCGGGTGGTCGGCGAGTACGACGGTCCGATGGACCTGGTCAACGTGGGCGCGGACACCGTCATCGAACGCGTGCTGCACCTGTCCGGCGAGATCGCCGACCACCTCACCACGGTCGAGCGGGTGCGCGGCATCGGGCGGTGGATCCAGTCCCAGGTGGACGCCCTGCCCAAGAGGCCCACCGCCGACACCCGGGACCTGGTCGGCACCCAGCGCCGCCGGGAGCAGCTGCTGCCCCTGGTGGAGCGCTACGACCACGCCAAGCACTCCCGCGAGGCCATGGACTTCGGCGACCAGATGGCCCTGGCCGCGCGCATCGCCGAGAACCACCCCGAGGTGGGGCTGGTGGAGCGCAGCAGGTTCCGGGTCGTGCTGCTGGACGAGTACCAGGACACCAGCCACGCCCAGCTGGTGCTGCTGCGCTCCCTGTTCGGCGACGGCCACGCCGTGACCGCGGTCGGCGACCCCTGCCAGTCCATCTACGGGTGGCGGGGGGCGATCGCCGCCAACCTCACCCGGTTCCCCACCGACTTCCCGGCCGCGCCGGGGCGGCCCGCGGCCGTGCGCAGGCTGTCCACCAGCTTCCGCAACGGCGAGCGCATCCTGGGCGTGGCCGGATGGATCTCCGAGGAGCTGCGCGCCGAGGCCGCCGAGGTGCCGGTGCTGTACCCGGGGCCGGCCCGGCGCGGGCGCGGGCGGGCCGACGTCGCCCTGTTCCGCACCGAGTCCGAGGAGGCGGCCTGGATCGCCTCGCGCATCGCCGAACTGGTCAAGGGGGTGCGCCGCGACCCGGAGACCGCGCCGGACGGGATGCCCTGGCCGCCGGGCGAGTCCGGCGGCGCCCAGGACGGGGGAGTGTCCCCGGGCGACGTCGCCGTGCTGTGCCGCCGCCGAGCCCAGTTCCCGGCCCTGCGCGAGGAACTGGAGGCGCGCGGCGTCCCGGTCGAGGTCGTGGGCCTGGGCGGGCTGATGCTCGTCCCGGAGGTGCGCGACATCATCGCCACCCTGCGCGTGGTGCACGACGCCGCCGCGGGCAACGAGCTGGCCCGCCTGCTCACCGGGCCGCGCTGGCGGTTCGGGCCCCGCGACCTGGCCTCCCTGGGGGCGCGCGCCACCGAGCTGGCCCGCCACTCCCGCCGCGACCTCACGGGGGACGGGCCGGACGGGGCGGGGGACGACGTGCTGCGCCGCACCGTCCTGGACCTCACCGCGGAGAGCGGCAGCCTGGTGGACGCGGTCGACGACCCGGGGGACGCCGAGAACTACTCCGAGACCGGGTACGCGCGCCTGCTGCGCCTGTCCGAGGAGCTGCGCGGCCTGCGCAAGCTGGTCGGGCAGCCGCTGCCGGACCTCATCACCGAGGTCGAGCGCGTTCTGGGCCTGGACATCGAGGTGGCGGCCCGCAGCGGGCGCGACCCGCTGTCGGCCCGCGCCGATCTGGACGCGTTCGTGGACCACGCCGTCCGGTTCGTCGGCAACAGCGACGACCCCTCGTTGGGCAGCTTCCTGAGCTACCTGCGCGCCGCGGAGGAGAACGAGAGCGGCCTGGCGCCGGGGGAGCGGGTCGGCGGGTCGGACAGCGTCAAGCTCATGACCATGCACGGGGCCAAGGGGCTCCAGTGGCCGGTGGTGTTCGTGCCGGGCATCAGCGGCGGGCGCAACCCGGTGTTCCCGGCGTCGCCGCGCCACGCCAAGGCGTGGGTCGCGGCCGACCACCTGCTGCCGTACCCGCTGCGCGGCGACCGGGCGAGCCTGCCCGAGCTGACCGGTGTGGACAAGCAGGCCATCGCCGCGTTCAAGGAGGAGGAGGCGGCCCGCCACCTCACGGAGGAGCGCCGCCTCGCCTACGTGGCGGTCACCCGGGCGTCCTTCCTCCTCGTGTGCACCGGGCACTGGTGGGGGCGCACCGGCACCACGCCGCGCGGCCCGTCGGTCTTCCTGGAGGAGATACGCGAGGCCTGCGAGCAGGGGGCGGGGCGGGTGGTCGACTGGGCCGACCCGCCCGAACTCGACGAGACCAACCCGCACGACGAGGAGGAGGGCGAGGCCGTGTGGCCGCCCCTCCAGGGCGACCCGCAGAGCGACGGCGAGGCCACCCCGGACACGCTCGCCCAGGTGGAGGGCGCGGTGACCCGCCGGACGGAGATCGAGGCGGGCGCCGCGCTGGTGGAGCGGGCCCGCGCGGCGCTGCGCGAGGGCAGGGCGGTGCCGCCGGACCCGGCGCGCTACGAGAAGCTGGGGCGCCGGCTCCAGGGGTGGGAGCGCGACACGGGGCTGCTGCTGGCCCACCGCGCCCGCGAGGCCCGGCGGGCCGAGGACGGCACGGTCCCGGTGGAGCTGCCCGACCACCTGTCCGTGTCCTCCATGGTGTGGCTGGCCCGCGACCCGTCGGGGCTGGCCCGCCAGATCCGGCGGCCGCTGCCCCGGCCCCCGGCCCCCCACACCCGGCGGGGGACCGCGTTCCACACCTGGCTGGAGCGCCGCTTCGGGCTGGGCACGGCCACCCTCCTGGACGAGCTGCCGGGGGCGGCCGACGAGACGGCGGGGGAGGACGACGACCTGGCCGAGCTCCAGACGCTCTTCGAGGAGAGCGAATGGGGCGGGCGGATCCCGGTCGAGGTGGAGGTGCCGTTCGAGACGGTGATCGGGGACCGGCTCATCCGCGGGCGGATGGACGCGGTGTTCCACGACCCGGAGAAGGGCTACGACGTCGTGGACTGGAAGACGGGGCGGCCGCCGCGGGGCGCGGCGGAGCGGCGGGCGGTCGGCGTGCAGCTGGCGGCGTACCGGCTGGCGTGGGCGGACCTCCAGGGGGTGCCGCTCGACGAGGTGCGCGCGGCCTTCCACTACGTCCGCGCCAACGAGACGGTCCGTCCCACCGACCTGCTCGACGCCGACGGCCTGGCGGCCCTCATCGCCTCCGTCCCCGAGCCCTGACCGGGGCGCGGGGACGGGCGGGCGTGCGAGGATCGGCGGCGATGGAGACGATCGCGGCCGCCGTCGCCGCCCGCCACGGGATACCGCCCGCCGACGTGCGCCCGCTCCCCGCGGGTGCGGCCAACCACGTCCTGGCCCTGGGGGAGTCCCTCGTGCTGCGCGTCCCCCGGGGGCCGGACCACGAGGCCGACCTGCGCAAGGAGGCGGCGCTCATCCCGGTGGTGCGCGCCGCGGGGGTCCCCACCCCGGAGCTGGTCGAGTACCGCGAGGGCGAGCCGCCGACGATGCTGCTGGAACGCCTCCCGGGCACCGACCTGGTCGGCCGCGCCCCGGGCCGGGACGTGCTGCTCGACCTGGGCCGCCGGCTCGCCGCGCTGCACGCGGTCCCGGCCGACGCCCTGCCCGGCCTGCCCCGGGAGACCGGGGACCCCGACCCGGCCGCGCTGGTCGGAAGGGTGCACGCCGCGGGGTACATCGACGCCGACACGGCCGGCCTGCTGCGCGCCTGGTGCGCCGGACTCGCACCGCTGGTCCCCGCCGCGGCGGCCTCCGCGCCGGTCCACGGGGACATAGCCCCGCAGAACCTGATCGTGACCCCCGAAGGCGCCCTCGCCGGGATCGTGGACTGGGGCGACGCCGCCGTCGCCGACCCGGCCACCGACTTCGCGAAGCTCCCTCCGGCCTGGCTGCCCGCCGTCCTGGAGGGCTACGGCGTCCCGGGCATGGAGGCCCGGGTGCTGTGGCACCACCTCGCCTGGGCGCTCGGCCGCCTGCTGCGGCCCGACCCTGTCCTGGGGCGGCGCCACTGGACCGCGCCGCCCCTGAGCCGGATCCTCGCCCTGCTGCTGTTCTTCGCCTCCGGCCCGCCGGACCCCTGGCCCCGCCTCGGCCCGGGAGCCCTCCCGTCCGCGCCCGCCGCCGGGTGACGCCCGCCGGGGTCGAGGCCGGGGCCGGGTGCGGCCGGCGGACTACGGGGCCGCGCTGTCGGCCGGTGTCCCCGGCGTCACCGGACGCCCTCCACGCCGATGTGGACGCGGTGGTGCCGGGGGTCCTCGATCTCGTCCAGCACCGCCAGGGCGAAGTCCTCCGCGGTGATCGTGCTGTCCGCCGCTCCGGGGGCGACCCGGTAGCGGCCGGTCGGAGCGGACTCCCGGTCGAAGTCCCCCGCCGGGCTCAGCGCCACCCAGTCCGCCGCGCCGCTCCCGGACAGGACCTCCAGGGCCGCGGCGTGCGCCGCGAAGAACGCCCGGTGGTCCGGGTACCCCGGCTCGTCCATCAGCGGGGTCCCCGCCGCCGTCGGCAGCAGGGGGGCCAGCCCCACGTGGACGAGGCGGACCGCCCCGGCGGCCCCCTCGACCAGCGCGCGGGCGTTGGCGGGGAAGAACACCGACGGGTCGGAGCCCTGGTCGTACACGGTGCTCACCAGCGCCCCCCGCCCGCGGGCGGCCTCCCGCACCGACGCCGGGTCCACCGCGTCGACCCGGAGCACCCGCACCCCCTCGCCCGCCAGGTCGGTGTGCCGCTCCGGGGAGCGCACCCCCGCCGTCACCTCGTGGCCGCGGCGCACCGCCTCCGCCACGACCGCGCGCCCCACCCTGCCGCCCGCACCGACGACCACGATCCCGGACATGCCGTACCTCCGATTCCCCGTCGGCCCCGGGTCGGGACCGATCGACCGGGACGCTACCGGGGACCCTGGTTCCCTCCGGGATACCTCGCCTAGACTCACGGCGTGCCCGAACCCCTGGAACCCGACATGTTCGACCCCGTGTGCCCCTCGGCGCTCACCCCGATCCGGGTGTCCGGGAGCAAGTGGTCGGCCCTGGTCCTGCGCTGCCTGGAGGACGGCCCGCGCCGCTTCCACGAGCTGCGCGTCCCGATCCGCACCACCGCCAAGGTGCTCACCCGGACGCTGCGCGCCCTGGAGCGCGACGGGTTCGTCTCCCGCTCGGCGGCCTCCGACCGCGGTGTCGAGTACTCCCTGACCGGCCTGGGCCGGGGGATGCTCGGCGCGATGGCGCCGGTGTGCGAGTGGACGAGCGAGCACTGGGACGAGCTGGTGGACGCCCACGAGGCGGGTGCCGGCCGCTGAACGCGCGGCGGGAGCGCCGGGGCGCCGTCCCGGGGCGGGGCTCGCGTTCTTCGCCGCGGGCGGCCGGTCAGGGGCGGGAGTCCAGGAGGTGCAGGCCGACCACGCCGGCCAGGATGAGCAGTACGCAGCCGATGCGCAGCGGGCCCGCGCTCTCGCCGAGCAGCGTGATGCCCGCGAGTACCACACCGGTCGCGCCCAGGCCGACCCAGGCCGCGTAGGCGGTGCCGACGGGCAGCTCCCGCAGGGCCAGCGAGAGCAGGCCGAAGCTCACGGCGGCCGCGCCGACGGTCAGGACGCTCGGCCACAGCCGCGTGAAGCCCTGCGACTCCTTCATGGCGAGCGCCCACACCACCTCCAGTGCGGCGGCCGCGGTCAGCAGGGCCCAGGCGAGCGGCCCGCTCACGCGTTCGCCCCCGCGTCCACCAGGATCGAGGTGCCGGTGATGTTGCGCCCGCCCGGCCCCGCCAGGTGCGCCACCGACGCGGCCACGTCCTCGGGCGAGCAGTACCGCCCCAGGGCGGTGAGCGCGCGCTCGGCCTCGGCGTCGGGCCCGTCCGCCGGGTTCATGTCGGTGTCGGTCGAGCCGGGGTGGACGAGGTTCACCGTGATCCCCCGGGGCCCGAGCTCGCGGGCCAGCGAGCGGGTCAGCCCCAGAAGGGCGGACTTGCTGGTGGAGTACAGCACGGTCTCCGGCACGGAGGCGCGTTCGCTCAGGTTGGTGCCGACCCCGATGATCCGGCCCCCGGGCCCCATGTACCGGACGGCGGCCTGGGCCGCGACGAACGCGGCGCGGGCGTGGACGGCGATCGCCCGGTCGAAGTCGGCGACGGTGAACTCCTCGAACGGCCCGAAAGGCGCCACCCCCGCGTTGCCGACCAGGATGTGCGGCCCGCCGAGCCGCTCGTGGACGAGGTCGACGGCCGAGCGCAGGGCCTCGGGGTCGGCCGAGTCCGCGCGGACGGCGAGCGCCCGGACCCCCAGGGCCTCGGCGTCCCGGACGACCGCGGGGGCGTGCTCCCCGGAGCGGGTGTGGGTGAAGGCGACGTCGGCCCCGTCGGCGGCCAGGCGGCGGACGATCGCGGCGCCAATGCCCCGGCTGCCGCCGGTGACGAGTGCGGTGCGCCCTTCGAGGGGGCGGATGCTGCTGGGGGTCATGGACGGCTCCCGGTTCGTGGAGGGGTGTTCCAGCACGCACGACCATAAGTGGAATTAATTCCGTTTACAAGCCGTGCAGGTGGGGCCGCTATACTCGCGGCGCATCCGCGGTTCCGAGGGAGGACGGTCACGTGAGCGGTCGCGCCCCCCGTCGCCCGCCGCTGCCCATGGCCGGGCAGGCCCGCCCCGAGCGTGCCGACGCCGCGCGCAACCGCAGGCTCCTCCTGGCGGCCGCCCGCGAACTCCTCGCCGAGCGCGGTGTCGAGGGCCTCACGCTGGAGGCCGTCGCCGCACGGGCGGGGACGGGGGTGGGGACCGTTTACCGCCGCTTCGGCGACCTGGCCGGGCTCACCCACGCCATGGTCGACGCCCAGGAGTACGAGTTCCAGCGCGGGTTCCTCCAGGGCCCTCCGCCACTCGGCCCGGGGGCCCCGCCGCGGGAGCGCCTGCACGCCTTCGTCGACGCGTTCGTCGACCGGCTGGAGGCCCAGGCCGAACTCCTCGCCGTCGCCGAGACCGCCTCGGTCCAGGCCCGGTACGAGAGCGGCGCCTACGCCGCCCACCATGCGCACCTGGCGGCCCTGGTGACCGAGCTGCGGCCGGACGCCGACCCCGCCCACCTGGCCGACGTGCTGCTCGCCCCGCTGGAGGCAGCCCTCCACGTGCACCAGCGCCGGACCCGGGGCATGTCGGCCGACCGGGTCCGGTCAGGGCTGCACGCGGTGGTCGACCGCCTCATCGGCTGAGCGCGCGGCGGCCCGCGTCGCCGGGCCGGCTCCCGGGGACGCCCGCCGTGCGGGGGACGCGGCCGCCCCGTCCCGGACGGCGGCGCCCCCGCGTACGCGCTCAGACCACGCCGAAGACGAAACCGCCGGGGGAGTCGCTGTCCTCGCCGAACAGGAACTGCCGCGCCGACAGCACGAACTCCTCCCGGCTCATGTCCCCGTCCCCGTCCGTGTCCACGTGCGCGAACCGGGTGCGGGCGTCGGCCTCGCCGGCGCCCAGCGCGGCGGCGTACACGAGGAACTCCTCCAGGCTGATCCGCCCGTCGCCGTCCTCGTCCAGCAGGTCGAACACCGCCTCGGCCACCGCCTCGGCCGCGTTGGACCGGCTGCGGTCCTCCGACGCCGCGTGCATGGCCGCGATGAACTCCTGCCGCTCCAGGCGGTCCCCGGCCCCGGAGTACCGCACAAGGCGGTCCCACAGCGACCGGTAGGCCGTCTCGACCGCGTGCGCCTTGGGCTCGGTCGGGTCCAGCGTGTACCCGGTGATGTACCGGTCCACCAGCCGCTGGTAGTCCGCCCAGGTGGCGTACTTGTCCCCGTCGGTGTCGAGTACGTCGAACAGCTCGTTGAACCGGGCGACGATCGCCTCGGAGGGGGTGATGCTCACGTGGTTCCTCCCATCGGTGGGGCGGGTGGTTCCCTCCCCGTCCTGTGAGTCCCATCGTGCCGAAAAGGTTCCCTCCGTGCGCTGTTGGCGGCCCGTTCATCCCGATCGTGGACAATGTCCTGTGTGCCGAGCCCAGGAATCCCCCAGGACAGCGGCGCCCCCGTCCGGGCCGGTGTGCCCGAGCACGGCCGGGTGCCCAAGTACTACGCCGTCCGCATCCGCCTGACGGAGCTGGTCGACGGGCTGGAGGTGGGGCGGACCCTGCCCACCGAGCGGGAGCTCGCCGAACGCTTCGGCGCCGCCCGCGAGACCGTGCGCCAGGCGCTGCGCGACCTCCTCCTGGAGGGGAGGCTGCGCCGCCGCGGCCGGGGCACGGTGGTGGCCGGGCCCAAGCTGGAGCAGCCGCTCTCCCTGGCCAGTTACACCGAGGGCGTCCGCCGCCAGGGGCTGCGCCCGGGGCGGACCCTGGTGGACCTGCGAAGCTGGCCCTGTCCGGAGGGGCTGGCCCGGGAGCTGGACGTCGCCGCGGGCGAACCCGTCTGGCACATGGAGCGCGTGCTGCTCGCCGACGACGAGCGCGTCGGCCTGGAGTCCACCTACATCCCGGTGGCCCGCGTGCCCGGACTGGACAGCGAGTTCGACCCCGACTCCACCTTCTACGGCTACCTGGCGGACAAGGTCGGCATCGTGTTCGCCGACGCGGACGAACGCCTGGAGACGGTGCTGGCCACCCCGCGCGAGGCGCTGCTCATCGGCACTCCGCCGGCCCTGCCGATGCTGCTCATCCACCGGGTGTCGCGGGACGGGGAGGGCCGCCCCTTCGAGCGGGTGCGCTCGCTGTACCGGGGGGACCGGTTCAGCTTCAGCGCCCACCTGTCCGGCGACGGCCGCTGACGCGCACGGGGCCTCCGCCCCGCTTTTTTATCACGAGAAGATAACGGGTCTAGTCCAAAGTTTCGCGCCGGTTCACCGGGACGCCTCTGCGCTGCTCGGTGCGCTCCACCTGCGCCGACCACGCTCGTGGCCATGCGAGTGATCATCGTCGGTGCCGGAGTCCTGGGCACCATGCACGCCTGGCAGGCCGTCTCCCGAGGCCACGAGGTCGTCCACATCGAACGCGAGGACGCCGCCCGCGGCGCCTCGGTCCGCAACTTCGGCCTGGTCTGGGTCGGCGGCCGCGCCCCCGGCGCGGAACTGGCCGCGGCGCAGCGCTCCCGCGTGCTGTGGGAGGAGATCGCCGAACGGGTGCCCGCCCTGGGCTTCCGCCCCTCCGGCTCCCTGACCGTCGCCGCCACCGAGCGCGAACTGGCCGTGGCCGAGGCCGCCGCCCGGAGCCCGGAGGCGGCCGAACGCGGCTACGAGCTCCTCGGCCCCGACCGGGTCCGCGAGGTCAACCCCGCCCTGCGCGGCGACCTGCTGGGCGCCCTGTGGTGCCGCCGCGACGCCCAGGTCGAACCCCGCACCGCCCAGGCCGCGCTCCAGGCCGAGCTGGCCCGCAGCGGACGCTACACCCTGCTGACCGGCCGGGAGGTCCGCGACCTCGCCGGACCGGCCGCCGTGCGCGACGACCGCGACGAGGTCCACCGCGGCGACACCGTCGTCCTGTGCACCGGCGCCTGGCTGGGCGGGCTGGTGCGCGAACTGGTCCCGGACCTGCCGGTGCGCCGGGTCCGGCTCCAGATGGCGCAGACCGCGCCGCTGGGGGAGGCCCTCACCACCTCCGTGGCCGACGGCGACAGCTTCCGCTACTACCCCGCCTACCGGGGCCCGGAGCTGGACGCCCTCAACGCCGCCCAGCCCCAGGGCCCGGTCCCGGCCGGGCACGCGATGCAGCTGCTGATGGTCCAGCGCGCCGACGGCTCGCTCACCATCGGCGACACCCACGAGTACGACGCCCCCTTCTCCTTCGACACCTCCGAGGACCCCTACGACCACCTCGCCGGGGTCGTCACCCGCCTGCTCGGCCGCCCGATGCCGCCGATCCGCCGCCGTTGGGCGGGGGTCTACGCCCAGTGCCTGGACCCCGCCGCCGTCGTCCACCGCGCCGCCGTCGCCGACGGCGTCCACCTCGTCACCGGCCCCGGGGGGCGCGGCATGACCTGCTCCCCGGCGATCGCCGAGACCACCGCCGAAGAACTGGGATGGTCATGACCTCCTCCACCGACATCGAACTCGTCACCCTCGACATGGCGGGCACCACCGTCGCCGACGACGGCCTGGTGGAGCGCGCCTTCGCCGCCGCCCTGCCCGAGCGCACCGCCGCCGACCTGGAGTACGTGCGCGCCACCATGGGCGAATCCAAGATCACCGTGTTCCGCCACCTCACCGGCGGGGACGAGGACCGCGCCCAGGAGGCCAACCGCGCCTTCGAGGACGCCTACGCCCACCTGGTCGACGACGGCCTGTGCGCGCCCCTGCCCGGCGCCGAGGACACCCTGCGCCGCCTGCGCGCCCAGGGCCGCACCGTCGCCCTGACCACAGGGTTCGGCCGCGACACCCAGGACCGCATCCTGCGTGCCCTGGGCTGGACCGGCCTGCCCGACCTGGTGCTGTGCCCGGCCGACGCGGGCGGCCGCGGCCGCCCCCACCCGGACATGGTCCTCACCGCGGCCCTGCGCGCGAAGGTCTCCGCGATGGCGGCGGTCGCCGTCGTCGGCGACACCGCCTCGGACGTGCGCAGCGGGATCAACGCCGGGGCGGGGCTGGTCGCCGGGGTGCTCACCGGCGCCCACGGCGCCGAGGCCCTGCGCGCCGCCGGCGCCGCCCACGTCCTGCCCGGGGTGTCCGGGCTGCCCGCCCTCCTGGACGGGGAGGGCTGACCCGTGGGCATCCGCTTCGACCGCGTCAGCGTCGCCTACGGCGACACCGTCGTCCTGGACGGCCTGGACCTGACCGTCGAGCCCGGGGAGTTCACGGCCCTGCTGGGGCCCTCCGGGTCGGGCAAGACCACCGCCCTGCGCGCCGTCGCCGGGTTCGTCCGCCCCGCCTCGGGCCGGGTGCTGCTCAACGGCCGCGACGTCACGGACCTGCCGCCCCACGCCCGGGGCGTGGGCATGGTGGTGCAGAGCTACGCCCTGTTCCCGCACATGCGCGTCGACCAGAACGTGGCGTTCGGGCTCCGCGCGCAGGGCACCCCGCGCAGGGAGATCCCGGGCCGGGTCGCCCGGGCCCTGGAGATGACCGGCATGGCCGGCTACGCCCGCCGCCACCCGCGCGAGCTCTCCGGCGGCCAGCAGCAGCGGGTGGCGATCGCCCGCGCCCTGGCCATCCGCCCCAAGGTGCTGCTGCTGGACGAGCCGCTGTCGGCGCTGGACGCCCGGCTGCGCTCGGACATGCTCGGCGAGCTGGCCCGCCTGCACCGCGAGCTGCCCGACGTCACCGTCCTCTACGTCACCCACGACCAGAGCGAGGCGCTGACCCTCGCCGACCGGGTGGCGGTGCTGGACCGGGCCCGGCTGCGGGAGTACGACACCCCGCGGGCCCTGTACGCACGGCCGCGCACCGCGTTCACCGCACGGTTCGTCGGCGGCGCCAACCTGCTGCCCGCCCGCCTGGAGGGCGGCCGGGTCCACTGCCTGGGCACGGCCTGGGAACCCGCGCCGGAGGAGCTGCCGGCGGGCGCGGGGGAGGGCGCCGAGCTTCGGGTGTGCCTGCGCCCGCACCGGGTGGTGCCGGGCGGGGCCGAGTACACGCTGCGCGGGGAGGTCTCCGAGGTGCAGTGGCGCGGCTCCGTGCACCGGATCACCGCCCTGGTGGGCGGCCACCCGGTCACCGCCGAAGTGCGGGAGACGGCCGAGCCGCCCGCCCCGGGCGAGCCCATCTCCCTGGGCTTCACCCGCGCCGACGCCGTCCTGCTGGAGCCGGAGCCGGAGGAGGTGGCCACGTGACCGCCGCGACGGACACGGCCCGGGCCCCGGAGCGCGCCGCCGCCCCGCCGCCGGCCCCGCGGTCCCGGCCGCCCCGGCGCTCCCCCGCCGCGCTGTGGGCGGTGCCCCCGGTGGTGCTGCTGGCCGCGGTCTTCCTGTACCCGCTGCTGCTGGTGGCGGCCGAGTCGGTCACCGACCCCGCGGGCGGCCTCACCCTCGCCCACCACGCCGAGGTGCTGGCCTCCGACCGCTTCCGCTCGGCGCTGGGCACCACCGTGTTCATCGCGGTGACGGCCACCGCCGGATGCCTGGTCCTGGGGTTCCTGCTCGCCCTGGTGGTGGCGTTCGTGCCGTTCCCCGGCAGCGGGGCGACCGCCCGGTTCATCGAGACCTACCTCTCCTTCCCGTCCTTCCTCATCACCCTGGCCCTGCTGTTCGTCTACGGCACCGTCGGCATGGCCAACGGCCTGTGGACCGACGTCACCGGGGCGGACCAGGGGCCCTTCCGGTTCCTGGCCACCCCCTGGGGCGTGATCCTCGCCGAGGTCACCTACTTCACGCCGTTCGTCATGCGCCCGCTGCTGGCCGCGTTCGGGCAGATCGACACCGCCCGCCTGGAGGTCGCCTCCTCCCTGGGCGCCCGCCCGCTGCGGGTGGTGCGGTCGGTGATCCTGCCCGAGGCGCTGCCCGCGCTGGCCGCCGGGGGAGCGCTGGTCCTGGTGCTGTGCCTGAACGAGTTCGCGATCGTGCTCTTCACCGGCGCCAAGGACGTCGTCACCCTGCCGATGCTCGTCTACAGCTCGGCGATCCTGCGGGCCGACTACACCACCGCCTGCGTCGTCGCCGTGGTCAACGCGGCCCTGTCGGTCACCCTCTACCTCGTCTACCGGGCCCTCACCGCCCGCCTGGGAGGAGGCGCCGACCGTGCTCGTGCATAGCCGCGCCGCCCGCCTGACCGTGTGGGCGCTGTTCGCCCTGATCGTCGTGCCGCTGTTCCTGCTGCCGCTCGGGGTCATCGCCGTCGCCGCGTTCTCCACCTCCTGGAGCGGCGTGCTGCCCTCGGGGCCGACCCTGGACAACGTCTCCGGCGCTCTGGGCGGGCCGAACCTGGAGGCGCTGCGGGTCAGCCTGGCCACCGCCGCCACGGCGAGCGTGCTGGCCCTGGTGCTGGGCACCTGGGCGGCACTGGCCGCCGACGGCCTGCGCCGCCGCGGCCGCGCCCTGATGGACGCCCTGTTCATGACGCCCGTCGCGGTGCCGACCGTGGTGGTGGGCCTGGCCCTGCTGGTGGCGTTCAGCCGCCCGCCGCTGCTGCTCAACGGCACGCAGACGATCGTCATCGCCGCCCACACCGTGCTGGTCACGTCGTTCGCCTACCAGTCGGTGTCGGCCGCGCTCACCCGGCTGGACCCCGTGTACGCGCAGATGGCCGCCTCACTGGGCGCCCGTCCGCTGCGGGTCCTGCTGCGGGTGCGCCTGCCCCTGCTGCTGCCCTCGCTGAGCGCCGCCGCCGGGCTCTGCTTCGCCCTGTCCATGGGCGAGCTGAGCGCCACGATGATGCTCTACCCGCCGTCCTGGCTGCCGCTCCCGGTGCGGATCTTCGCGGCCACGGACCGCGGCGCGCTCTTCGCCGGGGCCGCCTCCGCCCTCGTCCTGATGGCCGCCACCCTGGCCGTCCTCCTGCTGCTGTCCCGGGTCCGCACCCGGGCGGCGTTCCGCTGAGCCCCCCGCCACCGTGCGCCTTCACCGAGAGGTTCCCACCATGACCACCAGATCCGGGGCCGCCGCCGCGGCCGGCACCGCCGCGCTGGCCCTCGTCGCGGGCCTGACCGCCTGCGGCCCCGCCGAGACCGGCCCCACCGTCACCGTCTACTCCGCCGACGGCCTGCGCAACGAGGAGGGGACGGGCTGGTACGACGAGCTCTTCGCCGAGTTCGAGGCCGAGACCGGCATCTCCGTCCAGTACGTGGAGGGCGGCTCCGGGGAGATGGTGCAGCGCGCCGCCCGGGAGAGGTCCAACCCGCAGGCGGACGTCATCGTCACCCTGCCGCCGTTCATCCAGCAGGCCGACGGCCTGGACCTGCTCCAGGAGTACGTGCCCGAGGGCGCCGAACACGTTGAGACCAAGGACCCGAACGGCAGGTGGACGTCCATCGTGGACAACTACTTCTGCCTCATCCACAACACCGAGGAGCTGCCGGAGCCGCCCGCCACCTGGGAGGACCTGCTCGACCCGCGGTTCGAGGGCCGGCTCCAGTACTCCACGCCCGGGGTGGCCGGCGACGGCACCGCGGTGGTCATCCAGGCGGTCCACGACTTCGGGGGGCTGGAGCCCGCCATGGACTACCTCGGCGAACTCCAGACCAACAACGTCGGCCCGTCCTCCTCCACCGGAGCGCTGGGCCCCAAGGTCGACAAGGGCGAGCTGCTGGTGGCCAACGGCGACGTGCAGATGAACTACGCGCAGTCCCGCACCATGCCCGACATCGGCATCTGGTTCCCGGCCGTGGAGGAGGGCGGGGACCCCGCCACGTTCGCCCTGCCCTACACGGCGGGCCTGCTCACGGGGGCGCCCAACGCCGACAACGGCCGCGCCCTCATCGACTTCCTGCTCAGCGAGAGCGCCCAGAGCCGGGTGGCCCCGGTGGCGGGCGGCTTCCCGGCGCGCGGGGACGTCGAGCCGGAGGGCGAGGAGGCCGAGGAGCTGGCGGCGCTGCTGGAGGGGGTCACGGTCTTCGAGCCCGACTGGGAGGTCGTCGAGGCCGAGCTGCCGACCTACCTCGACGCCTGGGAGCAGGCCACCGGCGGCTGACCGCGCACGGCGGGGCCCGCCCGGTCCGCCCCGGGCGGGCCCCGCCGCGCCGTGCCCGGACGCCCCGCCGGCGGGCTCCCCGGTCCGGGTCCCTGCGGACTCCGACGTATCCGACCAGGTCTAAGGTCGGAAGCGACAAGGACGTCGGAACGAGGACACGAACATGGACGTACGCACCTACATCGAGGACCACCGGGACGAGTTCCTCTCCTCCCTCAAGGAGTGGCTGGCGATCCCCTCGATCTCCGCGGACCCCGGGCACCACGAGGACGTGCGCCGCTCCGCCCGCTGGCTGGCCGACCACCTCTCCGCCACCGGCTTCCCCACCGTCGAGGTCTGGGAGACCCCGGGCCTGCCCGCCGTGTTCGCCCAGTGGCCCGCCGCCGACCCCGGCGCCCCCACCGTCCTCGTCTACGGCCACCACGACGTGCAGCCCGTCGACCCCGTCGAGGAGTGGGACACCCCGCCCTTCGTCCCCACCGAGCGCGGCACCTCCCTGTACGGCCGCGGCGCCTCCGACGACAAGGGCCAGATCCTCTTCCACACCCTGGGCCTGCGCGCCGCCCTGGCCGCCTCCGGGGCCGACGCCCCGCCGGTCACGATCAAGCTCCTGATCGAGGGCGAGGAGGAGTCGGGCTCCGTCCACTTCGCCGAGCTCATGAAGGCCAACCGCGCCCGCCTGGACTGCGACGTCGCCGTCATCTCCGACACCACCATGTGGGCGGCCGACACCCCGTCCATGTGCGTGGGCATGCGCGGCCTCACCGACGTCGAGATCTCCCTGTACGGCCCCGGCCGCGACCTGCACAGCGGCTCCTTCGGCGGCGCCGTCCCCAACCCGCTCAAGGCCATGAGCGACCTGCTCTCCGCCCTGCACGACGAGGACGACCGGGTCGCGATCCCCGGCTTCTACGACGGGGTCGTCGAGGCCGGGGCCGAGGAGCGCGAGCTCATCGCCCGCCTGCCCTTCGACGAGGGGGAGTGGCTGGCCACCGCCGCCTCCACCGCCACGTGGGGCGAGCGGGGGTACAGCACCCTGGAGCGCATCTGGCTGCGGCCCACCGCCGAGATCAACGGCATGTGGGGCGGGCACACCGGCGCCGGCGGCAAGACCATCGTGCCCCGGTCCGCCCACGCCAAGGTCAGCTTCCGCCTGGTCCCCGGACAGGAGCCCCTGAAGATCCAGGAGCGCGTCCGCGACTTCGTCGACTCCCGCGTCCCCGACGGCCTGCGCGCCGAACTGGAGTTCGGCGGCCCCGGCGTGCGGGCCTGCGCCTCCGACCTGTCCTCCACCGCCCTGAAGGCGGCCCGCCGCGCCATGGAGCGCGCCTTCGGCACCCCGGTGCTCTTCACCCGCGAGGGCGGCAGCGGCCCCGAGGCCGACATCGCCGACATCCTCGGGGCGCCGCTGGTGTTCGTCGCCGTGGGCCTGGACGAGGACAACATCCACGCGCCCAACGAGAAGGTCGAGACGCCGCTCCTGCTCAAGGGGGCCGAGAGCGTCGCCTACCTGTGGGAGGAGCTGGGCGCCACGGCCTGACCCGGCCCGCGACGACCCGAGGGGCGCTCCCGCGGGCCCGGGCATGCGACGGGCCCCGACGGCGTTGTCCCTGTCAGCCGGCGGCCGCACCCCCGGGTGCGGCCCCGCTCCCGCACACTTCCCGGAAGGACCCATGCACGTCGACACCACCGCCTCCCGGCCCGGCCCCGCCGCGTCCCGCCCCATGCTCTCCCGCGCCGCCGTGGACGCCGCCGCACACCGGCGCACCGACCAGGCCTGGCTGGAGCGGGCGTGGCAGGACCCCGACACCCGGGTCCTCGTCCTGGAGGGCGGCGACCCCACGAGCTACGGGTGGAAGGCCCTGATGGCCAAGCAGTCACGGGCGCTGGTCACCACCGACGGGGACCCCGAGCTGGTCCTCACCGCGCCGGAGGCCGCACCCGAGGGCGAGCGCTACCTGCTGGGGGTCGACGGCGGCCGAGCCTACTTCGCGGTCCGCTCCCCGGCCGGACTCGTCGAGCGCGACGGCGCCCGGCCCGCGTCCCTGCGCGAGCTCGGCCCGCTGCTCGGCGACCGCGACACCGGACTGCTCACCCGCGCCGTGGCCCTGGCCAACTGGCACGCCACCCACGGGTTCTGCCCGGCCTGCGGCGCGCCCACGGTCATCTCCGCCGCCGGCCACCTGCGCCTGTGCGAACGCGAGGGGCGCGAGCAGTTCCCGCGCACCGACCCGGCCGTCATCATGCTGGTCCACCGCGGAGAGGGCGGGGACGAGCAGGTCCTGCTCGGCAACAACCCGAACTGGGACGCGCGCCGCTACTCCGTGCTGGCCGGGTTCGTCGACGCCGGAGAGTCCCTGGAGCAGGCGGTCGTCCGCGAGGTCGCGGAGGAGGCGGGGATCGTGGTCGAGGAGCCCCGCTACCTGGCATCGCAGCCGTGGCCGTTCCCGCGCAGCCTCATGGTGGGCTACACCGCGCGGGCCGTCGGCGAGACCGAGCGCACCGACGACGAGATCGGCTCCCTGCGCTGGTTCACCCGGGCCGCGCTGGCCGAGGCGGCGGCCACCGGGGAGATCGTGCTCCCCGGTCCCGTCTCGATCGCCCGCACCCTCATCGAGCACTGGCAGGGGGAGGCCCTCCCCGGTCAGTGGTGACCGAGGGGGCGTCGCGGGGGCGGGCCCGTCCGCCGACCCTCCCGACAGGGTCGGTGGCCGTCGTGCCGCGGAGCCGGGTCAGTTGGTACCGGGGGAGACGCCCAGCTCGTCCGGCAGCACCGTCAACGGGCTGGTGCTGCTCTCCACCACGTCGCTCGCCAGGTCGGCGACCTTGCGGCCGCGCGAGCGCGCCGAGGAGCGCAGCCGCTCGAACGCCTCGCGCGGCGGCATGGTGTGCCGTTCCGCGAGGACGCCGATCGCCTGCTCCACCACCACGCGCGAGTGCAGCGCGTGCTCCAACTGGGCGATGGTGTGGCGCAGGCGCTCCACCTCGGTCGCCCCTTCCGGCGCCCGTCCGGGCGCCTGCGCCCGCCGGCGCTCCCCGCCCGCCTCCGCGGTGAGCAGGTCGGCGAGGACCATCGCGCTCACCAGGTCGGGCAGCTCGTGCCCGTTCCCCACGCGCCACCCCGTCGGGGTGCGGCGCACCACACCGACGTCGACCGCGTCGGCGACCGCTATGTCATGAGAACTCACGTCGTCCCCCAACTCAACACTCCCCGTCGTCATACGTCCGAGCCGTCCATGGCCGAGAGCGGCCGCACCGGGGAGAGGGCCCCTCGGGGTCACGGGGCGGTCGGCCCGCGGGCGGGACCCGCGGGCCGGCTTCTCCGGGCTACGACAGCTCGGCCAGCTTCTGCTTCACCTGAGCGAGCGACGGGTTGGTCATCGCCGCTCCGTCACTGAAGACCACCGTCGGGACGGTTTGGTTCCCGTTGTTGACCTTCATCACGAGTTCCGCGGCCTCCGGGTGCTCCTCGATGTTCACCTCACGCCCGGTGATCCCCTCGCGTGCGAGCTGGCTCTTGAGCCGCTTGCAGTACCCGCACCAGGGGGTGGTGTACATCGTGAACTGTTCGGTGGCCGTGTTCGTCATCTCGCTCACGTTTCTTCTCGTCCTACGGTCGGCGTTCTCGCCCGGTCCCACATCCCAACACCGCGGGGCCCGGTCCGCTTCCCCCGACCGTGTGACACAACGTGGGACGCCTCACAGGCCGGGCTGGTTCTGAAATGTGTCGGTCGGCTCCGTGGCCGCAACCGGCCGCGGTCCGCCCGCCCGGTCCCCGCGAGGGCCGCCTGTGGACGGGTGCGGTTCCGTCCCCGGCGCGGCCGATACTTGAGAGACTGACCCACAGAACCGCACAACCGTCTCGACCATGTTCAGGAGCACCATGGACCCCGACCGCGTCCTGGAGGGACTGGACCCCGAGCAGACCCTGGCGGCGCGCGCCCTGCGCGGCCCCGTGTGCATCCTGGCCGGTGCCGGAACGGGCAAGACCCGGGCGATCACCCACCGCATCGCCCACGCGGTCGCCAGCGGGGTCGTCTCCGAGCAGCAGATCCTCGCGGTCACCTTCACCACCCGCGCCGCCGGGGAGATGCGCGGACGGCTGCGCGCCCTGGGCGCCCCCCGCGTGCAGGCCCGCACCTTCCACGCCGCCGCGCTGCGCCAGCTCTCGTTCTTCTGGCCGCAGGTGATCGGCGGCGAGAAGCCCACCCTCATCGAGAGCAAGATCCAGGCGGTGGCCCGCGCG
This sequence comes from Nocardiopsis sp. NPDC006139, assembly GCF_040614155.1. NCBI lineage: Bacteria > Bacillati > Actinomycetota > Actinomycetes > Streptosporangiales > Nocardiopsidaceae > Nocardiopsis > Nocardiopsis sp. NPDC006139. The sequence goes on from NZ_JBEXTT010000002.1 coordinate 273,715, forward strand.
GCCCACTCCGTGGGCGTGCAGCCCGACCGCACCGGCCTGCGCGACCTCGCCTCCGAGATCGAATGGGCCAAGGTCACCCAGGTCCGCCCCACCGACTACGAGAGCGCCGTCGCCAAGGCGTCCCGGCAGGCGCCGCTGCCCGCGGGCGAGGTCGCCCGGGTCTTCGAGGCGTACGAGGAGCTGCGCCGCGAGCACAACCTGCTCGACTTCGAGTCCATGCTCGAACTCACCGCCGGCATGATCAACGAGTACCCGGCCATCGCCCAGCGGGTCCGCGAGCAGTACCGCTACTTCGTCGTGGACGAGTTCCAGGACGTCAACCCGCTGCAGAAGCTCCTGCTCGACGCCTGGCTCGGCGACCGCGACGACCTGTGCGTGGTCGGCGACCCCAGCCAGACCATCTACTCCTTCGCCGGGGCCACCCCCTCCTACCTCACCGGCTTCGCCGCCCGCTACCCGCACGCCACCGTCGTGGAACTGGTCCGCGACTACCGCTCCACCCCCCAGGTGGTGCGGGTCGCCAACCACGTCATCTCCCAGGCCCGGGGCACCACCTCCGCCGGGCACCTCACCCTCCGGGCCCAGCGCCCCGACGGCCCCGACCCCGTCTACCAGGAGTACGACGACGAGCCCGCCGAGGCCACCGGGGTCGCCCGCAAGATCCGCGCCCTGATGGAGGAGGGCGTCCCGGCCGGGGAGATCGCCGTCCTGGTGCGCATCAACGCCCAGTCCGCCGCCTACGAGCAGGCCCTCACCGACCAGGGCATCCCGTTCAGCGTGCGCGGCACCACCAGGTTCTTCGAGCGCCCCGAGATCAAGCAGGCCGTGCACCTGCTGCGCGGCGCCCGCCACGAGGCGGCCGGGGAGGAGCCCGCGCCGCTCATCGCCACCGTCCGCCAGCTGCTGGGGCAGATCGGCCTCACCGACACCGCGCCCGAGGGCCGCCAGGCCCGTGAGCGCTGGGAGTCGCTGGCCGCGCTGGCCCAGCTGGCCGAGGACATGGCCGCCGCGCCGCGCCCCGGGGGCGCCCCGGTCACCATGAACGACCTGGTCGAAGAACTCGACGTGCGCATCTCCACCGAGCACGCGCCCGGCTTCGAGGGCGTCACCATCGCCTCCCTGCACGCCGCCAAGGGCCTGGAGTGGGACGCGGTGTTCCTGGTCGGCCTCACCGAGGGCATGATGCCGATCATCTACGCCGAGACCGACGAGCAGGTCGAGGAGGAGCGCCGCCTCTTCTACGTCGGCGTCACCCGCGCCCGCGAGCACCTGGCGATGTCGTGGTCCCTGGCCCGCTCCCCGGGCGGGCGCAAGACCCGCAAGCCCTCCCGGTTCCTGGACGGCCTGCGCCCGGCGTCCCCCAGCACCGCCGCCCGCCGGGCCGAGCGCCGCCGCGGGCCCGCCCGCTGCCGGGTGTGCGGGAACACCCTGACCGACGCGGCCGAGCGCAAGCTGGGCCGCTGCCTGGACTGCCCCTCCAGTTACGATGAGGCGCTGCTGGAGCGCCTGCGCGACTGGCGGCGCGCGGTCTCCCAGGAGCAGAAGGTCCCCGCCTACGTGATCTTCACCGACGCGACCCTCCAGGCGATCGCCGAACAGGAGCCCTCCGGGGTCCCGCAGCTGTCGGCGGTGTCCGGTGTCGGTCCGGCGAAACTCGACCGCTACGGGGAGGCGGTACTCGCGCTGGTCGCGGGCGCCGAGCCCGCCGAGGTCATGGAAGGTCGGGACTCCCCCGACGGCGAAGAGGAGGATGTGGCCGGATGAGCGACAGAGCCGACGAGACCCGGCGGGACCAGTCGTTGGCCGACCTGCTGGCGGTTCTGGACCTGGAGCGGATCGAGGTCAACATCTTCCGGGGCAACAGCCCCCAGGAGGGCCCCCAGCGGGTCTTCGGCGGGCTGGTCGCGGGCCAGGCCCTGGTGGCCGCGGGCCGGACCGCGCCCGAGGACCGGTACGTCCACTCCCTGCACGCCTACTTCATCCGCCCCGGCGACCCGGCGGTGCCGATCGTCTACGAGGTGGACCGGGTCCGCGACGGCCGGTCGTTCACCACCCGCAGGGTGGTCGCCGTCCAGCACGGCAAGCCGATCTTCACCCTGTCGGCCTCCTTCCACAAGGAGGAGCCGGGGCTGGACCACCAGATCCCGATGCCCGACGTCCCCCCGCCCGAGGAGCTGCCCAGCACCCGCGAGCGGCTGCGCGCCGAGTTCGGCCGGGTCCCGGGGTTCGTGCGCTGGCACCCCATCGAGCTGCGCCCGGTGGGGCCGCTGTCCTACGAGGCCGAGCGCGACCCCCGGCTGCGCACGGCGGTCAACCCGGTGTGGCTCAAGGTCGACGGGAAGCTGCCCGACGACCGGCTCACCCAGGTGTGCCTGATGACCTACGCCTCCGACCTCACCCTGCTGGACACGGTGCTGCTGCGCCACGGGCGGTCCTTCGCCGGGATCTCCATGGCGAGCCTGGACCACGCCATGTGGTTCCACCGCCCGTTCCGCGCCGACGAGTGGCTCCTGTACGCGCAGGAGACCCCCAGCGCCCAGGGCGCCCGGGGGCTGGCCCGCGGCCTGGTCTACACCCGCGACGGGCAGCTGGTGTGCTCGGTGGTGCAGGAGGGCCTGATCCGGGTGGTGGACGCCGAGGGCTGGTCCGACGCCCTGCGCCCCGGCCCGGTGTGACCGCTACCGGCCACGGGGCCCGGCAACAACGCGGGGATCCCGCGGATTCCCTGGAACCCGTGGCCGGATGAGGACGTTTTCCCAGGTCAAAAATAGGTTGCTAGTTTTCGCGGGCGACCCTTAGTCTGTACATCGTCGCCAAGACCGCTCTATGGCGCGGGAGGGATCCCGCCGCCCGACCGTGAAGGAGGTGCCCGATCAAATGATGACCACGAGCTTCGCTTCGGCCGTGTCGTCCCGTCAGCAGTGGCTGAACGCCGTCCCGGGCACCGCCCTGTCCTGCGGTCTGTCCGGCGGCTCCGCCCTACGCGGTGAGCGCGCCATCGCCGGCGATGCCCTGAGGGGCATCGGCCTGGCCTCGGCCGAGGGTGCCCGGAAGGGCGTCTTCGTCGAGGGGACCGGTCCGGACTTCGGGGGCTTCGGCTTCCGTCCCGTCGCGACCGTGATCCTCGCCGCCGAGCACGAGTCCAACGGCAGTGGTGTGTCCACCGGCAACGAGAGCGCCCGTGACCGCGGCGAACTCATGACGGCTCGCACCGAAGGAACCCCGCGCCGCTATGGCGCACCGGGGAAGTGTCCACGGAGGAATCCGGCCTAGCCGACTAGGCCCAGGGTCTCCATCCGTGGCCGCGGTCCCCGAATTCGGGGCCGCGGCTTTCTTTGTATCCTCGTCCGCCCGATCTCCCCCGGGGAGGCAGGGCAGGCGTCTGCATCGCAAGTCAGGTCCCGCACCGGAACCGCATCCGGTGAACCGAGAACACCGACCGCGTTGTACGAGACGAACAAAGATCTTGGAGGGCACCGATGCTCGCGTCGGTCCTGGAAACGCCCTGGCTGGGCGAGACCGAAATCCCCTGCCGTATGCAGCCCGACCTGTTCTTCGCCGAGGCCCCCGCCGACGTCGAGGCGGCCAAGGCCCTCTGCGGCTCCTGCCCGGTCCGGGAGCAGTGCCTGTCCGACGCCCTGGACCGCAAGGAGCCCTGGGGTGTCTGGGGAGGCCAGCTGCTCGTCGCCGGCCAGGTCGTGGCGCGCAAGCGCCCGCGCGGACGCCCCCGCAAGAACCCGGCTCCGGTCGCCGCCTGACGGCTTCACCCGAACTCTCCACCGCAGTACTACAGACCCCGAAGGACTGAACGAGACATGATGATCCTGGAACTCCTGGACATGACCAACGAGCCGAGCGCCGAGACCCGCGAACGCCAGGGCATCCGCCTGACGGCACGGGAGATGCGCGCCCGCCAGCGGGAGCAGCGCCGTGCCGAAGACGCGCTCATGGAAATCGCGTGGTCACGCCTGTGTTGACGGGGTGACCGGGCGCGGTGGTGACCTGGGGTGACCAGCGCGCCGGACCCGGCCGACAACGGCGGACACATGCGGAACCGGTGCGGAACCGAGACGGGGCCGGACGGCGATCCTCGAAGGGGATCACCGTCCGGTCTCTTTTCTGTGTACGGACAATAAAGGAGTGCTTCGGAACAGGGTCCGGAAGGCCCTCCGAAGCGGGGTGGAATACCCCAGGTCAGGCCGGAATGCGCGACGGGGCCGGGATTTCCGCCCACCCGGTCCGTTCTCACCGAGGAGACGAAATCAAAGACATAACGGGACAACACACTCCTGTTCGAGAGCGCTGTCCTCGGCTACCGTAAAGTTCGTGCCCTCGAACACCAAAATCGAGGTGCGACGCAGTCCTCGCCGCCGGCGCACCGTGTCGGCCTACAGGGACGGGGACACGACCGTCGTCCTCGTGCCCGCGACGTTCTCCCGCGCAGAGGAAAAGCGCTGGGTGGGACGCATGCTGCAACGCCTGGAGGCACGCGAGGAACGCCGTCGCCCCGGTGACGGGGAGCTCCACGAACGCGCGGTCGAACTGGCCCGCCGTTATCTGGACGGCACCCGATTGCCGGACAGCGTCCGCTGGGTCGACAACCAGAATTCCCGCTGGGGTTCGTGCACCCCCGACACCCGCACGATCCGCATCTCCCGACGCGTCGCCGGAATGCCCTCCTGGGTGGTCGACTACGTCCTCATCCACGAGCTCGCGCACCTGTTCATCCCGCACCACGGCTCGGAGTTCTGGGAACTGGTGCACCGCTACCCCAAGGCCGAGCGCGCCCGCGGCTACCTGGAGGGGTTCAGCGCCGGATCGCGCTCCGAGCCCTGCGAGCCAGGCCTGGCCCCGGAGGAGCCGCTCACCGGCGCCGAGGTCGCCCTCGCGGAGGAGTGACCCCGGGCGGCGGAGCCGCCGGGGACAGCGGCCCGCGGCCGGTCCCCCTCACCGGGCGGCGAGGTGGGCGGCGACCGCGGCCGCGGCGGCCGACACCAGGGAACGGGTGACCTCGTCGGTGGGTTCGGGGAGCGCGTCGACCGGGAACCAGCCCAGGTCGGCGGACTCGTCCGGGTCCATCACCGGCTCCGCGCCGGCCGGTGCCAGCAGCGCGTACTGCACGTCCAGGTGGAAGCTGCCGCCGCCGCAGGGCACCGCGTGGCGGTCCAGCCGGATCGGTCCCGGTAGCAGCTCCAGTCCCGGGATGCCGGACTCCTCGGTCGCCTCCCGCAGCACGGCCTCCGCGAGCGTGGCGTCCTGCGGCTCGCAGTGGCCGCCGGTCTGGAGCCACATCCGGTGGACGCGGTGCAGGGTGAGCACCACCCGGTCGCCCTCGGCGGAGACGACCGCCGAGCTGGCGGTGATGTGCCCGGGCAGGCAGCCCCGCCACATCCCGTCCTCGTGGGCGTCCAGGTGCGCCACGTACGCGCGGCGCAGCTCCTCCTGGCGCGCGTCGGGCGCGGCCCAGGCGGACAGCACCGCCCGGGCGTCGGCGTGCAGCGACACCTAGGAGTCCCCTCCCGGCCGGTCCGGCTCCCCCTCGTCGGGCTTCCCGTCATCCGGCTTCTCCTGCTCCGGCCCCTCGCCGGCGGACGCCCCGGGGGCCTCGCCGGTGAGCGTGGAGATGTCGAAGTCGGCGTCGGCGAACGCCCCGCCGCTGACGAACGCCGTCGGGTCGTCCAGGTCCTCGCTGCCCGGCATCAGGTCCGGGTGCTGCCACACGGCGTCGCGCCCGTCGATGCCGCGCGCCTCCTCCAGCGCCTTCCACAGCGCCTGCGCCTCGCGCAGCCGCCGCGGACGCAGCTCCAGCCCGACCAGGGCCGCGAAGGTGTGCTCGGCCGGGCCGCCGGTGGCCCGGCGCCGCCGGGTCGCCTCGGCCAGGGCGTCCGCCTGCGGCAGCCGCCCGGTCACCGCGCCCGACACCACGGTCGCCACCCAGCCCTCGATGAGCGCCAGCGTGGTCTCCAGCCGGTTCAGCGCCGCCTTCTGCTGCGGCGTGTCCTCGGGCTGGAACATGCCCTGGCCGCCCAGCACCTCCTGGAGCGACTCCGGGTTGTTGATGTCGATCTCGCCGAGCCGGTCCTCCAGGCCGCTGATGTCGAAGGACATCCCGTCGGCGTACTCGGCGACCAGGCGGAACACGTGCGAGCGCAGCCACGGCACGTGCGAGTACAGCCGGTGCACGGCCGCCTCGCGCGCGGCCAGGTACAGCCGCACCTCGTCGTCGGGGATCTGCAGGCCCTCGCTGAACTTGGCGACGCCCAGCGGCAGCAGCGCCGCGCTGCCCTCGCCGGCCAGCGGCAGCCCGATGTCGGCGGTGCCCACGACCTCCTGGGAGAGCTCTCCCACGGCCTGGCCCGCCTGCTGGCCGACCATCATGCCGCCCATCTGCTGGATCATGCCGAGCAGGGGACCGGCGACCGACTGCATCTCCTCGGGCAGGCTCTGCCCCATGGACCTGACGGTCTTGCTGGTCAGCGGGTCGCACAGCTGCGCCCAGGAGTCCATGGTCTTCTCGACCCACTCCGAGCGGCTCCACGCCTGCGCCGTCTGCACGCCCGAGGGCAGCGAGGTGGACTGGTCCAGCCACAGGTCGCCCAGGCGCAGCGCCTCCTGGACCCTGGCGTAGTCGCCGGGCGGCACGCTGGGGTCGCCCTTCTGCGCGACGACCTGTCGCGCTATGTCCTTGGCCATACTCCAGTTGATGCCCGAGCCCGTGCCCTGTCCGGCGGGGGTGCCGCCGGGGGCGGGCTGGGCCGACATCATGTCGGCGAACCGGCGCAGCATGTCGGCCATCTGCTGCGGGTCGCCGAACGGGAATCCTTCGGGTGTTCCGGAGTCCCCTCCGCCCGGGCGGCCGCTGCCGGCACCACCCGAGCCGGAGTCGCCAGCGCGGCGTCCGGACTCGTCATCGGGATCGTTCGGCATGCTGAAACCGAAAGGCAGGTCGCTCACAATCAGACCTCAGGCAGGATTAGGTTTGGTCTCCACTGTCACGTTAGCTGGGAGTCGCCCGGAGTGAATACCGAAAGCAGCCAGGTTCGCCCAGAGCACAGCCGGTCCGGAGGGGCCGGGGCGGTGGTCGCGGTCACCGGCGCGGCCTCCGGGGTGGGCCGACTCCTCGTGCAACGCCTGGCGGCGCCGGAAGGTTCCGCCGCCCCGCGCGAGGTCGTGGCCATCGACGCCGAGTTCGCCGACCTGCGCGGCGTCACCTGGCGTATCGCCGACGTCTGCGACCCGGGGCTGGTCTCCCGCCTGGACGGGGTGGACGTGCTGGTGCACACCGCCGACGACCGCTCCCCGGACACGCGGCCCGCGGACCGGCGCGCCCACAACATCCGGGCGGCGCAGACGGTCCTGACCGCCGCGGCCGCCTCGGGGGTCCCGCGCGTGTTCCTGGTCACCAGCACCATGGTCTACGGGGCGGCCCCGGACAACCCGGTCCCGCTGCCGGAGAACGCCGTCCGCGTCTCGGACAACAGCGACGGCCTCATGGGCGACTTCGCCGAGATCGAGGCGCTGGCCGAACGCGCCCGCCGGGCCCACCCCGGCCTCACCGTCACCGTGGTGCGACCCGCCCCCCTGGTCGGCCCCGGCCTGGACACCCTGCTCAGCCGCCATTTCTCGGCGCCGCGCCTGCTCACCGTCAAGGGGCACGAGCAGCACTGGCAGTTCTGCCACATCGAGGACCTGGCCGGCGCGCTGGCGTTCTGCGCCCTGCACGGGGTGGACGGCCCCGACGGCGTGGTGGCGGTCGCCAGCGGCGGCTCCCTCACCCAGGGCCAGGTGGAGGAGATCGCCGGGATGAAGCACTTCGAGGTGCCAGCCAACCTCGCCTTCGGCACGGTCCGACGCCTGCACCAGGCCAGGATCACCCCCGCCGCGGAGGGGGAGCTGAAGTTCCTCGTCTACCCCTGCGTGGTGGACTGCGCGACGCTGCGCGAGGCCGGGTGGAAGCCCGACCACGACGGCGAGGCCGCCCTGGCGAGCCTGCTGGAGTCCCGCGGCGGCCCGGCCCTGGTGGGCCGCAGCATCGGCCGCAAGGAGGTCGCCGTCACCGCCGCCGGGGCCGCGGGCGCCGCCGCGGCCGCCATCGGGACCGCCGTCACCATCCGCCACCTGCGCAAGCGCAAGGGCGGCTGACCGGTCGGCCACCGGGACCCCGTGGCCTCCGCGCGGCCCGACACCCGGGGCGGAACACCTGTGAGGTGCCACAAGGGACGATTGGTACCTTCTAGGAGTGGAACAGATCACTCTCGCCTCGGTGCGCGACACCCCTCTCTCGGTGGACGAGGTCCTCGCGGCCGTCCAAGACCCCCGTGCCGGCGGCACCGCCGTCTTCATCGGCACCGTCCGCGACCACGACCACGGGCGCGACGTGGCCCGCCTGGGCTACTCGGCGCACCCCACCGTCGAGGCCATGCTGAGGACGGTCATGGAGAAGGTGCTCGCCGACACCGCCGTCCCGGGCCGCCCCGTCGTCAGGCTCGCCGCCGTCCACCGGGTCGGCGACCTGGAGATCGGCGACCTCGCGGTCGTCGTCGCGGCCTCCGCCGCGCACCGCGAGGAGGCGTTCGCCGCCTGCCGCAGGCTGATCGACGACCTCAAGGCCCAGGTGCCCATCTGGAAGCACCAGGCGTTCACCGACGGCGACCAGGAGTGGGTGGGGACTCCCTGACACGTCCCCTACCCGGGCCGCAATAAGGTGTGCAGCATGCTTCGTCGTGTCATGACCCTTGTCGTCGCCCTCGTCCTGCTCGTCGGGCTCGGGTTCGGCAGCCGTTTCCTGCCGATGCCGTACCTGGTGGCCGGGCCGGGCGTCACCCTGGACACGGTGGGCCGCACCGAGGAGGGGCCGGTCATCGAGATCGACGGCGCCGAGAGCTACGAGCACGAGGGCTCGCTGTCGATGGTCACCGTGCAGTACGCGGGCGGCCCCCAGCGCCGGCTCGACTTCTTCACGGTCGTGCGCGCCTGGCTCTCGCCGACCGAGGCGGTCATGCCCGAGGAACTGCTCTTCCCCGCCGGCCGCAGCCCCGAGGAGGTCAGCGAGCGGCAGGCCACCCAGATGAACGACTCCCAGACCGACGCCACGGCCGCCGCCCTCAACGAGATCGGCATGGGCTACGACGCGGTCCCGGTGGTCGCCGACGTGGTCGAGGACATGCCCGCCGAGGGCCTGGTCGAGCCGGGCGACGTCATCCTCGCCGTCGACGGCGAGGAGGTCGACACCCGCTCCGAGGGCGAGCCCGGCACCGCCGTCGGCAGCGCGGCGGTCGTGGAGCGCGTGGGCGCGCGCGAGCCCGGCGACCCCGTCTCCCTGACCCTGGACCGCGGCGGCGAGGAGGTCGAGGTCGAGCTGGTCGCCGCCGAGGGCGAACAGGGCCGCGCCGCGGTCGGCGTCCTGATCGCCGACGAGATGGACTTCCCCATCGAGGTCGACATCACCGTCGGCGACATCGGCGGCCCCAGCGCCGGGATGATGTTCGCCCTGGGCATCATCGACCGGCTCAGCGAGGAGGGCCTCACCGGCGGCGCCTCCGTCGCCGGGTCGGGCACCATCGACTCCGCGGGCCGGGTGGGCGGGGTCAGCGGCATCCCGCAGAAGATGGTCAGCGCCCAGCGGGACGGGGCCCGGTACTTCCTGGTCGCCGCCGACAGCTGCTCCCAGGTCGCCCAGTCCGCCGCCTACGGCGAACTGGAGGTCGTCCGCGTCGAGACCCTCTCCGACGCGGTGGAGGCCCTGGAGACCATCCGCACCGGCGAGGGCGAGCTGCCCCGCTGCGAGTAGGCGGCCCGCACGGCCGCCCCGCCCCCGCGGGATCCGCGGGCGGGACCGGGGCCCCGCGGGGACGCCGCTCAGCCCTCCAGGTCGAGGGTGAGGGCCAGCGCCGAGGTGAGCGCCGGGACGAGGTCGGCGCCGTTGAGGACCGCCTCCTCGCTGTCGTGGCTGCGCATGCGCAGCGCGCAGTGCCGCGAGCCGTCCCGCAGGACCCCCGCGACCATGCGGATCTCCTCCGTCTCCCTGCCCTGGGCGGAGGCGTCCTCGCCGGGGGAGAGGGTCTCGTCGGAGCCCTTCACCACCAGCCGCTCCATGACCAGGGCGCAGCCGGCCACCCCCTCCGGCCACATGATGCGGCCCAGCGCCTCCTCCAGCGGCAGGTCCGCCGGCAGCGGGTCCTGCTCGACCGGGGTCAGCTCCAGGGGGTCCGGCGCGCCGGAGACGCCCAGCATCTCGGCGAGGGCGGGCTCGGCGGCCAGCAGTTCGGCCGTCGGCACCAGGGCGTACAGGCCCAGCGGCCGGTCCCATCCCTGAGCGGCGGCGTGGCGTTCGAGGTCCATGACGGCTTCGCGAATGTTCGACACGTTCCCATAGTGGCCGATGGGGGAACCTCGCCGCTCCCGTTCGCGGACAGTAGGGTCACAAAGGGACCACAGGAAACCACGGGGTTGCCGGGCCGATACACCAACGATGCGACCTTGTCACCCCCACGGAACGGGTTCCGGGAACTCCGAAGGGTCGAAGTGAAGTTCTCCGTAAACAAGGCGCTGCACGCGCACCGAACGCACCTAACAAGCCATAACGAGGGGGAGGCGTGAGCTTCCGATCGCCCGGCGCACCACCTGCGCGCATGCCTCGTCGATCAAGGTTGCTCGCGCCAGTCGCGGCGACCGTGGTCGTCATCATCGCGGGGTTGATGTTCGCCGCGAACTTCTGGACCGACTTCATGTGGTTCCAGTCCGTCGGCTTCACCTCGGTCTTCCTGACCGAACTCTGGACACGGGTGCTGCTGTTCGCCGTGGCCGCGGTGGTGATGGCCGTCATCGTCGGCGCCAGCATCTTCTTCGCCTACCGGGCGCGCCCCGGAATCCGGCCGATGAGCCTCGAACAGCAGGGCCTGGACCGCTACCGGCAGTCCATCGACCCGCACCGCAAGCTGTTCTTCTGGATCGCCGTGGGCGCCCTCGCCCTGCTCTCCGGCGCCGCGGCCAGCGGTGACTGGCGGTCCTACCTGCAGTTCGTCAACGGTGTGGACTTCGGGGTGACCGACCCCGAGTTCGGGATGGACGTCGCGTTCTTCGCGTTCGTCTACCCCTTCCTGAGGATCCTGCTCGGCTACCTCTACGCCGCCGTGATCCTGGCCTTCATCGCCGCGGTCATCGTCCACTACCTGTACGGCGGCGTCCGCCTCCAGAACGACACCGGTCAGCGCGCCACCCCCGCGGCCCGGGTGCACCTGTCGGTGCTGCTCGGCCTCTTCGTGCTGCTGCGCGCCGGGTCGTACTGGCTGGACCGGTACGGGCTGGTGTTCTCCGAGCGCGGCTACACCTTCGGCGCCTCCTACACCGACGTGAACGCGGTCAAGACCGCCCTGACGATCCTCACCGTCATCTCGGTCATCTGCGCCCTGCTGTTCTTCGCGAACATCTACTTCAAGAACACCATGGTCCCGGTGGCCAGCCTCGGCCTGCTGGTGCTGTCCGCCGTGATCGTCGGCGTCGCCTACCCCGAGATCGTCCAGCGCTTCCAGGTCAGCCCCAACGAGCAGCGCCTGGAGAGCCCGTACATCCAGCGCAACATCGACTCCACGCGGGCGGCGTACGACATCGAGGACGCCCAGGTGGAGCCCTACGACGCCACCACCGAGCTGAGCGCCGAGGACCTGGTCCAGGAGGCGCAGGGCACCACGGTCCGGCTGGCCGACCCCGCCGTGGTCTCGCAGACCTTCCAGCAGATGCAGCAGGTCCGCGGCTTCTACCAGTTCCCCGAGGTGCTGGAGGTCGACCGCTACCCGGACAGCGAGGGCAACCTGATCGACACGATCGTCGCCGTCCGCGAGCTCGACGGTCCCCCCTCGGACCAGGACAACTGGCTCAACCGGCACCTGATCTACACCCACGGCTTCGGCTTCGTCGCGGCCGCGGGCACCCAGATCGACGCCGAGGGCCGCCCGGTCTTCACCGAGTACAACATCCCGCCGCGGGGCGAGCTCAGCGACGTCGTCGGCGACTACCAGGAGCGCGTCTACTACGGCCGGGAGGGCGCCGAGTACGTCATCGTCCAGGCCGAGGAGGAGTACGACTACCCCCTCGACGAGGAGGGCGCGACCCCCGAGGTCTCCACCCCGGAGGACGCGGTCGAGCCCGAGGTGAGCCCGAGCCCGGACGACGCCCAGGCGCCGGCCGACGCGGACGCCGAGGCCGCCGACGAGGAGGCCCCGGCCGAGGAGGGGACCACCGAGGAGGAGGCCGGCTCCTCCGCCGGCTCGCAGCAGTACAACCGCTACGACGGCAGCGGCGGCGTGCAGCTGGACTCGTTCTTCGAGCGGATCCTGTACGCGATCAAGTACCAGGAGCCCAACATCCTGCTCAACAGCGCGATCACCGGCGACTCGCGCATCCTGTACGAGCGGGACCCGCTGGACCGGGTCGAGAAGGTCGCGCCGTTCCTCACCGTGGACAGCCGCCCCTACCCGGCGGTCGTCGACGGCAAGATCGTGTGGATCGTGGACGCCTACACCACGTCCAACAACTACCCGTACGCGAACCGGATCGACTTCACCCAGGCGGTGACCGACACGTTCACGGACGGGTCGCTCACCCAGGTCAGCGCGCTCCCGGGCAACCAGGTCAACTACATCCGCAACTCGGTCAAGGCCACCGTGGACGCCTACGACGGCACGGTCACGCTGTACGCCTGGGACGAGGAGGACCCGGTCCTGCAGACGTGGATGGGCGCCTTCCCCGGCACCATCCAGAGCCGGGACGACATGAGCGAAGAGCTCGTCGACCACCTCCGCTACCCGGACGACCTGTTCAAGGTGCAGCGCGAGATCATGCGCGAGTACCACGTGACCGACCCGGCGGCCTACTACGGCGGCCAGGACTTCTGGGCGGTGCCCAACGACCCGACCGGCGCCACCGAGCGTCCCGAGTCGCCCTACCGCCAGACCATCCAGTACCCGGGCGAGGAGGAGGCCAGCTTCTCGCTGACCAGCACCTTCGTGCCCCGGGGCCGGGAGAACCTGGCGGCGTTCATGGCCGTCAACAGCGACCCGCGCTCGGAGGACTACGGGCAGCTGAAGCTGCTGGAGCTGCCGCGCAGCACCGTCATCTTCGGCCCCGGGCAGGTCCAGAACGCGTTCGACGCCGACGCCAACGTCCGCGAGGTGCTGCTCCCGCTGGAGCAGTCCAACGCCGAGGTGACCAGGGGCAACCTGCTCACCCTGCCGTTCGCGGGCGGTCTGCTCTACGTCGAGCCGCTGTACGTGCAGGCGGGCGGCGGCGGTGCCGCGTCCTTCCCGCTGCTGCAGCAGGTCATGGTCGGCTTCGGCGAGGAGGTCGCCATCGGGAGCAACCTCCCCGACGCGCTGAGCAACCTGTTCGACGGGGCGGAGGCCCCGCCGCCGGCCGAGGGCGAGGAGGAGGCCCCGCAGGAGGAGGCACCCGACTCCGAGGCCGGCTCCGGCGGCGGCGACCAGGACCTCACCGAGTCCCTCAACGAGGCGGTGGAGGCCTGGGAGGAGGCCCAGGACAACCAGGAGGAGGCGAACGACCGCCTGCGCGAGGCCCTGGAGGCCATCGAGGAGGCGCTCGCCGAGCAGGAGGGCGGCAACTAGCCGTCCGGACGGGGCGGGGCGCCGTGCCCCGCCCCATCCGCCCTCCCGGACCGCGGCCGGGGCGGGGACCGCAGGGTTCCCGCCCCGGCCGCGGCGTATCGATTCGCTTTCCCGTCCCGGGCGCGCTACTGTAGAGAACACAACGACGCGGGGTGGAGCAGTTCGGTAGCTCGCTGGGCTCATAACCCAGAGGTCGCAGGTTCAAATCCTGTCCCCGCTACCAAGGCCCGGACCCGGGATGAATTCCCGGGTCCGGTGCTTTTCCCGGTCCATTCCCCCGTGGAATGGACCGGGAGGGTGACGGTCTTCACGGCCGCCGCCGGTCCGGGCCCCGAGCCCGGGCGAACAGGGCCGATCTCACCGTTCTCCCTCACCGGAAACGATTTGCGGCCCGGGGGGAAACCCTCTAAAGTAGAGATCAACGACGCGGGGTGGAGCAGTTCGGTAGCTCGCTGGGCTCATAACCCAGAGGTCGCAGGTTCAAATCCTGTCCCCGCTACTGAAACCGGGCCCGGAAATCCAATGGATTTCCGGGCCCGAGTCTTTTCCCGACCGCTCCCGTTCTTCCCGCTTCCCGCCGGGGAGCCGCCCCGGGCGGGTGCCGCCGCCCGGAGCGACACGGCCCGCCCGGTCCGGTACCCGGGAGGCGGAGCCTCCCGGGGGTCCGGGCGCCGTCGGGCGAGGGGACGCGGCGACGGCGCCCGGGGTCTCAGCGGGTGCGGCCCTCCACGAGCTCCACCACGCGGTCGGCGCGCTCGGCGACCTTGGGGTCGTGGGTCACCACGACCACCGCCGAGTCGCGGATCCGGGCCTGCTCCAGCAGCTGGTCCATGATCATCCGGCTGCTGGCGGCGTCCAGGGCGCCCGTGGGCTCGTCGGCGAGGATCAGGGCGGGATCACGGCTGAGCGCCCGCGCCAGGGCCACACGCTGCTGCTCGCCGCCGGAGAGCTGGTGCGGCTTGGAGTGGAGGCGGTGCCCCAGCCCCACCGCCTCCAGCAGCTCGCGGGCCCGGCCCCGGCGGCGCAGCGCGGGCATCCCCGCCAGCACCAGGGGCACGCCCACGTTGGCCATCGCGGTCCGCCGCTCCAGCAGGTGGAACTGCTGGAACACGAACCCGATGCCCTCGCCGCGCAGCCGCGAGCGCGGGCCCTCGCCCAGTCGGCTGGTCGCCCGCCCGTCGAACGTGTACTCGCCGCCGCTCGGCTTGTCCAGCAGCCCGAGCAGGCTGAGCAGGGTCGACTTGCCCGAACCGGACTGGCCGATGATCGCGACGACCTCGCCCCGGTACACGTCGAACGTGCAGTCGTGCAGGACGTCGATCCGGGTCCCCGACACCATGAAGTGCCGGGTCAGCCCCTCCACCCGCAGCAGCGGGGCCTGGGGCGGGGGAGCCTGCGGGGCCAGGGGGGACGGAGCGGTGGACACTACATCCCCTCCCCTTCGACCATGAACTCCTCTTCGACCCCGTCGTCGGCGCCGGGCACGTCGAAGCGCGGGTCGAGCGGGATCGGGTCCATGACCTGCTCGCCGACCTCCAGGCCGGAGACGACCTCGATGAACGAGCCGTCGGAGATGCCCAGCTCCACCGGGCGGGCCTCCTCGGTGCCGTCCTCGGCGACGACGATGACCTCGCCCTCGCCGGTGGTGCCGCGCACCGCCGTCATGGGCACGACCACGACGTCCTCGACCTTGCCGGTGCTGATCGACAGCTTGCCCTGGACGCCCTCGAACACCTGGACGTCGGCGGGCACCCGGCAGGCCAGCTCGCCGCCGGAGCCGCCGCCGGTGTCGCCGCCCTCCATCGGGAAGCCGAACTCGTCGGTCTCGGGCTGCTCCTCACCGCCGCCGCCGGCCTCGGCGGCGCCCAGCGACAGGAAGTCGCACTGGGTGGGCGGCGGGCCGTTCGTGATCTCCAGGAGGATGTCGTCGGGCTCCTCGTAGAACCGGTACAGGTCGTTGGCGGGGATCGTGGCGACCGCCCGGTAGATGTCCGGGGCGACGGTGGCGACCACGGCCCCCGGCTCCAGGACGTCGCCGACCTGCACGTCGGCCAGACCGGTCACCTTGCCGTCGACCGGCGCGTAGAGGCTGACCTCGCGGGTCACCGGCTCGGCCGGGGCCTCGCCCTCACCGGTGCCGGTGCCCGGGGCGGGCTCCTCGGTGTACTTCACGTTGAGGATGGGCGCGCCCTCCTCCACCGTGGCGCCGTCGGTCACCCACAGGTGGACGACCTGGCCGCCCTTCTGGGCCTTGACGCTCCTGCCGGGCTCGGCCTGCACGGTGGCGTCCAGCACCATGACGGAGTCGATGGTGCCCAGCTCGACGGGGTAGGGGACGCCCCCCACGTCGACGGCGCCCTCCATCGGGAGCTCCTCGCCGGAACCGCCCAGCCGGTTCAGCAGGAAGTACCCGCCGCCGGCGACCGCGACCACGAGCAGCAGCGCCACCGAGCCGATGATGATCCACTTCTTCACGTGTGTCTCCTATTCCCGCAGTCCGGCGACGACGGACGAGCGCAGTGCCCGCAGGGCGGGGATGACTCCGGCGAGCAGGCCGACACCGGCGGCGCTGCCCAGGCCGACCAGGACGGCGGTCGGCGGGATGGCGATGGGTACGTCGGGGGGCAGTTCGATGAACGAGGCGGCGATCGCGCCGCCCGCGGCGACCAGGGCCCAGCAGCCGAGCAGGGCGATGACGCCGGCGACCAGCGACACCACGACGGATTCCATCACGACGGCGACGAACAGGGTGAACCTGGTCGCGCCCAGGGCCCGGTAGGTGGCCAGTTCGCGCCTGCGCTCGCGCACGGTGACCAGGCCGACGTTGAGGACGCCGAGCAGGCCCGTGGTGAGCGTGATGGCGGCGATGCCGATGAGCCCGATCGACAGGTACCCGATCATCTGGTTGACCTCTTCGGCGTAGTCCGCCCGGTAGGCCATGAGCGAGTCCTGGCGCACCTCGCCCCAGCGGTCGGAGGCCGACAGCAGGCGTTCGGTGAAGACCTCGCCCCAGGGGTCGGTCGCGGCCGGGTCGGAGGGGTCGATCCGGACGCTGTACTCGGGGTCCCGGATCGAGATCGGCGCGGTGGCGCCGTCCTCGGAGGTCTCGACGGGCTCGCCGTAGATCAGCTCCTCGCTGGCGGGCGCGCGCAGCAGGAAGGCGGTGTACCAGCCGCCGTCCAGGGCCGAGCTGGAGGAGACGCCGACCACGCGGACGTCCATCCAGTGGTCGGTGCCGATCTGCACCCGGGTGATGTCCTCCATGTCCGCGGCCAGGCTCTCGTTGACCACCAGCACGGGGGCCAGGGACTCGGCGTCGGCCTCGGTGAACCAGCGGCCCTGGGACATGGTCATCCGGCGGATGTCGCCGAGGGAGACGTCCACGGCCCGGATCTCCACGTCGGGGATGCCCTGGTCCCCGGAGCGCATGGAGACGCCCTCGACCATCTTGTAGATCGACACGTCCACGCCGCCGGCCCGGACCAGGTCCTCCTCGAAGGCCCGCACGTCGGTGATCTCGGTGTCCCAGCTGGAGACGCTCAGGGTCGCGGCGCGTCCGGCGTTGGCCTCGCTGTAGGCGGTGGCGAACCGCTGCCCGAAGTCGCCCGCGGTGACCACGGCGATCAGCGAGCCGACGCCGACGACGATGCCGGCGCAGGACAGGATCGTCCTGGCGATGTTGGCGCGGGAACCGGCGAAGGCGAGCAGTATCCCGGCCACGAGGGAACGCAGCATACGGTCCCTTCCCAGTGAATGTGTGTGGGGTGGCGCCGCCTCGCGGGCGGCGCCGTGCAGGCCCGCGGGGGCGGGGCCTCACCCCAGATCATCGCGGATGTCGCAGGTTTCGGTTCATGATCACCGGGGGATTTTTGTTTTTTTCGGGACCGGAATGGGGACGGCTTGGCGGACCGGGCCGGCGGCGGGGGTCAGACCTCGAAGCCGTCGCAGGTCAGCGGGGTTCCCGTGGCGGTGTCGGACCAGAGGACGGTGTACACCCCGGCGGCGAGGTCGGAACCGCCTTTCTCGGGATAACGGACATGCGACCACTCCCCGGGGGCGGTGTCCGTTTCCAGGGTGTGGAGGTCGTCGCCGGGGGTCCGGACCGTGACGGTCACCGCGGTCGGTTCGACGTCTTCGGGCGGCAGCAGGCCCAGTTCGACCGGGCCCTCCCCGACGGCGGTGCGCGGCGCCTCGGTGCGCCAGGCGTCCCCGCCCGGGACCCCCGCGGTGTCCACGGCGGGCGTGCACAGCAGGAGGTCCGGGTCGAAGACGGTGTCGCCCGCGTCGACGGCGGGCCCGGAGCCGGGCCCGCCGTCGCGCACCGAGTCGGCGATCATCGCGTCGAGTTCGTCGGGGGTGTGCCCGTGGCCGCCGCCGCAGGCGGTGGCGGTGAGCAGGAGCAGCACGGCGGCGCCCAGGCGTACGGGCGCGGGGATGTGGGTCGGCACGGTCGCCACGCTACTACTCTCCGTATCCACTCCGCTGCGCAATATCGAAGAGCGGGGTCCGCGACCCGGGGGCCTCCCGACTCAGACGGAGCGCAGCGGCGTCGGCCCGCCGTTCAGCCAGGTCAGCGCCTGGTCGTGCAGGATCCCGTTGGTGCACACCAGCGGCCCGCCGTCGGCGAACGCGTCGCCGCGCAGGCTCGTGGCCCGCCCGCCGGCCTCCTCCAGGATGATCGGCAGGGGGGCGGCGTCCCACAGCGACAGCTCCGGCTCGGCGGCGATGTCCACCACGCCCTCGGCCACCATCACGTGCGACCAGAAGTCGCCGTAGGCGCGGGTCCGCCACACCGACCGGGTCAGGCCCAGGAACGACTCCAGCCGCCCCTGCTCCTCCCAGCCGCTCAGGGACGAGAAGCTCAGGGAGGCGTCGGACAGCTCCGACACCTTCGACACGTGGCAGCGCGAGGCCTTGGACAGGCTCCGGCCCTGCCACGCGCCCCCGCCCAGGGACGCCCACCAGCGCCGGAACAGCGCCGGGGCCGAGACCACGCCGACCACCGGACGGTCGCCCTCCAGCAGGGCGATGAGCGTCGCCCACACCGGGACGCCGCGCACGTAGTTCTTGGTGCCGTCGATGGGGTCGATCACCCACACGCGGTTGCTGTTGCCGCTCTTGCCGTACTCCTCGCCCACCACGGCGTCCCGGGGGCGGGCGCGCGACAGGACACCGCGGAGCGTCTCCTCGACCAGCCGGTCGGCCTCGGTCACCGGGGTCAGGTCGGGTTTGGTGTCGACCACCAGGTCCAACGCACGGAAACGCTTCAGTGCGATGTCGTCGGCAGCGTCGGCGAGCACGTGGGCCAGCCGCAGATCATCGTCAAAGGACGCCATGGGCGGTAACGCTACCCTCCCGGGCACGAACATGGCCAAAGGGCCCCACACGCGTGACCAGAGTGTTAGTCGCCGACGCCTCCGGGTCACCGAACCGGGGGTGGGAGTCCGGGCGTCCGGATGCCACCATGGGGGGATGGATACCAGACAGGGCGGATCGGTCCGCGAGCGGCTGATGGACGCCGCCTACGCCGAGGTCGTCTCCGGCGGGTGGGGCGAGCGGCGGATGGCCGACATCGCGGCCGCGGCCCAGGTGTCCCGCCAGACCCTGTACAACGTGTTCGGCAGCAAGGAGGGGCTGCTCCAGGACGTCGTGGTGCGCGAGGTCAACGCCCTGCTGGACGAGGTGATGCGGGTCCTGGCCGCCGAGCACGGCGATCCGGCCCACACCGTGAGCCGGACCGCCCGCCTGATCCTCGACACCGCGCGCGGCAACCCCCTGCTGCACGCGGTGGTCACCGGAGACCGCGAACTGCTCCCGGTGCTGACCACGCGCTCGGAGCCGCTGCTGGAGGTGCTCGGCGAGCGCATCGCCGCCTCCCTGCGCGAGCACCGCCCCGACCTCGACCAGGCCCTGGCCGAGGCGGTCGCCGACGTCGGCGTGCGGCTCACCGTGTCGTACGCGCTCCAGCCCATCGACCCCGCCGAGGCGGCCCGCCGGATCGAGACGGTGACCCACGGGATGCTGCTGGTCGGCCACCGGGAGGAGTGTTGACCGGGGAGGAGCCCGCCCGGGCCCGGATCACGGCCATCCCGGTGCGCAGACCCGAGCGGCTGGCCGTGCTGGACCGGGTGGCCCGCGCGTTCGAACCCGGCGTGCGCTACACCGAGTCGCAGGTCAACGACGTCATCGGCGGTTTCAGCGCCGACGTCCCCGCGCTGCGCCGCGGCCTGGTGGACGAGGGCTTCCTGGAGCACGACCGCGTCCACTACTGGCGCTGCGGCGGCACCGTCGACCTGTGACCCGGCTCAGGCCGGGTCCTCCAGGAGGCGGTCGACCAGCCCGGCGCCGTCCTGGTCCCCGCCCCCGTCGGCGACGTGCCGTTCCATGAGTTCGGCGTAGGGGCGCAGCAGTTCGGTGCTCACCCTGGCCTCCCGCGCGGTCCGCAGCAGGGTGTCCAGGCCCCGGGACTGCATGGCCAGGTTGGAGACCACCCCGGTCGTGAGGTCTCCGCTCTCCAGGCGTTCGGCGAACCCGCCGGCGGCGTCGGACAGCATCGCCCCCACCCAGCCCTCCAGGAGCCCGGCGGCCTCCTTGGGCGGGACCCCGGACCGGCGGGCCAGGGCGAAGGCGTGCGTGAGCCCGCCGAACATGCCGTTCATGGCGCTGAGAAGCGCCACGTCCAGCAGCGCGGCCAGCCCCGGGTCCCCGCCCTGGAACCGGGCGCCGGTGGGGACCGACAGCGCCTCCCGGTGCTCGGCGAACGCCTCCTCCGAACCGCTGTAGAACGTGTACGCGCCCGTCTCCAGGGCGCCCACCATCGGCGGTACGGCCATGATCCCGCCGCTGACGAAGCGGGCCCCGCGCGCGGCCGCCCACTCCGCGCGGGCGCGCGCCTCGCCGGGGGTGCCGGTGGTGATGTCGACCAGGTCCCTGCCGGCCAGGTCCACCCCCTCCAGGACGGCGCCGACGGAGGCGTCGTCGAACAGGCAGGTGACGACGAGCCGCCCGGCGGCCACCGCCGAGGCGGGGTCGGCGGCGACGTCGGCGCCCTCGGCGGCCAGGGGCTCGGCGCGGGAAGCGGTGCGGTTCCAGACGGTGAGGGGGTGCCCGGCGGCGAGCCAGGCGCGGGCGAACGCGGTGCCCATGTCGCCCAGCCCGAGCAGGACGATACGGGACGGATCGGTGGTGTTCTCTGTCATGTGGACTAGGCTCGTGGCGGGCGGCGACGCCCACAAGTACGCACTTTGAAGTGGGTGCTCACCCCGAGGTGAGCATGCAGGCAGGGGGAACATGAGGTCTCTTCGCCGCCCGGAGTCGTATCACTGCGGGACCGCCGCCGCGATGGACGTCATCGACGGGAAGTGGAAGATCGTCATCCTGTGGGCGCTGGGCGAGCGCCCGCACCGGTTCGGCGAGCTGCGCCGCACCCTGGACGGCGTCTCGGAGAAGGTCCTCGCCTCGCACCTGCGCGAGATGGAGGAGGACGGGCTCGTCCACCGCGAGGTCTTCGACGAGGTCCCGCCCCGGGTCGAGTACTCGCTGACCCCGCTCGGCGTCTCCCTCAACCAGGCCCTGGAGCCGCTGGCCGACTGGGGGGAGCGGCACGTCATCGGCCGCCTCCCCACCGCCTAGGGCTCGCGTTCCTCGTCGGGCTCGGCGTCGCCCTCGCGGCCGGCGAGCAGCCTGCGCAGGGACGCCACCCGGGCCGGGTCGGCCTCGCCGCGCGCCAGGGCGCCGCCGATGGCGCAGCCCTCGGCGCCGTCCTGGTGGGTGCAGCCCGCCGGGCAGTCCAGGGCGAGGTCGGCCAGGTCCGGGAAGCCCTCCACGATGTCCTCCGGGGCGATGTGCGCCAGGCCGAAGCTGCGCACCCCCGGGGTGTCGATCAGCCAGCCGCCCTCGAACGGCAGCGCCACCGCGGACGTCGAGGTGTGGCGCCCCCGGCCGGTGACCGCGTTGACGTGGCCCACCGCCCGGTCGGTGCCGGGGATGAGCCGGTTGAACAGGGTGGACTTGCCCACGCCCGAGGACCCCACCAGCACGGTGGTGCGTCCCGCCAGCCGCCCTTCGAGGCCGGTGAGGTCGCCCTCGGGGCTGAGCACCTCGTAGGGCACGCCCAGCGGCTCGTACATCCGCAGCAGTTCGCCGGGGTCGGCGAGGTCGGCCTTGGTCAGGCACAGCAGCGGGGACAGCCCCGCGTCGTAGGCGGCCACCAGGCAGCGGTCCACGAACCGCGGCTGCGGGGCCGGGTCGGCCAGGGCGCACACGATCGCCAGCTGGTCGGCGTTGGCTACGATGATCCGCTCCACCGGGTCGGTGTCGTCGGCGGTGCGGCGCAGCACCGAGCTGCGGTCCCTGACCCGGACGATCCGCGCCAGGGTGTCCGGGAGCCCGGACAGGTCGCCGACCACGTCCACCCGGTCGCCCACCACGATCGACCCGCGGCCCAGCTCGCGGGCCTTCATCGCCACCACCCGGGTGCCCTCGACCAGGCACCGGTACCGGCCCCGGTCCACGGCGGTGACCAGGCCCTCCACCGCGTTCTCGTGCTTGGGCCGGTTGCGGGTGCGGGGCCGCGACCCGCCCCGGGCGCGGACCCGGATGTCGTCCTCGTCGAGGTGGCGCCCCCCGCCCCGGGTGCGGCTCATGCCAGCGCCTCCGCCCACAGGCCGGGGAAGTCCGGCAGGGTCTTGCGCGTGGTGGCGATGTTCTCCACCTCCACCCCGGGCACCGCGAGCCCGATGACGGCGCCGGAGGTGGCCATCCGGTGGTCGTCGTAGGAGTGGAAGACACCGCCGTGCAGCGGCCGGGGCTCGATGACCAGCCCGTCGGGCAGCTCCTCGGCGTTCCCGCCCAGGCGGTTGATCTCGGCGGCCAGGGCGGCGATGCGGTCGGTCTCGTGGCGGCGCAGGTGCGCGATGCCGGTGAGCCGGGAGGGGGTCGAGGCCAGGGCGGCCACCGCGGCGATGGTGGGGGTGAGCTCGCCCACCTCTCGCAGGTCGGCCTCCAGGCCCAGGATCCGCCCGGTGCCGCGCAGGGTCAGCGCCCCGCCGTTCCGGGACACCTCGCCGCCCATCCGGGTGAACAGCGACCGCAGGTGGTCGCCGGGCTGGGTGGTGTGCTCGGGCCAGCCCTCGACGGTGACCTCGCCGCCGGTGACCAGCGCGGCCGCCAGGAAGGGGGCGGCGTTGGACAGGTCCGGCTCCACGGTGATCTCGGTGACCTTGACCGGTCCCGGCTCGACCGTCCAGACGTCGTCGCCCACCAGCACCGTCACCCCGGCGGCGCGCAGCATCTCCACGGTCATGTCCAGGTGCGGCCGGGAGGGCACGGGGGCGCCCTCGTGGCGCACCCGCACGCCCTGCTCGAACCGGGCGCCGGCCAGCAGCAGCGCGGACACGAACTGGGAGGAGCCCGAGGCGTCCAGGACGACGTCGCCGCCGCGCACCCGGCCGGTCCCGTGCACGGTCATCGGCAGGGCGCCGGCGGAGTCGTCGATGTCGGCGCCCAGGGCGCGCAGCGCCGCCAGCAGCTCGCCCACCGGCCGCTCCCGCGCCCGCGGGTCGCCGTCGAAGTCCACGTCCCCGGCGGCCAGCGCGGCCACCGGCGGCACGAACCGCATCACCGTTCCGGCGTTGCCCACGTCGACCGAGGCGGGGCCGCGCAGCGGGCCCGGGGTGACGAACAGGTCCTCGCCGCGCTCCTCCACGGTCGTGCCCAGGGCGCGCAGCGCCCCCACCATCAGCTCGCTGTCCCGGCTGACCAGGGGACGGCGCACCAGGCACGGCGTCTGCGACAGGGCGGCCAGGATCAGCGCCCGGTTGGTGACCGACTTGGAACCGGGCAGGGAGAGTCGGGCGCGGACGGGGCCCTCGGCGACGGGAGCGGGCCAGTGCGGTGCTGCTGTGGGCTCAGGCATGCCCCCAAGGTTATCGGGAGCCCTCCCCGGACGCTTATTCTTGGTAACGCCATGGTGTATCTGGATCACGCAGCCACGACCGAGGTCCGCCCCGAGGTGATCGCCGAGGTCGCGGCCGGGCTCGGCTCCCTCGGCAACCCCTCCTCCCTGCACGGGCACGGGCGCGCCGCCCGCCGCGCCGTCGAGGAGTCGCGCGAGCGCGTCGCCGAAGCCCTGGGGTGCACACCGCACGAGGTGGTCTTCACCGCGGGCGGCACCGAGTCGGACAACATCGCCATCAAGGGCCTGTACTGGTCCCGCCGCGCCGAGGACCCGCGCCGCCGCCGGGTCATCACCAGCGCCGTCGAGCACCACGCCGCCCTGGACCCCGCGCACTGGACGGCCGAGCACCAGGGCGCGGTCCACGAGACGCTGCCGGTGGACCCCCTGGGCCGGGTGGAGCCGCGGGTCCTGCGCGAGGCGATCGAGCGCGACCCGGAGTCCGTGGCCGTGGTGTCGGTGATGTGGGCCAACAACGAGGTCGGCACGGTGCAGCCGGTGGCCGAGCTGGCCGCCGTCGCCGCGGAGTACGGGATCCCCTTCCACACCGACGCGGTGCAGGCCGTGGGCGTGGAGCCGGTGGACTTCGCCGCCTCCGGGGTGAGCGCCCTGACGGTCAGCGGGCACAAGCTCGGCGGCCCGGTGGGCACCGGGGCGCTGCTGCTGGCGCGCGGGCTGAGCCCGGTCCCGGTGCTGCACGGGGGCGGCCAGGAGCGCGACGTCCGCTCGGGCACCCTGGCCACGCCGCTGGTGCGCGGGCTGGCCACCGCGGTGCACCTCGCGGTCGCCGAGCGCGAGAAGCACGCCGCCCACCTGTCCGGGCTGCGCGACACCCTGGAGGAGCGGGTGCGCGGGGTGGTCCCCGACGTCGTCGTCAACGGGGACCCGGACCGGCGGCTGCCGGGCATCGCGCACCTGTCCTTCCCCGGCTGCGAGGGCGACGCCCTGCTCATGCTGCTGGACGCCAGGGGCGTCTCCTGCTCCACCGGCTCGGCCTGCTCCGCGGGGGTGGCCCAGCCCAGCCACGTGCTGCTGGCGATGGGGGCCGACCCCGACACGGCCTCCAGCAGCCTGCGCCTGTCGCTGGGGCGGACCTCCACCGAGGCCGACGTGGACGCGCTGGTCGAGGCGATCGGGCCCGCGGTGGAGCGTTCGCGGGCGGCCCTGGCCAAGCGCCGCGGGAACGCGAGGCGGCCGTAGGCCGTCCGCGGAGGGCTCAGCCCGCGCGGTGGACGGTGACGGACTCGATCACCACGTCCTCGACCGGGCGGTCCTGGCCCTCGGTGGCGATCTGGGAGATCTCCACGGCCACGTCCATCGAGGCGTCGTCGGCGACGTGCCCGAAGATCGTGTGCTTGTTCTGCAGGTGCGGGGTCGGCGCCACGGTGATGAAGAACTGCGAGCCGTTGGTGCCCGGGCCGGAGTTGGCCATCGCCAGCACCCCCGGCTCGTCGAAGGTCTCCTCGTCGCTGAACTCGTCCTGGAACTGGTAGCCCGGCCCGCCGGTGCCCGTGCCCTGGGGGTCGCCGCCCTGGATCATGAAGTCGGGGATGACCCGGTGGAAGAGCGTGCCGTCGTAGAACTCGGCCTCGCCGGTCACCGGGTTGGCCACTCCCGCGCCCTCGGCCAGGCCGACGAAGTTGGCGACCGTGACCGGCGCGATCTCGGGCAGCAGGTCCACGGTGATGTCCCCGTGGTTCGTGTGCAGGGTCGCGCCCTCCACGTCGCTGACGTCCACGTCCGGGACCTCGGTCGAGGCCGGCGCTTCTTCGTCGTTGCCGCAGGCGGCGGTCGTGGCGAGCAGTGCTCCGGCCAGCAGGCCGGCGGACAGGGTGGTCAGGCGCATGGAACACTCTTCGGGGTCGGTGGGGACGGTGGACGCCACTGAAGGGTACCGACCCCGTCGGCCCGTCCCGCCACGCGGGACCCGTCAGTCCCGCGTCTCCTCCGGGCCGTCCTGGTCCCGGCGTTCGGCCTGCTCACGGGCGCGGCGGCGCTGCTCCTCGGCGCGTTCGCGGCAGCGGCGCAGGAACTCCTCGTCCTCCTGCGGCGTCGCGGCCCGGGCCCGGTTGGGATGGTCGTATTCGGGGAAGGGGGAGGGCGGGCGCACGGGGCCGGCGGTCCGGGCCCGCCGCGGCCGGCCCAGGGCGAACCACGCCAGCGCGCCCAGCTTGGGCAGCAGCAGGACGATCACCACCCAGGCGGGCTTGGGCAGCAGGCGCACCGCGTCGGCGTCCGAGCCGACGGCGTCGAACAGCGCGTACACCCACACGGCCAGCGCCACGACGAAGAACAGCAGGTAGAGGTAGGCCACGGGTTCTTCCTGTTGATCGGGGGAACACCCGGAGCGCCGGGTGGCATTGTCAGACCTTGTACTGACTTATCACGGATCGCCGCACTCATCGGTCGCTTGACCGGGCACCCCGCTCCGGGAGAGGGTCGGACCACGGGGCCGCCCGGCGTCGATCCAGGTCCGGCCCCACGGGCGACGGAGGAGGATGATGGGCGTGAACACGGTGTTGCCCTCGGCGGTATGGCTCCCCTTCGGCGCGCGGATCCTGCGCGCCCGCTCGGACAAGGGGCTCTCCCGCGCCGAACTCGCCGCCACGGTCGGGGTGAGCGACGACAAGCTCGGCGAGGTGGAGAGCGCCCGTTGCAGGCCGGCCCGCTCCCTGGTCGAGCGGGTGGACAACGCGCTGGGCACCGAGCACCAGCTGGTCGACGCCTGGGCGGTCGCGCTCCAGGCGGAGGCGTTCCCCAACGAGTTCGGGGACCTGCGCGAACTCACCGTGCACGCCCCCGAGGTGTGGGAGACCCAGCCGGTGGTCATCCCGCCGTTCCTGCGCACCCGGGAGTACTCCTGGGCGGTGCTGCGGCCCAGCTACTTCGACCTGTCCGACGACGAGGTCGAGGCCATGGTCGAGGAGGAGATGTCCCTGCGGGCCGCGATGACCGGACCCGACGGGCCGTCGCTGCGGGTGGTCCTCAACGAGACCGTGCTCCGGCGGCCCCAGGGCGGCGCCGAGGTGCTCAACGCCCAGCGCGGCTTCCTCGCCGACCTGGTGGCGGCCGGGATCGTGCGGCTGGGGATGATCCCGGAGAAGTCGCCCCGTCACCCCGAGCTGGGCGGGCCCTTCCGGCTCATGGAGTACGGCGACCGGTCGCCCATCGTGTACGCGTTCGCCGCCCAGGGCGGGGAGCTCATCACCGACGCCGAGCAGGTCCTGCGGTGCTCCATGGTCCGCGACGCCATCGAGGAGGTCACGGTGGAGCTGACCCCCGAATCGGAGATCCTCAGCGCGCGCTGGCCCGAGGGCTGAACGCGGGCGGGCCGGGGAAGCGCTCCCACGAAAGGTCTTGGGGCGGGGTCCCATGATGGGCTAGGTTGCCCGCCATGGATATCGCGATCACATCCGGATACGTCGTGCCCGTCGACGGGGACCCCATCGACGGCGGCACGGTCCTCATCTCCGACGGCAGGATCACCGCCGTCGGCCCCGACTCCGAGGTGGCCGTCCCCGAGGGCGCCACCGTCGTCGACGCCTCCGGCAAGTGGGTCCTCCCCGGCTTCGTCGAGGCCCACGGCCACATCGGCATCGACGAGGAGGGCATCGGCTGGGCCGGTGACGACACCAACGAGATGACCGACCCCAACGGGGCGCGGATGCGCGCCCTGGACGCCATCAACCCCGCCGACCGCGGCTTCGTCGACGCCCTGTCCGGAGGCGTCACCAGCTCGGTGGTCAAGCCCGGGTCGGGCAACCCCATCGGCGGGCAGACCGTGGCGGTCAAGTCCTGGGGCCGCAGCATGGAGGACCGGCTCATCAAGCACCCCGCCAGCGTCAAGAGCGCGCTCGGCGAGAACCCCAAGCGGGTCTACGGCAACAAGGACAAGCTGCCCTCCACCCGCCAGGGCGTGGCCGCGGTCATCCGCGACGCCTTCACCAAGGCCCAGGACTACAAGGCCAAGAAGGAGCACGCCGAGGCCGAGGGCAAGCCCTTCGACCGGGACAACACGCTGGAGGTGCTGGTCCGGGTCCTGGACCGGGAGCTGCCCTGGTGCCAGCACACCCACCGGGCCGACGACATCCACACCGCCATCCGCCTGTCGGACGAGTTCGGCTACCGGCTCATCGTCAACCACTGCACCGAGGGCCACCTGCTGGCCGACGAGCTGGCCGCCCGGAACATCCCCGTGATCACCGGCCCGCTGATGACCAGCCGCTCCAAGGTCGAGGTCAACAACAAGACCCTGGCCAACCCGGGCATCCTGGACCGCGCCGGGGTGAAGGTGGCCCTCACCACCGACCACCCGGTCGTGCCCATCGAGTTCCTGGTCCTCCAGGCCGCCCTGTGCGTCAAGGAGGGCATGGACCCGGACTCGGCCATCCGCGCCCTGACCGTGAACCCGGCCCAGATCATGGGCCTGGACGACCGGATCGGCTCCCTGAAGCCGGGGCTGGACGGCGACGTCGTGCTCTGGTCGGGCGACCCGCTGGACCTGCGCAGCCGCGCCGAGCGCGTGTTCATCGAGGGCCGCGAGGTGTACACCTACGACTACGGTGCCCGCCGCGGCACGGCCGCGGACGCCTACTACCGCGAGTCCTGAGGCGGTGGTCCCGGGCCGCTCCGGCCGGCCCGGGCCCCGCCCCCCTCAGGCCCCCCTCAGACCGCGGTGGGCGGGATATGAGGCGGCCGTGGCCTGCGATATACGCCGATATGCCGATGTGCGGGCAGGGTCCTTAGCGGGAGTCTGAGGTCATCCGGGACGACGGAGCCCGGGACGGGACCTCCGGGAGGACGCCATGAACCACCACGACCCCGCGGCAGAGGCCGCCGAGTTCCACCGCCTGGAGCGGGAGCGGGAGGCCGCCCGCGAACGCGAGCTGCGGCGCATCCGCGAGGAGCGCCTCCGGGACGGCGACCGGCGCCGGTTCGGGCGGCCCCGCGGCCGGGGCGGGCCTACGGACGACTACGACCTCGCCGTCTAGACCCGGCCGATCCGACGCCCCGGGTCGGGCCGGGGAGAAGGGGGCGGTGCGCCGCGCGGGGTGCGGCGCACCGCCCCCGTGTCCGTCCGGGGAGGGGCGTCGGCGGTGAGGGCGGGCGGTGGCCTCTTCACCGCCCCGTGTTCCGTCCGGGGCGGGGCGGGCGCGACCGGTCGGCGGGACCCGCCCCGCGGGCTCAGCCGGCCGTGGAGATCCGCCGCAGGGGGGACCCGCCGGGCGGGTCCGCGTCGTCCGCGGTCGCGAACACGGTGGCGCGCTCCGCCTCCAGCCGCTTCCAGGTGTCCCGGGGGTCGGCGCCGGGGCCGGGGAACGGCGCCAGGATGATCGGAGCCCCCGCCGCCATCGGTCCCAGCAGCAGCTCCGCGCTCCGGCCCAGCACCTCCAGCGGGGCCGCGGGGTCCAGGAGCAGCGCCACCCGGTCGGCCTCGGTCAGCTCCCAGCGCCGCGCACCCTCGCGGCCGTGGACGACCAGGGCCTCGCCCGTGCGGGTCTCCGACAGGCGCAGGGCCGGGGCCAGCGGGTCCACAGGGTAGGGGGAGAAGCGGTCGCCGTACCCGCGCACCTCCACCGAGTAGTCCAGCACCATCGGCGGGACCTCCCGCAGCGGCAGGCCCAGCGGGTGCAGCGAGGTGCCCACGACCTCCTCGGCCCCGCTGTCCAGGGCCGCCTCCAGGCGGGCCTCGTCGGCCACCGCCACCTGGGCGTCCGCGGGCAGGCCGGACCCCGCGGCCGCCTCGGCGACCGCGCCCACCGACCAGCACGCCGTCAGCCACACCAGCGCCTGCCAGTGCACGGGCAGGGCCGCCACCACCCGGTCGCCCGGCTGGGTGCCGAAGCCGTCCACGAGCATGTTCGCGGTCTTGGACACCCAGTTGTCGAAGGTGGCCCGGGACAGTTCCACCCGGCCGCCCGAGGCGTCGTAGGAGGTGACGAACGGGCGGGAGGGGTCGGCGGCGACCAGGTCGCGCCACAGCTGCGCGGGAGTTTCGGACATGGCCACCACTCTAGGGCGTGTTCGGTGGATGCTTTCGAGCGTTTCGGCGCTTGCGCCGAATGCCGGGAGCGGCCGCGAGGCGATCTCTCGCAAGACGGCCGGCGCGGGTCGGCCCGGGGTCGGCTGTCCGAGCGCAGGCGGCGCGGCGAGAGGAGGCCTCGCGGCCGCGACCCGGAATGATCCGCCGAACACGCCCTAGAACCCGCCGGGAGCGGGAGGCGGCGGGTCCGTAACAAAGCGCCGCACGGTGTGCGAGGGGGTGACGGGAAGTGTCAGAGTTACCCCATGCGCTTGCTCCCCGGACGATTCCTCGCCCGTGTCACCGCGCTGCCCGCGATCGCCGTGTCCGCCTGGCTCCTGGTGGCCTTCCCCCTCCTGGCACTCGGTCTGTTCACTCCCTGGATCGCCCTGATCCTCGGGGTGCCCGCCGTGATCGCGGCCGGCGCCCTGGTGCCGCGGCTCATCCCCGACCCGGAGGAGGACGTGCCCTGGTGGCCCGTCGTCCTGGTCCTGGTGGTCGCGGCCGCGTTCGCGATCGTGCAGATCGCCTACCACGCCGAGGCCCTGGTCATCCGCCGCGACCCGGCCTCCTACGCCATGTACACGGTGTGGATCGCCGAGAACGGCCACCTGCCGATCCCGCAGCAGCGCGAGCTCATCGCCGGGGACGACCCCGCGCTGAGCTACCAGAGCCTGGCGCACTACGAGCGCGGCGACGTCATCTGGCCCCAGTTCATGGCGGGCGCCCCCCTGGTCACCGCCATCGGGTACTGGCTGGGCGGGCTCGACGGCATGCTCGTCGCCACGCCGGTCCTGGGCGCACTGGGCGTCCTGACCTTCGCCGGACTCGCCGCCCGCCTGGTCGGCGCCCGCTGGGCGCCCCTGGCCGCCCTGGTCCTGGCCCTGTGCCTGCCCCAGCAGTGGGTCAGCCGGTTCACCTACAGCGAGCCCGTCACCCAGATCCTCCTCCTCGGCGGGCTGGTCCTGGCCTACGACTCCCTGGTCAGGCGCACCCACATCACCGACAGGTGGTCGCGGACCCAGACCCTGGCCGCCGTCGCCGGACTGGTGCTCGGCCTGGCCCTGGTCGTGCGCATCGACGCCATCCGCGACCTGCTGCCCGTCATCGGGTTCGTCGCCCTGCTCCTGCTCGCCCGGCGCGGCCAGGCCCTCCCGCTGCTCGGCGGCCTGGCGCTCGGCACCGGTCTGGGCTTCTACGCGGGGTACGGGCTGTCCCTGCCCTACCTGGAGTACCTGTCGGACTCCCTGGACCCGCTGCTGATGATCAGCGGCGGGGTGGTCCTGGCCGCGGCCGCGGGCACCGCGGTCCTGTGGCGGCACGGCCTGCCGCGCACCGACCGGGTGCGGTGGCTGCCCGTCGCCGTCGCCGCCCTGGCCCTGGTCACCATGGCCGGCTTCGCCGTCCGTCCGCTGCTGTGGCCCGACTACGGCCACGGCAGCGACTTCACCGACGGCTGGGTCGCCTACGTCCAGTCCCAGGAGGGGCTGCCGATCGAGGGCAGCCGCACCTACTACGACATGAGCCTGTACTGGGTGGGCTGGTACGTGGGCCTGGGCACCGTCCTGTTCGCGTCCCTGGGCGTGGCCATGGTCCTGCGCCGCCTCACGCAGTGGCGCGACCCCCAGTGGCTGCTGCCCGCCATGCTGCTGGTGTGGTCGGTGGCCACCACCCTCATGCGCCCCGCCATCACCCCCGACCACCCCTGGGCCAGCCGCCGCCTCATCGTCCTGGTCATCCCCGCGTTCGTGCTGTTCGCGGTCTGGTTCCTGGCCTGGCTCACCCGCTACTGCGCCGTCGCCGTACAGGCGGAGAAGCAGGGCTCGGCCCTGCGCATGCTGCCGGTGGTGGTCGCCGCCGGCGCGGCCGTGGCGATGGTCGCCCCCACCGCCGTCACCTCCTTCGCCGGCATCATGGGGTACCGGCAGGACGTGGGGACGGTGGCGGCCACCGAGCGATTGTGCGCGGCCCTGCCCGACGACGCCTCGGTGGTCGTGGTCGACCCCGGCATGGCGGGCAACTACATGCCGCTGCTGCGCAACGTCTGCGGGGTGCCCACCGCCGCGCTCGACGACGCCTCGCCGGAGAACACCGACCGTGTCATCGCCGCGATCCTGGAGCGCGACCGCACACCCGTGCTCGCCTCCGAGGACTGGGCGCAGCTGGCCGACCTCGTCCCCGAGGTGGAGCCGGAGCGGCCCTTCCACGTGGTGGCGCAGATGGACCCGAGTACCCTCATGGAACCGCCCACCGGCCATTGGAGCTTCGTCGGGAGCGTGTGGATCACGGTCGTCCCCCGACCCTGACCCGCGCCCCGCGCAGCCCGCCCGCACCCTCTGAGAAGAACGCATGAGCCAGACACACGACGACGCCAGCCCCCGTCCCGAAGCCGGGTCCGAGGACCCGCCGGTGCGGGTCACCATCGTCCTGCCCTGCTACAACGAGGAGGACCACGTCGTCGACGAGGTCAAGCGGATCTGCTCGGCCATGGACGCGTCCGGGTACGGGTACGAGCTGCTGGCCGTCGACGACGCCTCCACCGACTCCACCCTGGAGCGGCTGCGCGAGGTCGCCCCCGTGTTCCCGAGCATGCGGATCATCGCGTTCGGGCACAACGGCGGCTCCGGCACGGTCCGCCGCATCGGCAGCCAGCGCGCCCGCGGCGAGTACGTGGTGTGGACCGACGCGGACATGAGCTACCCCAACGAGCGCATCCCCGAGCTGGTCGCCATGCTCGACGAGGACCCCGAGATCGACCAGGTCGTGGGCGCCCGCACCCAGGAGATGGGCAGCCACAAGGCACTGCGGGTGCCCGCCAAGTGGGTCATCCGCAAGATCGCGGAGAAGCTCACCAACACGCGCATCCCCGACCTCAACTCCGGGCTGCGCGTGTTCCGCCGGGACGTGGCCCGCCCCTACCTGCGGCTGCTGCCGCCCGGGTTCTCCTGCGTCACCACCATCACCCTGGCGTTCCTGTCCAACCAGCACCCGGTGCGGTACGTGCCGATCGAGTACGCCAAGCGCGCCGGGAAGTCGAAGTTCCACTTCGTCACCGACGCGTACCGGTACATCCTCCAGGTGCTGCGCATGGTCATGTACTTCAACCCGCTCAAGGTACTGATGCCGCCCGCGCTCGCCCTGCTGGGCGTGGGCGCCGCCAAGTTCGTGTTCGACCAGGTGCGCAACCCGCTGTACATCCCCAACAACACCGTCATGATCCTCATGACGGGGCTGATCATCGCCGCGATCGCCCTGCTGGCCGACCTGATCGTGCGCTCCCGGGACGGGGCGTGAGCCCCGAGCGGGTGGCGCTGGTCGGCCCGGTCCACCCCTACAAGGGCGGCGGCGCCCGGCACACCACCGAGCTGGCGCACCGGCTGCGGGCCGCCGGGCACCCCACCGCGGTCGAGTCGTGGCGGGCCCAGTACCCCGCGGCCCTCTACCCGGGGACGCAGACCGTCGACGAGCCCGAGGGGGAGCCCTACCCCGACACCAGGCGCGAGCTGGCCTGGTACCGGCCCGACGGGTGGTGGCGGGCCGGGCGGCGGCTGGCCCGGGAGGCCGACCTGGTGGTCCTCACCCTGTTCTCGCCCGTGCAGGTGCCCGCCTACCTCGGCGTCCTGGCCGGGGTGCGGTCGGTGCGGGGCGACCGCACGCGGGTGGTGGCCCTGTGCCACAACGTGCTGCCGCACGAGCGGCGGGCCGTGGACGTGTCGCTGGTCCGGTCGCTGCTGCGGAGGGTGGACGGGGTGCTCGCGCACTCCGCCGACCAGGCCCTGCTGGCGCGGGGCATGCGCGGCGCCGGGGCCGGCGCCCCGGTCACGGCCGTGCTGCCCCCGCACCTGCCCGACACCGGCGCGGCCGTCCCCCCGAAGCCGGGGGAGCGCCGCCACCTGCTGTTCCTGGGCATCGTCCGCCCCTACAAGGGCGTGGACGTGCTGTTGCGCGCCCTGGCCGCGGGGGCGCCCGGCGACGTCTCGCTGACCGTCGCAGGGGAGTTCTGGGGCGGCACCGCCGAACTGGAGGCGCTCACCGCGGAACTGGGGCTCGGGGACCGGGTGCGGCTGCGGGACGGGTACGTGCCCGCCGAGGAGCTGCCGGACCTGTACGCCGGCGCCGACGCGGTGGTGCTGCCCTACCGGACCGCCACCGCCAGCCAGAACGTGTGGCTGGCCCACGAACACGGCCTGCCGGTGATCGCCACCCGCGCCGGGGCGCTGGCCGACCACGTCCGCGAGGGCGTGGACGGGCTGCTGTGCGCCCCGGGCGACGTTGACGACCTGGCCCGGGCGCTCGAGGAGTTCTACACCCCGGGCACCCCCGAGCGCCTGCGCGCCGGCGTCCGCCCGGTCGACCCCGCGCCCTGGTGGGCCGACTACGTCGAGCGCCTCCTGTCCGCCTGAGCGCCGGGACCCGCGCCGTCCACCGCGGATCCCGGCGGGCGGCGGCCTACAGCGGCGGGCCGTCGATCCACATGGAGTACTCGTAGAGCGTGTACTTCACCACGTCTCCGGGCTCGCACCAGTCGGCCGCCGACGCGGCGGGCTCGACCACCACGTGTTCCTGGGAGAGTACCCAGCCGGTGGCGGGGTCGAAGAGGACCCGGTGCTCGACGGTGCCGATGTCGGTCGGGTCGAGGGTGTAGGCCACACCCACGGCCGGTCGGCCGGACACGTCCCGCACCGCCTCGAGCGGCCGGACCCCGGGCAGCCCGGCCAGGAGGGTGTACATGCCGGCTCTGACCTCGGGCGGGAAGGGCAGGTGCAGCGACCGGCTGACGTAGGAGAACCGCCGCGCCTCCTCGCCCTCGTGTCCGCCTCCCGTCGTCGACGGGTGCCTGATGCCGTCAGGACCCTGCGCCACCGGGTCGTCAGGCATGGGCTCCGAGGCGGGGAACAGCATCTCCTCGAGGTCTTCGGGGTCGGGGGACGCCTCCTGGAGACCCCGGTGGTCCACGGTGCCGAGTCCGAAGTCCCAGCCCCCGGGATGGGGGCCGGACATCTCCCCGAAGTCCTCCTCCTGCGTGGGGATGTCGCTGCGCTCCCCCTCGGGTCCGGGCTCCCACCGGACGGGGGAGCCGTCACGCTCCCACGCGGCCCAGGCGTCCTCGTTCAGCAGCCTCCACGTCGTCGCATCGGTCCGCTGGGCGTGCAGCCCCCACTCCTCGCCCCCCTCGCTCCGGCCGGTCCCGATGTCGTACTCGTCCACCCAGCTCCAGGTCTCGGAGTGGTAGATGTCGTACACCCCGTACCTGTCGTCCTCCGGGCCCACCCCCCACGCCTCCGCCGAGTCGGTGCGCAGGTTCCAGACGTCGCCCCTGACGGGCATGTTCCGGGCCTCCTCGATGACCGGGGCCATCACCTCCAGGGCGGTGGGCACCTCCTCCGCGGACTCCGCGGACGTCTCGGCGGCGGGCGCCGCGGCGCCCTGGTTACAGGCGGTCAGGGTGAGGACCACGGCCGCGGTGGCCGGGAGCAGGGAACGGACGGTGCGCATGGGGCTCCTGTTTCGGGGGGCGGATTCTCAGGGGCGGAACGCCCCTGTCGGGACGCCCGCCCCGGGCGTGCGGTTCACCTCCCGGGGTGCGCGCGGTCCCTCGTGTGCACCCCGGGCAGGCCGTGGACGCCCCGCCGCGTCCTTCCCGGAGGGCCTCCGGGCGGCCTGCGGCGGGGCGCGGGACCGCTACAGCGGCGGCTCGGCGATCCAGGCGGTCTCGTAGATGGTGTAGTCGACCACGTCTCCGGGCTCGCACCAGTCGGCCGCCGACGCGGCGGGCTCGACCACCACCTGTTCCCGGGAGAGCAGCAGGCCGGTGACGGGGTCGAAGAGGAGACGGTGCTCGACGGTGCCGAAATCCCCGGGGTCGGCGGGGGTGTAGGCCACGCCCACGGCCTCCCGGCCGGCCAGGTCCGTCACCTCCCCGAGCGGTCGCAGGCCGGAGAGCCCGGCCAGGACGGTGTACATGCCGGCCATCGTCTCGGGGGGAAGGGGGATGGCCAGGTTGTGGCCGATCTCCGAGAAGAGCCGGTCCTCCTCGCTCGAAGGCGCATCCGGGTCGTCGTGCGCGAGGATCATCTCCCGCAACGCCTCCGGGGAGGGGGACAGCTCCTGGAGGTCCCGGTGCTCCTGCTGCCCGCCCCCCAGACTCCACGTGGCGCCGCCGGGGCCGATGAGTTCACCCTCGACGTTCGAGGCGGAGGCGTAGGGGACCGGTCCATCACCGGTCTGGTCGTTCGTCCAGGACTCGGGGGAGCCGTCGCGCTCCCAGGCGGCCCGATGCCTGTCGTCCACCAGGGCCCAGCCGCCGAAACCGTAGCGCAGGGCGTTCAGGCTCTCCTCCTCGCCCGGGGAGCCGCCCCTCTCGACGGGGAGCTCGCCCATCCAGCTCCACTGCTCGTTGGAACGGATGTCGTAGACCCCGTACCTGTCGTCCTCGGGGCCCACCGCAAGGGCCCGCCCCCCGGTGGTGCGCTGGTACCAGACCTCGCCCTCGACGGGCTGGTTCCGGACCGCCTCGATGATCGGGGCCATCGCCTCCATAGCGGGGGCGTCCGCCTCCGTCGCCTCCCCGGAGGGGTCGGTGGCCGGTCCCACACCGACGGTGAGCGAGCCGGGGAACACCACCAGCGCCAGGAACACCGCGGCCGCCGCGACGACCGCGGCCCCGCTCAGCGCCAGTGACAGCAGGCGTGGTCGCCGCACCGGCCGGAAGTCCCTCCCGCCCGGCCGCCAGCCGGTGAGGAGCGCCAGCTCCTCGGGGGAGCGCTCGGGGACGCGGGACCTCAGATCCCTCAGGTGGTCGAGCTCGTTCACCGGGTCACCTCCTGGTGGTCGGCGGCGGATGCGGGCAGGTCGGCGCGCAGGCGCCTGCGCGCGCGGTGCAGCCGGGAGCGCACGGTGCCCACGGGGATGCCCAGCACCGAGGCGGTCTCCTCGTAGGTCAGCTCGCCCCAGGCGATGAGCAGCAGGACGTCGCGGTCGCCCTTGGACAGCCCCGCCAGGGAGCCGGCCAGGGAGGCCGACACCGAGGCGGCGTCCACCCGCTCGCCGACCCGGTCGGCGTGCCCCTCCATGACCGGGTCGACGCCGGTCCGCGCCAGGGCGCGGTAGTGGCGGGTCTCGGTGCGGTGGTGCCTGCGGATGAGGTTGGCGGCGATCCGCCACAGCCACGGGCGCGCGTCGGGGTACGCCGGGTCGTAGCGGTGCCGCTTGCGGAAGGCGATGTGGAAGGTCTCGGCGACCACGTCGTCGGCTTCGGCGGAGCCGAGCCTTCGGGCCGCGTAGCGGTGCAGTGCGGGCGCGTGCCGGCGGAAGATCTCACCGAAGTCGGTGGGCTCGTGCAGTGACCGGCGGACGACCGACGCGTCGCTCTCCGCTTCTTCGGGCGGGAACGCCCTGGAGGCGGTGGGGGACATGGGGGTCCAATCCGTGGGGACGTCGGGAACGTGCTTCTACCCGTGTTAGCCCGATCCCCCCGAGGGGGTTCACGCCGGTCCGGACCGCGGCCCGTCCGCGTCCGCCGAGCGGTCCCCGAGCCGGGACAGCGGCACCGACAGCCCCGCCCACGCGACGTCGGCGGCCGTCATGACCAGCCGCGACAGCACCGCCGCGACCAGCGCCGCCCCGGCGTCCACGACCGGGGCCAGGGCCACCACCAGCACCGCCTCGCGCACCCCCAGCCCGGCCGGGGCGAACACCACCAGCAGGCCCAGCGTCCACGCCAGCGCGTACGCCCCCACGGCCGGGGCCAGCGCCCCCCGGGGGTCGCCGCCCACCGCCCACACGAGCACCCACAGGTGCAGGCCCAGCGGCACCCACGCCGCCAGGGTCCACCCCAGCGCCGCCGCCATCGCCCGGCCGCCGATGTCCAGCGGGCCGGCCTCGGCGACCTCCCGGAACCGGGCGAACGGGCGCGCCGCCAGGCGCACCCCCCACCGCACCACGCGCGGGTGCAGTCCGGCCAGCAGCAGCGGGGCCAGGGCCAGCGCCCACCACCACGTCCGGGCGGCCTCCGCCGAGGACAGCGGCAGCGCCACCGCGGCCACCGCGAGCCCCGCGGCCACCGTCACCCCCACCGCCAGCAGGGTCGCCGCCGTGCCCCGGACCCGGGGCACCTCGCGGTCGCGGGCCAGCTCCACCTGGGCCACGAACGCCCACACCGAGCCCGGCAGGTACTTGCCCAGCTGGCCCACGAACATCACCCGCGCCGCCACCGGCACCGGCAGCGGCGAGCCCAGCCCGGCCAGCAGCGCGCGCCAGGCCATCATCTGCGCGGTCAGCCCGGCCATCCCGGCCAGTACCGCCAGCGGCAGCGTCCACAGCGGAAGGGACAGCGCGGCGTCGCGCGCCTGCTCCCAGTGCCCGTGCAGCGCCCACGCGGCGCACGCGCACAACAGGACCACCAGCGCCGATCGCACCCAGGGGTCGCGGCGCAGTCGAGCGAGCACGCGGTCCCTCCTCATCTCCGTCCTGCGCCGACCCTACGCCCCGGGCGGTGCCCGCCGGACCACGGCGCCCTCCGCTCCCGCCCTCCGGCCGCGCGGCCCCCGCCAGGGGCCGGTGCGGTTCACCGGGGCGGAACCTCCGGGGCGTAGGGTGCGGCTTATGACCGGTGCGAACGAACCCGCCCCCACGCCGTCCGCCGTGCGCCGCGCCCTGGCCCGCGCCCGCGACGGCAAGACCCTGGACGCCGCCGAGGCGGAGGTCCTGCTGCACGCGCGCGGCGAGGACCTGGAGACCCTCCTGGGATACGCCTCCCGGGTGCGCGACGCGGGCCTGGAGGCGGCCGGCCGGCCCGGTGTGGTGACCTACAGCCGCAAGGTGTTCGTCCCCCTCACCCGCCTGTGCCGGGACCGCTGCCACTACTGCACCTTCGCGACCGTGCCCGGCCGCCTGGAATCGCCGTTCATGTCCCCCGACGAGGTCCTCGACATCGCCCGCCGGGGCGCAGCGATGGGCTGCAAGGAGGCCCTCATCACCCTGGGGGACCGCCCCGAGGACCGGTGGAAGCAGGCCGCCGAGTGGCTCGACGCCCACGGCTACGACGACACCCTGTCCTACGTGCGCGCCGTCTCCATCATGATCCTGGAGGAGACCGGGCTGCTGCCCCACCTCAACCCGGGCGTGCTCACCTGGGCCGACTTCCAGCGCCTCAAGCCCGTCGCCCCGTCCATGGGCATGATGCTGGAGACCACCTCCCGGCGGCTGTTCGAGGAGAAGGGGCAGCCCCACTACGGCAGCCCGGACAAGGACCCGGCCGTCCGCCTGCGCGCCCTGGAGGACGCGGGCCGCACCAGCGTCCCCTTCACGACCGGGATCCTGCTGGGCATCGGGGAGACGTTCGCCGACCGGGCCGAGTCCATCTTCGCGATGCGCTCCGTCGCCCGCCGCCACGGCGGGATCCAGGAGGTCATCGTCCAGAACTTCCGCGCCAAGCCGGACACCGCGATGATGCACCGGGCCGACGCCGAGATCGACGAGATGGCCGCCACCATCGCCGTCACCCGCCTGGTCATGGGGCCCAGGGCGCACATCCAGGCCCCGCCCAACCTCATCGGCGGGCAGGACGGCGGCCGCGACGAGTACGCCCTCATGCTCCGCGCGGGCATCGACGACTGGGGCGGCGTCTCCCCGCTCACCGCCGACCACGTGAACCCGGAGCGGCCCTGGCCACAGATCGACGACCTGGCCGCCCGCACCGCCGCCCAGGGGTTCGAGCTCAGGGAGCGGCTCACCGCGTACCCGGAGTACGTCCTCGCCGGCGAGCCGTGGCTCGACCCGCGGCTGCGGGCGCACGTCGAGGCCCTGGCGGACCCCGAGACCGGCCTGGCCCGCGAGGACGCCCCCGTGGTGGGCCGCCCCTGGCAGGAGCCCGAGGCCGTGCTGGCCGACACCGGGCGCACCGACCTGCACACCGCGGTGGACACCGAGGGCCGCACCGGCGACCGGCGCGGCGACTTCGACTCGGTGTACGGCGACTGGGAGTCCCTGCGCGAGGGCGTCGACCGCGAGGGCGCGGTGCCCCGCCGGTTCGACCCGGAGGTCGCCGACGCCCTGCGCGCCGCGGAGAAGGACCCCGCCGGGCTCTCCGACGCCCACGCCCTGGCCCTGCTGCACACCGACGGGCCCGAGCTGGAGGCCCTGGCGGAGCTGGCCGACGGGCTGCGCCGCGACGCGGTCGGCGACGACGTCACGTTCGTGGTCACCCGGAACATCAACTTCACCAACGTCTGCTACACCGGCTGCCGGTTCTGCGCGTTCGCGCAGCGCCGCACCGACGCCGACGCCTACACCCTGTCCCTGGACCAGGTGGCCGACCGCGCCGAGGAGGCGTGGAACGCCGGCGCCACCGAGGTGTGCATGCAGGGCGGGATCCACCCCGACCTGCCGGGCACCGCCTACTTCGACATCGCCGCCGCCGTCCGCGAGCGCGTCCCGGGCATGCACGTCCACGCGTTCAGCCCGATGGAGGTGGTCAACGGGGCGGCGCGCACGAACCTGCCCGTCCGCGAGTGGCTCACCCGGGCCCGCGACGCGGGGCTCGGGTCGATCCCGGGCACCGCGGCGGAGATCCTCGACGACGAGATCCGCTGGGTCCTCACCAAGGGCAAGCTCCCGGCGAGCGAGTGGATCGAGGTCATCACCACCGCGCACGACCTGGGCATCCCCACCACGTCGACGATGATGTACGGGCACGTGGACTCGCCCCGCCACTGGGTGGCGCACATCAAGCTGCTGCGCTCGCTCCAGGAGCGCTCCCTGGAGCGCAACGGGCGGCCGGGGTTCACCGAGTTCGTGCCGCTGCCGTTCGTGCACACCAGCGCGCCCATCTACCTGGCCGGCCTGGCCCGCACCGGCCCCACCGTCCGGGAGAACCGGGCGGTGCACGCGCTGGCCCGCCTGCTGCTGCACGGGGCGATCGACAACATCCAGTGCTCGTGGGTGAAGCTCGCCGAGGACACCTGCCGCCTGCTGCTGCGCGGCGGGGTCAACGACGTGGGCGGCACCCTGATGGAGGAGACGATCAGCCGGATGGCGGGCTCGGACCAGGGCTCGTACAAGACCATCACCGACATCCGCGCGCTGGTCGGGCCCACCGGCCGCCCG
Organism: Nocardiopsis sp. NPDC006139; assembly: GCF_040614155.1. NCBI lineage: Bacteria > Bacillati > Actinomycetota > Actinomycetes > Streptosporangiales > Nocardiopsidaceae > Nocardiopsis > Nocardiopsis sp. NPDC006139. The sequence goes on from NZ_JBEXTT010000002.1 coordinate 314,417, forward strand.
CTGCGCCAGCGCACCACCCTCTACGGCGAGGTCCCCGAGGAGCGCCGCGCCGTCGCCGAGGCCAGCGACGGCGTCGCCCCGAGCATCCTCCGCCGCTCCCTCCCCCTCGTCTGAGAACCCGCACGCGCCTTCCCGGAGAAGACGGAGGGGCGGGAGCGCCGGGGGAACGGCGCTCCCGCCCCTTCTCATGCGGGGCCGCGCGGAGCGGGTGGGGGGACGGGCCCCCGCGCGCGGCCCGGGGTCAGCAGGCGCCGACGAGGCGCCAGACGCCCCATTCGCCGGTGGTGCCCGGCTCGTCGCCCTGGGTCCACCACTGGGCGCGCCATTCGGAGCCCTCGTGGGAGACCACGTCGCCGCCGTTGTAGACGGTGCCGGAGGCCCAGGCGGGGGCGGTGCAGTCGCCCGGCTCGCCGCCGCCGGGGTCCCCGCCGCCGGGGCCCTCCACCACGGTGCCCTCGCGCGGGTGGTCGTAGGTGATGGCGTACTCGGTGCCGCCCACTTCGATCCGCCAGTTGGAGGGCTGCGCGATGGGCAGCCGCCAGCTGAGGTCGAACGAGAACGTCCCGCCCGCCGGGATCGACTGCCAGCCCGGCACGGTGATCTGCGCCCGGTGGAAGTCCCCGTCCAGGCCGCCGACGTTGTTCGCCCGGTCGTGCCCGATCTGGAGGTGGGTGAGCCCCAGGCCGGACTGGTCGCCCATGTTGCCCGGGGCGGAGGTGCCGTAGTCGAAGGTGATCTTGGACCCGCCGGGGATCTCGGCCGCCGAGTTGTTGGTGATGGTGACCTTGGGGTTGATGGGGTAGTTGTTGTCGCCCAGCGCGAATTCCCCGAAGTCCACGTCCACGTCCAGGACCTCGGCCGGGGCCTCGGTCTCGGCCTTGATCGCGCCGTACGGCCCGGCGTCGCTCAGGGTCTCGTGCAGCGACGTGATGAGGGTGTCGCCCATCTCGTACTGGCCCGCGGCGGTGTTGTAGGAGTAGTCGCCCGCCATCTCCCAGATCATGACGCCGCCCAGGCCGGTGTCGGCCACGTAGTCGGCCTTGGTCCGGATGGTCTGTTCGGCGTCACCGGTCAGGAACGTGCGGGTCTGCGCGTTCCACCACCACTCGTTCTTCGTGACGTCGTCCCAGTGCCGCACGTAGGTGCCCTCGAGGGTGCCGTCCACCCCGTAGTCGTCCACGTAGTCCCCGACCACGCCGTCCTCCAGGTTGAGGACGTGCCAGATCGGGTTCGCGCCCGCCGGGATCTCCCCGCCGGTCACCGGGTCGCTGTCGTGCCACAGGTTGTCGATGCCGCCGGCCCCGTTGCCGCAGGGGGTGTTGACGCCGGTGCCGGGCGGGCACTGCGTCTGGTCCGGCAGCGCCGAGGTCCCCCACAGCCCGTTCGTGCCGCCCTGCACGTCCGTCCAGCCGCGTGTGTAGAACGGCACCCCCAGGTTGATCCGGCCCGCCTGCATCGCGCCCCGGAAGTAGTGGTGGGCCCAGTCGGCGTTGAGGTAGCCGATGCCGTTGTAGGCCCCGTACACCGCGCTCAGCTCGGGGTCCAGGCCGCTGTCGTACAGCGCGCCGTTGTGGCCGACGAAGTGGTTCCAGGTGCCGTGCAGGTCGTAGGTCATCATGTTGACGAAGTCGAGGTACTGCACGACCTGGTGCACCTCCTGGCCGCGCAGCAGCCAACCGGAGGCGGGCACCGCGGCGGTCAGCTGGTAGTACGTGCCGTCCTGGGCGGACGCCTCGTCGAGCTTCTCGCGCAGGACGCGCATCAGCTCCTCGTAGCCCTCCCACAGCAGGCCGCGCCGGGCGTCGGAGATCCAGAAGTCGTCCGGGCTGCCCGCGCCGTTGTTGGAGGTGGCGTACTCGTAGTCGATGTCCAGCCCGTCGAACCCGTACTCGCGCACGAACTCCACGGCCGAGTCCGCGAACGTCTCGATGCCCTCGTGGTTGACCCCGGTGGGGGTCGTGGTCATCGAGTAGAACCCGCCGCTGGCCACCCGCTCGCCGTCCGCGTCGAAGTACCCGCCGGTCTCGGCCCAGCCGCCGACCGCCACCAGGGTCTTCACCCCGGGGTGCTCCTTCTTGAAGCTGTTGAGCAGGTTGAAGTGCCCCTGGTAGTCGAACTCCGGGTCGGGCTCCAGCCCCTCCCAGGTCATCCCGGTGGCCGGGTTGTCGGGGGTGTCGGCGCCCACGGAGACCCGGTTGTCCGGGCCCACGTGCGCGAAGGCGTAGTTGATGTGGGAGATCCGGTCCCAGGGGATGTCGTCGGCGAGGTACTCGGGCTGCCCGTTGGCGCCGTTGCGCCAGCTGGTGAAGTACCCGATGACCCGGCGGTCCAGGTCGTTGGGGAGCTTCTCGCGGCCGTCGGTGTCGTAGACGTCGCAGTAGGGGACGTCCACGCCGGGGGTGGGGTACAGCCCGTCGGGGCGGCACTCGGCGTCGGAGGAGGCGGACACCTCGGCCGGAGCGGCCGGAGCGGTGGGCGCGACCGGTGCGGCCTGGGCGACCGCGGGGGTGAACAGCGCCCCCGCCGCCAGGGTCAGCGCCGCCAGGGCGGAGCCGAACCGGCGGGCGGGGCCGCCGCGGGGTCGGGTTTCGGGCATGGGGGACCTTCCTCGGGATCTCGGGGGATGCGCCGGACCCGTCCGAGGGCACGGCAGAGGACCCCGCCGGCCGGTGGCCGGGGGGAGCGGGGGAGGGGAAGGGGCGTGGGCGGGCCGCCCGGCGGCCTGCGCCGGGCGGCCCGATCAGGGGCGGGTCAGCAGGCGCCGACGAGGCGCCAGACGCCCCATTCGCCGGTGGTGCCGGGCTCCTCGCCCTGGGTCCACCACTGGGCGCGCCATTCGGAGCCGTTGTGGGAGACCACGTTGCCGCCGGTGTAGACGGTGCCGGAGGCCCAGGCGGGGGCGGTGCAGTCGCCGGGCGGGTTCGTCGGCGGGTCGGTGGGCGGGTCCGTCGGCGGGTTGGTGGGGCCGGTGCCGGGACCCTGCGCCAGGCGGTCGGAGATGGTGTTCGCGAACGCGTAGCCGTTGGTGGCGTCCCAGTTGATGGACCAGGTCATCACGCCGCCGATGGGGCCGTACGGGGTGGCGGGGGAGAAGCTGCCGCAGTTGGTCCCGGCCTCCAGGCAGTCGAGGGCGCGGACGACCTGGCTCGGGGCCATGTGCCCGCCGCCGGCGGCGCGGGGCGTGGCCGGCAGTCCCAGGCCGACCTGGCTCGGGGCCAGGCCCATCTCCAGTTGGATGCAGGCCAGGGCGGCGACGAAGTCGGGCGTGCCCTGGGAGTAGACCTTCTGGTCGCAGCCCATCATCGTGCCGGAGTTGTAGTACTGCATGTTGACGATGGTGAGGATGTCGGAGATGTTCGACGCCAGCTGGTAGTACCCCATGGTGGGGGCCTGGAAGTCGATCGTCTGCGGCGCCATCGTGATGATCAGGTCGTTCCCGGCCTGGCCGTGCAGGTCGCGCAGCGCGTCCGTCATGTACTGGGCGTTGATGCCGTGTTCGAGGTCGATGTCGACGCCGTCGAACCCGTAGTCCTGCATCAGCGCGTACGTGGTGTCGGCGAAGTTCTGCGCCTGGGTGGGGTTGGAGACGATCACGTTCCCGCGCTCGCCGCCGACGGAGATGACCACCTTGCGGCCCTGGGCCTGGATGGCCGCGATGTCGGCGCGGAACTGCGCGTCGGTGTACCCGCCCAGTTCGCCGCTGGCCAGGTTGAACGTGATACCGCCGGGGAGGCTCGGGTGGTTGTCGGCGAAGGCGACGGCGACGAGGTTGTACTCGGAGGGGATCTCCGACAGCGGCATGACGGTGGAGCCGTTGTCGAAGTTGTGCCAGTAGCCGGTCAGCCACTGCCCGTTCGCCTGCACGGCGGCCTCCTCTGCGGCCACGGTCTCGGCCTCGGTGGGGCCTGCGGGGAGTTGGGCGGCGCCGATGGCGAACGCGGCGGTCAGGAGCGCGAAAGCCCCGGTCACCAGGGCTTTCGCCCGGGGGGAACGGCTTCGGTGACGGTTCACGGTCGGGGGGTTCCTTCCGTCGAGCGGGTGACGAAGGTCGGGGGATTGAATTGTTAAGAAACCTTAGAGTTGCCTTACCCGCGCGTCAATGCAATGGGAAGGAAAGCTTTCAGTTTTCTTCGGTGCCCGGTACCGAAAGGGACTCCATTCGTCCGCCTGGAATTCACCCGCCCTGGAACGGCCCGCCCTTGCTCTCGCCGAGGTCCATGTCCCTGCTCAGCGACTGGAAGACCGCGTGGTCGATGCGCCCTTCCCGGTACAGCGCCTTCAGGGTGTCGCGGCGGGCGTCCAGGATCCGCGCGTGCACCGCCTTGACGCTCTCCGCCCGCTCGAACGCCGAGTCGTCCTCGTCCAGCAGCGCCTGCACCTCGCCCACCCGCCGGGAGTACGCGCTCCGCAGCGACTCCGCGGTCCCGGCGTCGACCTCACCGGAGGTCTGGAGCTCGTCCACCTTGCTCAGCGCCGCGCAGCTCATCGCGTGGTCGGCGATCAGGAACTCCTTCCGGTGGGAGTCCCCGCCGCCCACCCCCAGCCTGCGCAGCACCAGGGGCAGGCTGAGCCCCTGGCCCATCAGCGTGCCCATCACCACCACCCCGGCGACGAAGATCAGCCCCCCGCGCTCGGTGAACGGCTCGCCCCCGACGGTGGCGGGCAGCGACAGCGCGATCGCCAGCGACACGGCGCCGCGCATCCCGCTCCACCCGATGACGACCCTCTCCCGGAAGGACGACACCTCCAGGTTGAGGAAGGGGATCACCCGTTGCAGCGGGATCACCACCATCATCAGCCCCATCCGCAGGACCACCGCCGTGACCGTCACCAGCAGCGCCACCAGCACCAGCCGCGGGAACGAGTAGTGTTCGCGGACGGCCGTGATCACCGCGTCCAGCTGCAGGCCCAGCAGCACGAACAGCATGGACTCCAGCACCGCCACCAGGGTCTGCCACAGCGTCTGCGCGGTCACCCGCACCTTCGGCGGCAGCAGGCCCTCGCCCCGGGTGCCCAGCACGATCCCGGCCAGCGCCGCCGACAGCACCCCCGAGAAGCCCAGCATCTCCGAGGGGACGTAGGCCGCGAACGGGGTGATCAGCACGATCATCAGCTGGACGGAGGAGTCCTCGATCAGCCTGCGCGACCAGGACACCAGCCACGCCACCAGCGCGCCGAACGCCAGCCCGCCCACCACGACCTTCGCCAGCTCCACGACGCCCTCGGACGGGGTCAGCGGATGCGACATCGCCGTCAGCGCCAGGCTGAACAGGGTCAGCGCGACCGCGTCGTTGATCAGCGACTCGCCCTCCAGGATCGTCAGCACCCGCCGGGGCGTGCCCACCCGCTTGAGGATCGCCGACGCCGCCACCGCGTCCGTCGGCGCGATCGCCGCCCCCAGGGCGATCGCCGCGGGCCAGCTCACCGCCGGGATGAGGAAGTAGACGACCGCGGCCAGCCCCAGCGCCGTCACCAGGGTCACCCCGACCGCCATGACCACGATCGGCCGGAGCAGCTCCCGGAAGTCCCTGGGGGAGGTGAAGAACGCGGCGTTGTAGATCAGCGGCGGCAGGAACACCAGCAGCACGATCTCGGGGGCGATCGTCAGCGAGTCCACCCCGGGCAGCAGCCCCAGCGCCATGCCCAGCACCACCAGGACGATCGCGTCCGGGATCCGCAGCCTCATGGCGATCAGCCGGCCGATGATCACCGCCACCACGACCACCAGCGTGCCGACCACGTACTCTTCGACGCCCATACCGCCGCCCCCTCGCCCGCACCCCCGTACGGCACCCCAGGATGCCCGCCGCACCGCGGCCGGGCCCCCGGCGACGCGCCGGGCGCCCCCGGGCGGGGCGGCCCGGAGGCACCGCGGCCGCGGGCCCGGCGCTCGGCGGGGACCCGCGGCCGCGGCGCCGGGGACCGGCCTCAGCGGACCTCGATGAAGTCCTCCGGGTCGCGCGGCGGCCGCTCGCGCGGCGGCTCGGCGGCGTGCCCCACCGCGACCGCGCCCATCGGCCGCCAGTGGTCGGGCACCTCCAGCACCTCCCGCACCACGTCGGCGCAGAACATCGTGGAGGAGATCCAGGCCGAGCCCAGCCCCTCGACGGCCAGCCCCACCAGCAGCCCCTGCACCCCGGCGCCCATCGCCACGTGGAACATGGTCCGCTCGGCGTCGGCCCGCCGCTCGTCGGGATAGGCGTGCGCCCCGTCGGCCACCAGGAACGGCACCACCAGGTAGGGCGCCCCCCGCAGCACGTCGCCGCGCCGGGTGCGCCGGGCGATCGCGTCCTCGTCGAACCCGTCGCCGCGCAGGTCGGCCACCCACGCCTGGAGCATCGCGTCCAGCAGTCGCTTGCGCACCGGCGCCGACTCCACCAGGACGAACCGCCACGGCGTCGTGTGGTGCGGGGCGGGCGCGGTGACCGCCGCCGCCACCGCGCGGCGCACCGCCGCGGGGTCCACCGGGTCGTCGGTGAACGCGCGCACCGTGCGCCGGGCGGGCACCACGTCGCGCGAGCCGTACCGGAACAGGTCGGCGTCCGCCGTGCGCACCAGCGCCGCGGCCCCCGGCCCGTCCGCGTCGGTGACGACCGACAGGCCGCTGACCACCGCCACCGGCACACCGCTCGTCTTGCCCTTGACCAGCTCGCCGGCGGCGGCGATCTCGTCGGCGACCGCGTTGACGGTCGCCTCCATGAGGTTGCCGTGGGTGTCCGTCGTGCCCCGGAGGTCCTGCACCGGGTCCAGCCCGGCCGCGCCGATGGCCACGTCGGTCTGCCCGACCCGCCAGGGCCGCCCGAAGGTGTCGGAGACGATCACGCCCACCCGCACCCCCAGCCGCTCGCGCAGCCCGGCGCGCAGGGCGCGGGCGGACGCGTCGGAGTCCTCGGGCAGCAGCAGCACCGTGCCGGGTTCGACGTTGGAGGCGTCCACCCCGGCGGCGGCCATCACCAGCCCGTGCCGGGTCTGCACGATCCGGGTCCTCCCGGCCCGGGCCACCACCCGCACGGTCTCGGCGTCGACGGCGGCCTCCCGGGCCATCCGGCGCAGCCGCCCCTCGGCCTTGGCGACGATCTTGGAGGTGACCACCAGCACGTCGCCGTCGGCCAGCGGCTCTCCCGAGGCCTCGACGGCGTCGGCGATCAGCGCGACCAGGTCGGCGCCTGCGCCCACCTCCGGCAGGCCCGCCAGCCCGCGCACCCGCACGTCGCTCCCCGCGTCCGCGCTCACTCGCCGCCGCCCTTGCGCCCGGCCAGCTCGCGGCCCAGGTCCAGGGCGGCCCGGGCGATGGCCTCGGTGGCCCGGGGGTCGCTCATGTACAGCGGGCGCGAGCGCACCTCGATCCCCTCGACCTCGGTCCCGGCGTCGGCCTCGTCCACCAGCCACCCGTCGAGCAGGTCGGCGCCCAGGTGGGCGGCGACCGCCCCGGCGCTCGTCTCCACACCGATCGCGTTCAGGCAGGCGTCGGCCATACCGCGCACCGGGGCGCCGCCGATGATGGGGGAGACGCCCACCACGGTCTTGGCGGCCAGCGCCTCCCTGATCCCGGGGATCCCCAGGACGGACCCCACGCTCACCACCGGGTTCGACGGCGGCAGGACCACGAGGTCGGCCTCGGCGATCGCCTCCAGCACCCCGGGCCCGGGTTTGGCGTCCTCCGCGCCCACGCTCACGATGCTCTGCGCGGGCACCGCCGCCCGGTGCCTGATCCACCACTCCTGGAAGTGGATCGCGCGCCTGCGCCCGTCCTCCTCGACGACCACGTGCGTCTCGACCTGGTCGTCGGTCATCGGCAGCAGCCGCACCCCGGGCCGCCACCGGTCGCACAGCGCCTCGGTGACCGCCGACAGCGGGTACCCCGCCGCGAGCATCTGGGACCGCACGATGTGGGTGGCGGTGTCCCGGTCGCCCAGGCCGAACCAGGTGGGGCGCATGCCGTAGGCGGCCAGCTCCTCCTTGACCGTGAAGGTCTCGTCGGCCCGCCCCCAGCCGCGCTCCTCGTCGATACCCCCGCCCAGGGTGTACATCACCGTGTCCAGATCCGGACATATCCTCAGTCCGAACAGAGTGATGTCGTCACCCGTGTTGCCGATGACGGTGATGGCGTTCGTGCTCTGCTCCTCCGGGACCGGGGAGTCGATTCCCAGGGCGGCCTTCAGGCCCCGAAGGAAGCGTGCTCCGCCGATACCACCGGCCGGTACGACTATCCGCATGCGTCCAAGTCTGGCAGGCTGGAAGCATGTACGGGTCGTCTGCCCCACCGTGGGCGCGACCCCGGCGTGACCGTACCGGTACCGCCGGTTCGCCGTTCGGCCGAACCCCGGTACCGTGGCCGCCGTCCCACTTTCACGGTCCGGTCCTCCGGCGTCCCCGTGTTCCGCGGCCGGGATCGACCGATTCCAACCGAACAGCCCGACGACAGAGCCACTCTTCCTCCCACGAGGGCGGCGACGAAGCAGCAGAGGGGAATCTCCCTTGAACAACGAAACACTGGAACGCCTGCGCCTACCCGCGGCGTGGGTCCTGATCGGTGCCGTCGGCGCCGGTGTGCTGGCGGGTTTCATCCGGTTGATAGCCGGATCGGGCTACCCGGGGTCCTTCGCCTCGGCACTGGGGGGCGCGGGGGGCAACTTCTTCGGCCTGTCCGTTGTGGTCCTGCTCGCCGCCGCGGTGCTCCTGGTCCTCACCTCCGAGCGGACCCGTCCGGCGGCCTTCGGCGTCGTGCTGACCGCGCTCATCTTCTCCGGCCTGGGGCTGCTCTTCGCGCTCATCAACCTGATCACCGAGTTCATCGCCGCCAGTGAGATCGACGCGATCAGCCTCGGCTTCGCGGGTTTCCTGAGCACCCTGGGCCAGGGCGCGGTGCTGGGCATCTTCGCCTTCGCGCTGCTCAAGGCGTTCAACGACCCGAACCTGGTGCCGCGGGCCACCCCGCAGGCGCAGACCTACGGCGGCTACCCGCAGGCGTACGGCCAGCCCGGCTACCAGGACCCGACCATGACCGGCGGCCAGCCCGCGGCCGACCCCGCTCAGGCCGTCCCGGGCCAGGCGCAGCAGCAGGCGGCGTACGACCCGAACCAGTACGGCCAGGCGCAGGTCCAGCAGCACTACGCCACGGGCGCCCAGCAGTCCTACGCCCCGCAGCAGTCCTACGACACGTCGGGCCAGCAGGCGCAGGCCTACGACGCGTCCCAGACGCAGCAGCCGCAGGCCGGGTACGACGCGAACCCGTACGGCCAGACGCAGGTGCAGCCGCAGTACGGCACCGGCGCCCAGCAGTCCTACGGCCAGGCGCAGTACGGCACCGACGCGTCCGGTCAGCAGCCGGCCTACGACCCCAACCAGTACGGCCAGGCCCAGCAGCAGTACGGCACCGACACGTCGGGCCAGGCGCAGCCGCAGGCCGGATACGACGCGAACCCGTACGGCCAGACGCAGGTGCAGCCGCAGTACGGCACCGACGCCTCGGGCCAGCAGCAGGGCTACGGCCAGGCCTACGACCCGTCCCAGTACGCCCCGCAGCAGGGCGAGCAGCCGGCCTCCGGCGAGCAGGCGGCCCAGGACGCCATCAACTACGGCTGGTACGGGCAGGGGCAGGCCCAGGGCCAGCCGTCCGAGAGTGGAGTTGAACCTTTCTTTAACTCCGGTGAGAACAACGCCACGGAGACGACCGACCAGGGCGGCTCCGGCTACGGAGACCAGTACGGCTCGGGCTCCGGATACGGCTCTGACCAGCAAGGACAGGGCGGTACCGGGGGCCAGCAGGGCTGGTACGGGGGCGAGGGCCAGCGCTGAACCCTCCGCGTGGGCCCCGAGCCCCCCGCCTCCTTGGAACGTCGTGAATTGCGTGGTAATCCGCAGAACGGACATGAACCGAGCAGCGTTGGCGCTTCGTTACATGATATTCAGTGGATTACCACGCAGGGCGCTTGACGAGTAGCACTGCGTCCACGTGTAATTTCAAGGTGGGATTCCGCCCGGCCCGGGGGACGAAATGGGTCGGGTCATCTATGGGGGGCAACAGGAGGTGCGCATGAGCGAGGTCATCCCGCTGGCGCACGGCTCGGATGAGGATCTGGGCTGGCAGGAACGCGCACTGTGCGCACAGACCGACCCGGAGGCGTTCTTCCCCGAGAAGGGCGGCTCGACCCGGGAGGCGAAGAAGGTCTGTCAGTCGTGCGACGTGCGCGCGGAGTGCCTGGAATACGCGCTCGAACACGATGAGCGCTTCGGTATCTGGGGGGGACTCTCCGAACGCGAGCGCCGAAGGCTGAAGAAAGCCGCCGGAGGGGATTTCGATTTCCTGGCGGACATGCTGTAGCAGGGCGCGCGCGTGAGGCGCGCCCGGGCCGCGAGCCCGGGCGCGCTTTTTTCATGTTCCCGACCGTTCAGGTCCAAAGTGAGGTTTGGCACGCAAGGCCACGCAATGGCGAATAGGGGGATAAGTCGCCGGACGTCGGACCGGAGGCGAATAGGTACGCAATGGTGTGAGGTGGCGTAGGGTGATGTCCCGCACGCACCCGTGCCACCCCCGACCCGCGGTCGGGACCGGCGTGACCGCACGCCCACCGCCCCGGCGCCCCCGCCCTTCGGCCCGGCGCCCGGGAGGCCCGCCCCTTCCCTCGGAGAGAACCCACCACAGCCGTGCTCGACCTCGACTCAGCCCGACACGTCGTGACCGCGGTCATCGTGTCCCACGACGGGGCGCGCTGGCTGCCGGAGACCATGGCCGCGCTGCGCGCCCAGAGCCGTCCGGTGCAGCGTGCCGTGGCCGCCGACACCGGCAGCACCGACGGCGGCGTGGACGTCCTCCGCGAGTACCTGCCGCCGGACGCGGTCATCGGCCTGCCCGCCCGCACGGGCTACGGCGACGCGGTGCGCGCCGCCCTCGAACTGCCGCGCTCCACGTCGCCGGTCCACGGGTTCGACGAGGACGCCACCGAGTGGATCTGGCTCGTCCACGACGACCTCGCCCCCGAGGAGGACGCCCTCGCCCACCTCCTCGCCGCCGCCGACCGCGACCCGCGCGCCGCCGTCCTGGGCCCCAAGCTCCGCGACTGGTTCGACCGCCGCCTGCTGATCGAGGCCGGCGTGACCATCGACGGCGCGGGGCGCCGAGAGACCGGGCTGGAGCCGCGCGAGTTCGACCACGGCCAGCACGACGGCACCCGCCAGGTCCTGGCCGTGTCCAGCGCGGGCATGCTGGTCCGCCGCGACGTGTGGGAGCGCCTGGGCGGCTTCGACCGAGCCCTGCCGCTGTTCCGCGACGACATCGACCTCTGCTGGCGCGTGGGCGGTGCTGGGCTGCACGTCCTCATCGTCACCGAGGCCGTCGCCTACCACGCCGAGGCCTCCGCACGCCGGCGGCGACCCATCGGCGCCACCCGCAACCACCCGCGCCGGGTGGACCGCAGACACGCCGTGTTCGTGCTGCTGGCCAACCTGCCCTTCGGCGGCATGCTCGCCGCGCTGCTGCGCAACTCCGTCGGGTCGCTGCTGCGCGTGATCATGTACCTGTTCATGAAGCAGCCCGCCAACGCCCTCGACGAGGCGGCCGCGATCACCCTGGTCTACCTGCGGCCGGACAAGCTGCTGCGGGCCCGCTTCCGGCGCCGGCGCGACCGCCGCCGCACCTACAGCGCGATCCGGCCCTACCTGGCGCGCGGTGTGGCGATGCGCCAGTTCGCGGACTTCCTCACCGGGGTGCTCTCCGGCGAGCCGGTCATCGACACCGCGGGCCGCCACCAGGCCGTCACCACCGCCCCCGCCCCCGAGGACGAGGAGGCTCCCACCGACACCGGGGGCTTCCTGCGCCGGGTGGTGCTGCGGCCGGGCCCGCTGCTCGTCATCGCGCTGACGGTCGTCGCGCTCGTCGCCGAACGCTCCCTGCTCTTCGGCCCCCTGCTGGCCGGCGGCGCCCTGCCGCCCGTCGCGGGCGGCGCCGCCGACCTGTGGAACCTCTACCTGTCCGGGGCCCCCGACTCCGGCCTGGGCTCCGACGGCCCGGTCCCGCCCTACGTCGGGATCCTGGCCCTGCTGTCCACGGCCACTCTCGGCAAGCCCTGGATCGCGGTCTCCGTACTGCTGCTGGGCTCCGTGCCCCTGGCCGGCGCGACCGCCTACCTGCTCGCCCGCGAGGTGCTCGGCTACCGGCCCGCCCGCGTCTGGATGGCCGCCTCCTACGCACTGCTGCCGGTCGCCACCGGCGCGATCGCCCAGGGGCGGCTGGGCACCGCCGTGGTCCACGTGCTCATGCCGGTCCTGGGCCTGCTGCTCATCCGCGTGGTGGCCATGCCGGCCAAGCACTCCCGGCGGGCCGCCTGGGGGCTGGGCCTGACCCTGGCCGCCGCCACCGCGTTCGTCCCCCTGGTGTGGCCGCTGGCGCTGGTCACCGGCCTGCTGGTGGCGGCCGCCTTCGGGCACCTGGGCCGCCGCCTGTACGCCGACGTCGGCATCGCCCTGGGCGTCCCCCTGGTCATGCTCATGCCCTGGACCCTGGACCTGCTGCTGCACCCCTCCCAATGGCTGCTGGAGGCCGGGCTGCACCGCCCCGAGCTGTCGGAGCCGGGCGCCACCCCCGAACAGCTGCTCATGCTCTCCCCGGGCGGACCCGGCGCGCCCCCGGTCTGGGTGACCGCCGGGCTGCTCGCCGCCGCCCTGTGCGCGCTGCTGCTCCTGCGCAACCGCGTCCTGGTCGCCGCCGGCTGGTCCCTGGCCGTGTTCGGGCTGCTCGTCGCGATCCTCACCTCCCGCCTGGTGGTCGAGCCCCACTTCGGCGGACCGCCCGCGGCGGTCTGGCCCGGCGTGGCGCTGACCTTCGCCGCCACGGCGGTGCTGCTGTCGGCGGCCACCGCCGCCCGCGCCTTCCGCACCATGCTGTCCCTGGGCGGCCTGCGCAGGGCCTTCGCCGTCGGCGTCGCACTCCTCGCCGTCGCCACACCCCTGGCCGGGGCGGGCGTGTGGATGTGGGAGGGCGTGGACGGACCGCTCACCTCGCGCGCCGCCCCGGTCCTGCCCGGCACCCTGGTCGGCGCCGGGGTCGGCCTGAGCGACGACGGCACCGAACCGCGCACCCTCGTCGTCGCCCCGGACGGCGAGGGCGGTGTGGGCTACACCGTCGTCCGCGGCCGCGAACCCCGCCTGGGGGAGGAGCGCATCCGCCCCGACGACGCCTCCCGGGCGGCCGTGGACCGGGCCGTCGCCGAACTGGCCATCGGGCAGGGCGGCGACCGGCTGCGCGTCCTGGCCGACCACGGCATCCAGTACGTGCTCTACCCCCGGCCGCGGACCGGAACGCTCACCGACGTCACCATCGTGGACATGCTGGACGGAACCCCCGGGCTGATGCGGGAGTCGCTGTCCGACCGCTACGGCCTGTGGCGGCTGGCCGAGCCCACCGGGCGGCTGCGCGTGGTCTCCCAGGACGGGCTGGAGACGGAGCCGCTGCGGGTGAGCGGGCCCGGCCACGACTTCACCGCCCGGGTGGAGGAGGGCGGCACCGGGCGCCGCCTGGCCCTGGCGGAGACCGCCGGGAACGGCTGGCGGGCGGACATCGGCGGCACCGAGCTGACCCCGGCCGAGGGGCCGGGCGGGACCCAGTCCTGGGAGCTCCCGGCGCAGGGCGGCGAACTCCGGGTGTGGCACACCGACCACGTGCACACCGCCTGGGTGGCCACCCAGGGCGTGCTGCTGCTCGTCGTCGCGGTCCTGGCCGCCCCCGGCGTGCGGACCGAGGAGGACGCCCGCCTCATCGAGTCGACCCCCGCCCCCCGGCCCCGCCGCCCGGCGGGGCTGCGCGTACCGCGCCGCGGCCGCCGGGGCTCCCGGGCGCGCACCGCCCCCGGGGCCGACCCGGAGGCCGACGCCGGGGAGCCGTCCCCGGACGGAGAGGCGGAGGAGCCCCCCACCGGCGGGTTCGCCACAGGGGAGCCCGCCACCGGCGAGTTCGCCGTCACCGACACCGGGTCGATCCGAGCGGTGCGCGGCCGCCGCCGCGGCACCCGCCGCAAGGGGCGGCGCCGGGCCGGTTCCGCGCGGGACGGTGCGGGCCCCGACACCGGTGCCGACGCCGCCGGCGACGAGAGGGAGGAGTAGGCCGTGCGACTGATCGTGGAGAACCGGTTCGCGCTGTTCGGACTGGTCGCGCTGGCCCTGGCCGCGCTGTTCGGCATCGCCGTGGCGGTCCGGCCGGTGACCGCCGAACTGGGCGTCACCGGCCCCGGGACCGCCCGCCCCTCCCACACGCTGCGGGTCTGCCCGGCACCGCACGACGAGGACGCCGACAGCTCCGTCGCCGCGTTCGCGCCCCGGGTCAGCCGCGACGACACCGGCGGCCTGTGGGCCGTCCCGGTCCCGCCCGCCGCCGAGGACACGGACGAGGACACGGACGGGGCCGGGGGCGCGGCGGGGCGGGACGGCTCCGACGCGCAGAGCACCTCCACCGGCACCAGCGGCGCCCCCGACCCCGACATGCTCCTGGGCGAGGAGCTGACCGAACCCGGCAGCGTGTGGGGGGTCGACACCTCCGGCGCCGCCGAGCCGACCGCCGTCCATGCCCGGGGCTCGCTCGCCTCCGGCCTGGAGTCGGCCCAGATCACCGTCGCCTCCGACGGCGTTACCGAGGTGCGCTGCGCCGAGCCCTCGGTGAGCACCTGGTTCGCCCTGCCCGGCGGCGGCGACTCCGAGGGCGTCCGGCTGGAGCGGATCACCGTCCACCTCGCCAACCCCGAGACCTCCCGGGCCACCGCCAGCCTGGACATCCACACCAGCGGCGGGCCGTCCTACTCCCTCGACAGCCGGGGCATCTCCCTGCTGCCCGGTCAGTCCACGGAACTGGACATCACCGAACTGGCACAGAGCATCGGCGGGATCGGCGTGCAGGTGCGCACCAGCACCGGCCGGGTCGCCGCCTCGCTGCTCGCCGAGCACGTCGAGGGGCACACCGACTGGGTCCCGCCCACCGCGGCCCCCGCCCGCGAGCACGTGATCCCGGGCGTCCCGGGCGGCGGCGGGCGGCGCCACCTGGTCGTCACCGCCCTGGGTGAGGAGCCCGCCCGGGTGCGCGTCCACGTCATCGGGCCCGACGGCGGATCCGGGCAGGCCGGGGAAGGGGCCGGGGAGGGCGGGGAGGACGACGCCGTGGCGGCCGAGGGCACCCCGGACGACCCTCTGGAGCTGCGGGTCCCACCCGCCGCCTCCGCCCGGGTCAGCCTGGACGCCGCCCTGGCCGGGCGGGCCGGAGCGGTCGTGGTGGAGTCCGACGTGCCCGTGGTCGCCGGGGTGGCCGCCGAGTCCACCGG
Organism: Nocardiopsis sp. NPDC006139; assembly: GCF_040614155.1. NCBI lineage: Bacteria > Bacillati > Actinomycetota > Actinomycetes > Streptosporangiales > Nocardiopsidaceae > Nocardiopsis > Nocardiopsis sp. NPDC006139. The sequence continues at coordinate 329,719 of NZ_JBEXTT010000002.1, forward strand.
CGACGACCCCGACGAGATCCTGGAGACCGCCTACACCGCGGCCGTGCCGCCGCTGTCGTTCCCGCTGGACACCACGGCGGTGCTGCCCGACTCCCCGGAGGGCACCACGACCCGGCTCGTGCTCACGGCCCCGGAGGGCGACGTCCGGCTGATGGCCACCCCGGTCGGGGCCGACGGCACCCAGGGCGACGCGGTCCGCACCGAGATCGCCGCGGGCACCACGGCCGTGTTCGGCGGGGACGGCGAGGGCTGGACGGCACCGGAGGGGACCGACCCCGCGGACGGCTACACGGTCCGCCTGGACCTGCTGGAGGGCTCGGGGCCGCTGTACGCGGCCCGGATCCTCACCGACGGCGACGGTCTCAGCGCGCTGCCGGTGCGCCCGGCGCCGGTGGAGGTGGCCCTGCCGGTCGTGCGCGACACGATGGTGGGCCTGGTGCCCTGAGCGGCGCGGGCCGGGGCCCGGCGGCGGTCTCCACGGGCCGCCTCCGGGACCGGGACCCGGCCGGCGCGGTCAGTTCTCGGGGTCGACCGACTCCGGTTCCACGCCGAGCAGGTTGGCGACCTCCTCGACCACGGTCTCGTGGACGAGGAGGGCCATCTCCTCCGGGTCCTTGGTCCGGATCTCCAGCGGACGCCGGTACACCACGATGCGGGCCCGGCCCGAGGGATCGGTCTCCAGTCGGGAGAAGGGGATCGCCTCGGTCAGGGGGCCCCGGGGCGGAACCGGCGGGACGTCCTCCACGAGGAAGTCGACGTTCGCCAGTTCGCGCGCCCACAACCGCTCCAGGCGTTCGACCGCGTCCAGCACGAGGTCGTCGAACGCCTGCGCACGGCTGCGGAACACCGGCAGGTCGGAGGGCACGAGAGGACCGCGGATGCCTCGGCCGCGGCGGTCCCGGCGTCGCACTCGGTCAGGTTGGCCATGGGAAGGGCGCACTCGTCGCACACTTCGAGACTAAGCCATCACGGGCGCCTCGCGTAGCCCCGCGGGCGCGCCGATCGACCGGCCCCCCGCGCCGCCCCGGCGGAAGGCGCGTCCGGCACCGGTATCGCGTTGGACACCACGAAACAGACCAGGTCGTGGAACGATGCTGGCGTGTCCCTCAGTAAAGGCATACAGTCGAACGCTGTGAGCCCTGTTCGACGCTGCTCCCGAACCGCCTGCCGGCAGCCCGCCGTCTTCACGCTCACGTACGTCTACGCCGACTCGACGGCCGTCCTCGGACCGCTCGCCGCCTACGTGGAACCGCACTGCTACGACCTCTGCGCCATGCACGCCGACCGCCTGACGGCACCGCGCGGCTGGGAGGTCGTCCGGCTCCCCGTCGAGACGGTGGGCGGAGGTCCCGGAAGCGACGACCTGGAGGCCCTCGCGGACGCCGTACGTGAGGCGGCGCGCCCGCCGGCCCGCCCGGCCGACGACGCCGACGGCCCCGACGGCATGCGCCGCGGACACCTGCGGGTCGTCCGCTCCGACCCCTCCCGGCCGGATCCCCGACCCTGAGCGGCCGGCGCGCCCTCGTACCGGGGGGCCGCCGCGCCCCTTGCTAGGTTGGTACCGCGCGCGGGCGTGCCCGCGCGGCATGACCATTCGGAGCAGGACCGATCCGGCCGGAGAAGACGTGGCAGACCTCGCAGGCATCTTCAAGGCATACGACGTACGCGGTGTGATCCCTGACACCCTCGACGCGGACATCTCCCGGGCGATCGGGGCGGCCTTCGCCCGGACCGTCGGCGGACCGGCGGTCGTGGTCGCCCACGACATGCGCCCCTCCTCGCCGGAGCTGGCCCGCGCCTTCGCCGACGGGGTCACCTCACAGGGCGTCGACGTGGTCTTCGCCGGACTGGGCTCCACCGACCTGCTGTACTACGGCTCCGGCGCGCTCGACCTGCCCGGCGCGATGTTCACCGCCAGCCACAACCCCGCCCAGTACAACGGCATCAAGATGTGCCGGGCCGGGGCCGCCCCCATCAGCGCCGAGACCGGCCTGGCCGAGATCCGCCGACTGGCCGAGGAGGGCGTGCCCGCCCACGACGGCCCGGCCGGCACGGTCACCGAGAAGGACCTGCTCACCGGGTACGCCGACCACCTGCGGACCCTGGTGGACCTGTCCGGGATCCGGCCGCTCAAGGTCGTCGTGGACGCGGGCAACGGCATGGGCGGCCACACCGTCCCGGCCGTCCTGGAGCAGGGCCTGCCGCTGGAGATCGTGCCGCTCTACTTCGAGCTCGACGGCACCTTCCCCAACCACCCGGCCAACCCCCTGGACCCGGCCAACATCGTCGACCTCCAGAAGAAGGTCCGCGAGACCGGCGCGGACATCGGCCTGGCCTTCGACGGCGACGCCGACCGCTGCTTCGTCGTGGACGAGAACGGCGACGCCGTGCCGCCCTCGGCGATCACCGCCCTGGTCGCGGTGCAGGAGCTGGCCCGGGACCCCGGCGCGACGGTCATCCACAACCTCATCACCTCGCACGCCGTGCCCGAGATCGTCCGCGAGCACGGCGGCGTCCCGGTGCGCACCCGCGTGGGCCACTCCTACATCAAGGCCACCATGGCCGAGACCGGCGCGGTGTTCGGCGGCGAGCACTCCGCCCACTACTACTTCCGCGACTTCTGGAAGGCCGACACCGGCATGCTCGCCGCCATGCACGTCCTGCGCGTGCTGGGCTCCGACGAGCGGCCGCTGTCGGAGATCACCGCCGAGTACTCGCGTTACGCCGCCTCGGGCGAGATCAACTCCGAGGTCGCCGACGCCGCCGGCCGTACGGCCGCGGTGCGCGACGCTTTCGCCGGGCGCGAGGGCGCCGAGGTCGACGAGCTGGACGGCCTGACCGTCACGCTGCCCGACGGCTCCTGGTTCAACCTGCGGGCCTCCAACACCGAGCCGCTGCTGCGGCTCAACGTCGAGGCCCCGGACGCGGCCGCGGTCAACGCGCTGCGCGACGAGGTGCTGGCCATCGTCCGCTCCTGAGAGGGGGCATGATGGAGGGGTGGGACGTTCGGCCGTCCCGCCCCGCACGACGAGGAACGAGGACCATGAGCACGAAGATCGACGGCTGGCTGCTGGAGATCCTGGCCTGCCCGCAGAGCCAGGCGCCGCTGCGCCACGACCCCGAGACCGACGAGCTGGTCTGCGACGAGAGCGGTCTGGCCTACCCGATCCGGGACGGCATCCCCGTCCTGCTGGTCGACGAGGCCCGCAAGATCGGCTGACGGTGTCCCGGACGGGGAAGGGGCCGAATTCATGTCGGACCCTTATGGAACGTTATGGGCATTCCGGTAGTCATAGCGGGTGCGACGAAGTGAGAGACTTCGTCTCCGGGGGGTGACGGACGCACCGTCCCATACCCCCGCAAGCCGTACCCTGTTCGTGCCCACCCCGTCCAACACGACCTCCCTGGAGGACACCGATGCCCGGTCCCGAACCGCTACAGCCGAGCGACCCCTCCGCGTTCGGCGATTACAGCGTGACCGGACGCCTGGGCAAGGGCGGCCAGGGCATCGTGTACCTGGCCGAGGACCCGCAGGGCGAGGAGTACGCGGTCAAGGTCCTCAACGACCAGTGGTCCCGCGACAGCGACCTGCGCAAGCGGTTCGAGAAGGAGGTCCGCGCCGCGCAGAAGGTCGCCTCCTTCTGCACCGCCGCGATCATCGACGCGCAGCTCGACAGCGACCCGCCCTACGTGGTCAGCGAGTTCGTGCCCGGCAAGGACCTCCAGGAGACGGTCGCCAAGGGCGCCCCGCTGCGCGGCTCGGCGCTGCAGCGGCTCGCGGTCTCCACCGCCACCGCGCTCGTGGCCATCCACAAGGCCGGGATCGTCCACCGCGACTTCAAGCCCGGCAACGTGCTGCTGGGCCCGGACGGGCCCCGCGTCATCGACTTCGGCATCGCCCGGGTCGACGACGGCACCGCCACCATGACCAACTCGATCGTCGGCACGCCCTCCTACATGGCGCCCGAGCAGATCGAGGGGCGCGGCATCACCGACAAGTGCGACGTCTTCGCCTGGGGCTGCGTCATCGCGTTCGCCTCCAGCGGGCGTGCGCCGTTCGGCTCCGACACCGTCCCGGCGGTCGTGCACCGGGTCATCAGCGCCCCGCCGGACATCGACGGCGTCGACGAGGCCCTGCGCCCCATCGTCGCGGCCTGCCTGAACAAGGACCCCGCCCAGCGGCCCACCGCCCAGAAGCTCCTCATGCGCCTGCTCGGCCACGAGGACGCCGACGAGGCCCCCTCCACCGAGGACGCCCTCAAGCAGGGCGAGCAGATCGCCCAGACCGGCCTCATCCCGCAGGGGCAGATGCCGGTGCGTCCGCAGACCGGGCCCCAGGGCGGGTTCGGCCACGGCCACCCCGGCACCTCCAACCCGCGGCCCGGCATGGGCCTGCCGGGGCACCCCGGGACGTCCAACCCCCAGCACGGCATGGGCGTGCCCGGCCACCCCGGCTACCCGCACCCGGGCACCTCCAACCCGCGGCCCGGCATGGGCCTGCCGGGGCACCCCGGGACGTCCAACCCCCAGCACGGCATGGGCGTGCCCGGCCACCCCGGCACCTCCGGCCCGCGGCCGGTCGGCCCCTACCCGCAGGGGCCCCAGCCGCAGTTCGGCAACCCGCTGGTCACGGGCAACCCCAACCAGACCTACGGGGGACCGGCGCAGCAGCCGCCCGCCGAGGAGTCGATCCTCCAGCAGAGCTGGGTGATCCCGGCGGTCCTCATGACGATCCTCATCCTCGTCCTGCTGCTGGTCCTCATCGTCGTCTCCTGAACGCGAACGCCCGCGGGGCCCGGCACCGCGCGGTGCCGGGCCCCGCGGGCGTTCGAGGGCGTCAGACCCGGGTGAGCCCGCCCAGCGCCAGGGACACCCCCTCGTCCACCAGGTCGCGGATCCGCGGCCAGCGGTCGTCCACGCAGTCGGCGGGCATCAGGGTCACGGCCTCGGTGCCCGAGATGCCGGGAACGTCGCGCACCCCGTCCGGGTCGGTCAGCCGCCCGTCCACGGTGACCGCCAGCACCCCCGTCCGGGGGCGGCCGATCTCCTGCACCACCACCACGAGCGACAGCGTCGTGTCCTCCACCGTCAGCTCCAGCGCCGTCCACCAGTGAGCGGCGCCCGGGGTGAGCACGGCCCGCCCCGCCTCGGAGAGGCCCTCCGCCCCGGCGCCGGAGTCGTGGCCGCCGGTGCGGACCACGGCGCGCGCCGCGGGGTCCAGGCCGCGCAGGATGAGGCCCACCGACTCCCGGTGCGAGCGCAGGTGGTCCGTCACCCGGCGGCGGGTCACCGCCGCCAGGGGAGGCACCGGCTCCCCGGGGGCGGGCGCGGATCCCGGCGGCGTCCAGCTCAGCTCGTCGCGCAGCGCCGCCGTGACGGCCCGGGCCAGCGCCGAAACGGTCGGCGCCAGGCTCTCGTCGGAGTCCGGGCCGGGGCCCGCGGGCGGGTGCACCGGCGGCAGCGGCGGCAGGTCCGCACGGCGCAGCACCAGCGCGGCCACCAGCCACGGCAGCAGCCGCGGGGCCTCGTTCCCGCGGTCCAGCTCGGTGACGGCCGCCAGTGTCTCGGCGTAGGTGTGCGCCGCGCGGACCAGGGGGTGGCCCGGGACCGCCGCGGGGGCGGCCACGGCGCGGGCCCGGTCGTACTCGACCAGGGGCGCGGCCGGGGCGCGGAAAGCGCCCGGGTCGGGCAGGGAGTGGACGCGGTCGGCGAGTTCGAGCACGTAGTCGGGGTCGAGCGCGCGGCCGCCCATCCCGTCCGCCAGCGCCGACTCCAGGTACTCGGCCAGGGGCCCGCCGACCCCGGCCCCCTCGATCCGCGACCGGACCAGGGACCGGCGCGCGGCCTCGCGCGCCTCCCGGGGCTGGGCCTGCCGGTGACCGGACCAGATCCGGCGCAGCCGGTCGACGTCGGTCAGCTCTTCGCGCACGCGGTCGGGGAGCCGCTCCGGGTCCGCACTCAGGCGTAGGGTATCCACGCTCTCTCCGTAGCCCGTGGGCGCTCCGGTGAAACCTGCCCGATGGCCCCTTGACCGGGCGCCCGGGCCCGCCCGTGCGGCGCGGCGGCTCCGACCTGCGCGATCAGGGGCGCCGGCCCAGCAGGCGCATCGCCTTCTGCTTCTCGAAGTCCAGGGCGCGGGCCGGCGCCGGGGCCAGCCGCCCCAGCCGCTCCCCGTGGGCGCGCACCCGCGCCAGCACCTCGGGCTCGGACAGCACGCGCAGCGCGAACGCCAGCGCGGCCGGGGGGATGTCGAACTCCCGCTCCAGCTCCAGGCCGGTCGCGATGGTCCGCACGTCCTCCTCGGTGAACCGGCGGTGCCGGTGCCCCCGCCCCGTAGGCTGCTCCTGGGTGCGGGGCAGCAGCCCCAGCCCCTCCCGGTACCGGAGCATGCGCGGGGTCGTCCCCACCCGTTCGGCGGCGGCCGAGATGGGCATCGGAACGCCGTACGCGGCGGAGGTGTCGTGCAGGGCCATGCCGACGACCCTAACCGAGCCCGGCGCCCATACCGGCGCAACCTGACACCGCGTTGTCAGATTCGTGCTGATGGCGGGCGCCCGGGCCTAGAATCAGGGGCGCCACGACCATCACGAGTGAGGAACGCATGGCTTTCGACTTCAAGGTCGCCGACCTGTCCCTGGCCGCCTTCGGCCGCGACGAGATCCGGCTCGCCGAGCACGAGATGCCCGGCCTCATGGCGACCCGCGCCGAGTACGGTGACAGCAAGCCGCTCCAGGGCGCCCGCATCATGGGCTCGCTGCACATGACCGTCCAGACCGCGGTCCTCATCGAGACCCTGGTCGCGCTGGGCGCCGAGGTGCGCTGGGTCAGCTGCAACATCTTCTCCACCCAGGACCACGCCGCCGCCGCGGTCGTCGTCGGCCCCGACGGCACCGTCGACGACCCCAAGGGCGTCCCGGTCTTCGCCTGGAAGGGTGAGACCCTGGAGGAGTACTGGTGGTGCACCGAGCAGGCGCTGACCTGGCCCGGCGGTGAGGGCCCCAACATGATCCTGGACGACGGCGGCGACGCCACCATGCTCGTCCACAAGGGCGCCCAGTACGAGAAGGCCGGGGCCGTCCCCGACCCCTCCACCGCCGACAGCGAGGAGTTCGAGGTCGTCCTCAAGCTGCTCCAGGCGAGCCTGGCCCAGGACCCGACCAAGTGGACGACCATCGCCGAGCGCATCAAGGGCGTCACCGAGGAGACCACCACCGGTGTCCTGCGCCTGTACGAGATGCAGCGCGACGGCAGCCTGGCCTTCCCGGCGATCAACGTCAACGACTCGGTCACCAAGAGCAAGTTCGACAACAAGTACGGCATCCGCCACTCGCTGCCCGACGGCATCATGCGCGCCACCGACGTCCTCATCGGCGGCAAGGTGGCCGTGGTGTGCGGCTACGGCGACGTGGGCAAGGGCGCCGCGGAGGCGCTGCGCGGCCAGGGCGCCCGGGTCGTCGTCACCGAGATCGACCCGATCAACGCCCTCCAGGCCGCCATGGACGGCTACCAGGTCACCACCCTGGAGGACGTGGTGGGGACCGGTGACATCTTCATCACCACCACCGGCAACTTCAACGTCATCATGACCGAGCACATGTCGGCGATGAAGCACCAGGCGATCGTCGGCAACGTCGGCCACTTCGACAACGAGATCGACATGGCCGGCCTGGCGAAGGTCCCCGGCATCACCAAGAAGGAGATCAAGCCGCAGGTCCACGAGTGGACCTTCCCCGACGGCCACACCATCCTGGTGCTGTCCGAGGGCCGCCTGCTCAACCTGGGCAACGCCACCGGCCACCCCAGCTTCGTGATGTCCAACAGCTTCACCAACCAGGTCATCGCGCAGATCGAGCTGTTCACCAAGCCCGACGAGTACCCGATCGGCGTGTACACGCTGCCCAAGATCCTCGACGAGAAGGTCGCCCGCCTCCACCTGGACGCCCTCGGCGTCAAGCTGACCAGGCTCAGCAAGGAGCAGGCCGCCTACATCGGCGTGGACGTCGAGGGCCCCTACAAGTCGGACCACTACCGCTACTAGGGCGTCCGCCATCTCCGGGGCCGGCGCCGCACGCCGGCCCCGGAGCCGCCACCACAGAACGGGCTCCATGACCGGGACTCCACACGAGGTCGCCGACCTGGCCCTGGCCCCGGCCGGGGTGCGCCGGGTCGCCTGGGCCGAGCGGTCCATGCCGGTGCTGCGCAGTATCCACGCGCGCTTCGCCGCCGAGCGGCCCCTGGCCGGGCTGCGCGTCGCCGCCTGCCTGCACGTGACCGCCGAGACCGCCAACCTCCTGCGCGTCCTGCGCGTCGGCGGCGCCGAGGTGGCCCTGGCCGCCTCCAACCCGCTCTCCACCCAGGACGACACGGCGGCCGCGCTGGTCGCCGAGTACGGGGTGGCCGTGCACGCCTGGGCCGGGATGGACCCCGCCTCCTACGACCGCAACCTGGTCACGGTGCTCCGGACCCGGCCCCACCTGCTGCTGGACGACGGCTGCGACCTCGTCCACACCCTGCACGCCGCCCGCCCCGACCTGCTCGAAGGCGTCCTGGGCGGCTGCGAGCAGACCACCACCGGCGTCATCCGGCTGCGCCGCATGAGCGCCGAGGGCGAACTGCGGCTGCCCATGGTCGCGGTCAACGACACCGCCACCAAGCGCATGTTCGACAACCGGTACGGCACCGGCCAGTCCACCATCGACGGCATCCTGCGGGCCACCAACACCATGCTCGCGGGCCGCACCGTCGTCGTCGCCGGGTTCGGCTACTGCGGGCGCGGCCTGGCCGAACGCGCCCGCGGCATGGGCGCCCGCGTCATCGTCACCGAGGTGGACCCGGTCAAGGCCCTGGACGCCGTCATGCAGGGGTACACGGTCGCCGCCATGGAGAGCGCCGCCCCGGTCGGGGACGTGTTCATCACCGCGACCGGCAACCGCGACGTGATCCGCGAGGAGCACCTCGCCCTGATGCGCGACGGCGCGATCCTCGCCAACTCGGGCCACTTCGACCTGGAGATCGACCTGGCCGCGCTGGACCGGCTCGCGGTCGCCGTGGACCGCGGGGTGCGCGAGCACGCCGACGAGTACGAGTTCGCCGACGGCCGCCGGGTCCTGCTGCTGTCCGAGGGCCGCCTGGTCAACCTGGGCGCCGCCGAGGGGCACCCGGCCGCCGTCATGGACCTGTCGTTCGCCGCGCAGGCCCTCACCACCGCCTGGCTGGCCCGCGCCCACGCGGACCTCGCCCCGGGCGTCGTGGACGTCCCGGACGAGATCGACACCGAGGTCGCCGGGCTGGAGCTGGCCGCCCTGGGCGTCGCCATCGACACGCTCACCCCAGAGCAGGAGTCCTACCTGCGCTCCTGGCACCCCTGACCGGGGCGTGTCCCGGCACTGGCCGGGAGGCGGCGCGCGTCAGGAGGCGGGGCGGTGCTGGGAGCGCTGCTGCTGGAGGGCGATCTGCTGGCGGCGCCGGCGCTCGGCCAGCACGGCCGCGAGGAAGTCCGCGGGCGCGACGCCCGGCGGCGGGGGCGGGCTGATCTGCGCGGCCACCGCGTCGGCCAGCCGGACGCCCATCTCGTGGCGGGTGTGCTCGGCCAGCTCGTAGTAGCGCAGGACGTACTGGCGGGCCGCCGCGGCCGTCTCCGGCGCGAGCCGGGACAGGTCGGCCCCCGACGCCCACCCCGCCAGGTACGGCGGCATGGGGATGTGCTCCTGGCGGGGGCGCCCCGTCCGCTCCTCCACGACCATGGTGCCCGCCAGGAAGTCGCCGACCCGGCGCCCGTCCTTGCTGATCATCGAGGTGATCAGCGCGATCACGCCGGTCGTCGCCCAGATCTCGAAGAACCCCGCCAGGGCCCGCGCCAGCGCCTGCCGGAACCGCTCGGGCGTCCCGTCGGTGCCGACCACGCGCAGGCCCAGCGCCATCTTGCCCAGGGACCGGCCGCGCGAGATGGTCTCGAACGCCGTCGGGTAGCCCACGAAGATCAGGATCATGCCGCCCAGGAACACCGCGGCGGTCGCCGCCGGGTCCACGGCGGTGCCCATCCAGGCCACCAGCACCATGTGCAGCACGAAGAGCGCGCCCTGCACGATCACGTCGATGAGCAGGGCCACCGCACGGGTCGCGAACCCCGCCGCGCGCAGGTCCAGGACCACCGCGTCCCCCGTGACCAGGGGCGTCGTACCGTACGCGTCGCCGCGCACCTCACCACCGCCGGGATAGGACACCGGTGCTGCTCCCTCGGGGCCGAACGGAACTTCCGACCCCGACACTACCCGCAGGCAGGGCACCGCGTTCCCACCGGCGGCGTTCCCGGGCCGCGAGACGGTAGGGTCCCTTGCGTGGATATCGACGTTTTCGCCGCGGCGCACAACGGGGACTGGGAGCGCCTGGAACGGCTGGTCCGCCGACGGCGCCGACTCGACGGCGCCGAGGTCGACGAACTCGTCGACCTCTACCAGCGGGTGTCCACCCACCTGTCGGTGGTGCGCTCCTCCGGCCAGGACCCCGCCCTGGTGGGCCGCCTGTCCGCGCTGATCGCGCGCGCCCGCTCCGCGGTGACCGGCGCCCACGACCCCGCCTGGCGCGACCTCGTGGGGTTCTTCACCCGGGTCTTCCCCGCGATCCTGTACCGGCTGCGCTGGTGGTGGCTGGGCATGACGGCGGGCACCGTCGGCATCGCGGCGGCCGTGGCCTGGTGGATCGTCGCCGACCCCGCGGTGATGCACGCGATGGGCACGCCCGAGTACGTCGCCCAGGTGGTCGAGTACGAGTTCGCGAACTACTACGTCGAGAACCCGCGGGGCTCCTTCGCCGCCCAGGTGTGGACCAACAACGCGTGGGTGGCGGCGCAGGCGATCCTGTACGGCGTCGCGTTCGGGGTGCCGACGCTGTACGTGATGCTGTTGAACGCGCTGAACCTGGGCGCCATGGCCGGGCTGATGATCGGCCACGGGCGGGCCGACGTGTTCTTCGGGCTGATCCTGCCGCACGGCCTCCTGGAGCTGACCGCCGTGTTCGTGGCGGGCGGCATCGGCCTGCGGCTGGGCTGGTCGCTCATCGCCCCCGGCGACCGCACCCGGCTGCGCGCCTTCGCCGAGGAGGGCCGCTCGGCGGTGGCGGCGGCGCTGGGGCTCGCGGTGGTGCTGTTCATCTCCGGCCTGATCGAGGGCCTGGTCACGGGGAACACGGTCGCCGGGCACATCCCGATCCCGGTGGCGCTGGGGATCGGCGTGCTGGCGGAGGTGCTGTTCCTGCTGTACGTGTTCGTGGTCGGCCGCCGGGCCCACCTGGAGGGCGAGACCGGGGACATCAGGAACGCGCCCGCGGCGGTGCCGGTGGCCTGAGTGCCCTGGCCCGCCGGGCCCGGGTGTGGCAGTGTCGGGCCCATGAGCGAAGCCCCCCACTGGTTCAAGAGCTCCTACAGCAGCTTCGAGGACGCCTGTGTCGAGGTGGCCTTCGGGGTCCCGGCCGGTGTCATGGTGCGCGACACGCAGAACCGGTCCGCCGTCGTCCTGGCGGTCGGCTCACGTGAGTGGTCCGCCCTCGTCACCTCGGCCGCGCGCGTCTGAACCCTTCACGGCCCGTCTGGCCCGCTCCGCGCGTTCACGGGCCTGGACGACCAGTGTGTTCTCCTCGCCCATGGCCGCGGCCCGTGTCCGGGCGACCTCGTCGAACATCGCGGCGGCGCGGGCGTGGTCCCCGCGCTCGGCCGCGTTGCGGGCCAGGAAGTAATCGGCCTGGCCGGTGTTCGGGTGATCCTCGCCCAGAGCACGGCTCCAGGCTTCGCGGACCCTGAGGAAGCCCGCCTCCGCTCCGTCATTGTCACCGCGGAGCATGCGGATGTAGGCGAGGTTCTGCAGCGCGTGGAGCGCGGTCGGCTCCTCCTCCCGCCCCTCGTAGGCCGCCAGTACCGTCTGAAAGCCCTGTTCCGCGGCTTTCAGGTCACCACGCAGCCCGGCGATGAGGGCGACCTGGTGCAGGCTGCTCAGAGTATCGGGGTGGTCGGGTCCGAGCCTGGACGCCCGGTCGCTGTGGACCGAGCGGTAGATCTCCTGGGCCTCGCCCCACCGGTCCAGGGCGCGCAGTGAATCGGCCCAGGCGTGCCGGGCGCGCAGCGTCTCCGGGTGCGTGCCGCCCAGGGCGGCTTCGGCCGTCTCGACGAGCCGGCCCAGGGACCTCTCCGCCTCCAGCCGGTCCCCGAGCAGCATCGCGACCCTGAAACGCCCCACGGAGGCCTGGACGACGGTTGGATGCCGGGCGTGGTGTACACGGGCCAGGACCCCGGCCAGCGCTGCATAGGCGGAGGCCTCCAGGGTGAAATCGCTGTCGGACTGCCACTGGAGCAGACCGCTGACGATGTCCGTCACCGCACTGTCGCCGATTCCCGCGCGGACGGTCTCCGCCACCAGGGGGTGCATCCGCAGCGCCGCCTCCCCGCCGTGCTCGCCCAGGGCGACCAGTCCGTGCACGATCAGGGCGTTGACGGCGCGTGCCAGCCCCACGTCGTCGAGGCCCTCCAGCGGACCGGACGCCAGTTCCGCCGGGGGCAGCCGCCGCAGCGGCACCGGCACCGCGTTCGACCCCAGGACCGCCAGGACCTGGAGCAGGGGGCGGGCGTACGGCTCCCGCTCCGCCACCGACCGCAGCGACAGGTCCCACACGCCCGACAGCAGCCGCCGGTCCACGTCGGGTCCGGTCACGAACGGCGCCGCCAGCTCGTCCAGCCGGTCCACGCCCTCCTCCAGGCGCGCCAGCAGCGCGCGGGCGTCGGGGAACAGCACCCGGTGCGTCGCCAGGATGCGCCCGGCCAGCGACAGCGCCAGCGGCACCCGGCCCAGCCGCTCCGCCAGCTCCTCCGTCCCGGCCGTCCCCGCCAGCGCCGAGTGGTCGGCCAGCGCCGCCGCCGCGGCCCCCGCCTCCAGCGCCTCCACCCGGTGGATCCGTGCGGGCGCCCACTGGGCGGGGTCGTCCACCCGCGTCGTCACCAGCACGAACCCGCCCGGACTGGCCCGCATCCACCCCAGCTGGTCGCCGGGCCGGTTCTCCGGATCCAGCTCCTCGGGCCGGTCGGCGTTGTCGATGACCAGCAGCCACGGCCGCGGCGCGTCGTCCAGGTGCCGCCACACCCACCGCATCGCCAGATGCCGGGCGGTCCGCACCTCCTCGGCCTCCCGCCGCGACCCGCCCAGCTCCACGGCGACCTCGATCATGCTCGCCGCGACGCTGCCGGGCCGCACCCAGAACACCGTCCGCCCCTCGGCCCGCGCCCGCCCGGCCAGCTCCGCCGCCACCGTGGTCTTGCCGAACCCGCCGGGCCCGGTCAGCACGTGCGGCACGGCCGCCCCGGCGCGCATCTGCGCCAGCAGCTCCCCGACCAGCCCCTCCCGGCCGCGCACCGCCGTCGCGGGGCGCGGCGGGTCCAGCACCACGTCCGCCCCCGGCGGGGGAGCGGGTCGCTCCCCGGCGTTGATGGTGAGGCTGTGGATGTCGCGCGCCTGGACCAGCCGCCCGTACACGCCGCCGTCCACCGAGTTCACGTGCGGTCCGGGGGAAGAGTCCATGCCCACATACTGCCGGAGTGCCCCACCGCCCGCGGGCGGACCGCACACGTGCGGGCTCGGTGAGCACGGGAAAGGGCGGGGTGGCCGGAACCGGCCACCCCGCCCCCGGGGACCCGCGCCGCTACAGGCGGCCCTGGGCCTTGAGGTTGATGTAGGCGTCGGCCAGCGCCGGGGCGATGTGCTCGGGCTCGGCGTCCACGACCTCCACCCCGACCCGGCGCAGCTCCGCCGTCACCCGGCGCCGCTCGGCCAGCGTGCGCTCGGCGGCGGCCGCCCGGTACACGGCCGCGGAGTCGTCGCGACCGGCCGCCATCGCCGTCACGGCGGGGTCCTGCACGGCCGCGACCAGCAGCAGGTGCCGCGCGGTCAGCGCCGGCACCCGGGGCAGCAGCCCCTCCTCCAGCGCCGCCGCGTTGAGGTCGGTGAGCAGCACCACCAGCGAGCGGGTCCGGCCCTGGGCGGTCAGGATCGCGCTCGCCGTGCCCGCCGGGTCGGACTCCAGCAGCTCCGCCTCCAGCGGGGCCATCGCCTCCACGATCCGGTGCACCTGGCTGCCCTTGCCGGCCGCCTTGACCTGCGCCCGCACCCGGCGGTCGTAGGCCAGGAAGTCCACCCGGTCGCCCGCCTTGCCCGCCAGCGCGGCCAGCAGCAGGGCAGCGTCCATGGCGTGGTCCAGGCGGGGCGTGTCGCCCACCCGGCCCGCGGAGGTGCGGCCGGTGTCGAGCACGATGAGGATGCGCCGGTCCCGTTCGGGGCGCCAGGTGCGCACCACCACCCCGTCGTTGCGCGCGCTGGCCCGCCAGTCGATGGACCGCACGTCGTCGCCGGGCACGTAGTCGCGCAGGGAGTCGAACTCGCTGCCCTGGCCGCGCACCATCGCCGTGTGCTGGCCCTCCAGCTCCCGCAGCCGAGACAGCTTCCCGGGCAGGTGGCGGCGGCTGTGGAACGGCGGCAGCACCCGCACCGTCCACGGCGCGGGCAGCGTGCGCTGCCGCCCGGCCAGCCGCAGCGGGCCCAGGCTGCGCACGGTCACCCCGGCGGCGCGGGCGTCGCCCCGCCGGGTCGGGACGAGCGTCGTGCGCACCCGGCGCCGCTCTCCCGCGTCCACCCGCAGCGGCTGCACCCGGGGCCCGGCGTGCGCGCTCGGCGGCCAGGCGTCGCGGACGGTCCCGCGCAGGCGGCGCCGCGTCGGGTTGGCCACGGTGACCTCGACGGAGGCGGCGTCCCCCAGTCGCAGCGACGTATCGCCCGCCCGGGACAGCCGCAGCGCCCGGGGGCTCGCCGCCAGCAGCACGTCGACGGCGACCGTCACCACCAGGGCGGCGACGGCGGCCGCGGCCGCCCACGGGCCCAGGGAGCCGGAGAACGCCACGGCGACGGTCAGCACCCCCGCGAGCAGGACCGCCCGGCCGGTGACCACCATCAGCGCGGCACCGGGACGGAGGACAGCACGCCCTCCAGGATCCCGTCCGTGGTCGCGCCCTCCAGCTCCGCCTCCGGGCGCAGCGAGATCCGGTGCCGCAGGGTGCCCTTGGCCAGCGCCTTCACGTCGTCGGGGGTCACGTAGTCGCGGCCCGACAGCCACGCCCACGCCCGGGAGGTGCGCATCAGGGCCGTCGCACCGCGCGGGGAGGCGCCCAGCTGCAGCGACGGCGACTGCCGGGTGGCCCGGCACAGGTCCACGGTGTACCCGAGCACCTCGGGGGCCACCCGCACGGTCTCCACGGCCCGGCGGGCCGCGTGCAGGTCGGCGGCCCCCGCCACCGCGGTCACCCCGGCGGCGCCCAGGTCGCCGGGGTCGAACCCGGCGGCGTGGCGGCCCAGGATCTCCACCTCGGCCTCCCGCGGCGGCAGCGGGACCGTCACCTTGAGCAGGAACCGGTCCAGCTGCGCCTCGGGCAGCGGGTAGGTGCCCTCGTACTCCACCGGGTTCTGGGTGGCGGCCACCAGGAACGGGTCGGGCAGCGCCATCGGGCGCCCCTCCACCGTCACCTGCCGCTCCTCCATGGCCTCCAGCAGCGACGCCTGGGTCTTGGGCGGGGTCCGGTTGATCTCGTCGGCCAGCAGCAGGTTGGTGAACACCGGGCCCTGGAGGAACTCGAATTTGGCGGTGTTCTGGTCGTACACCAGAGACCCCGTCACGTCGCCGGGCATCAGGTCGGGGGTGAACTGCACCCGCTTGTGGTCCAGCGACAGGGCCGCCGACACGGTGCGCACCAGCAGCGTCTTGGCGACACCGGGCACACCCTCCAGCAGTACGTGGCCGCGGCACAGCAGCGCCACGACCAGCGCGGTCACCGTCTCGTCCTGGCCCACGACCGCCTTGGCCACCTCGCGGCGCAGGGCGACCAGGGCCTGCCGCGCCTCATCGGCCGAGGGGGGTGCCTCGTGTGTGAAGGCGCTCACGTGCCGTCCACCTCTCTCGCTCTGTCGGAATTCTCCGTCGGTCCGGTCACCGCAGCCTCCGGGACCGTTCGTCCAGTTCGGCGGCCAGCCGCAGCAGGCCGCCGTCGTCGGCCGCGTACGGGTCGGCCCCCTGCGGGTACAGCAGCCCGCGCACGGTTCCGGGGTCGTCCCCGGTGCGCTCGGCGACCGCCGCGATCACCGCGTCGGGCGGGGCGTCCGGCCCCAGCCCCAGCCGGGCGCCGTGCCGGTCCAGGAAGCCCGTGCGCAGCGCGCCGACCACCCGGTCGCGCGCCGCGCGCGACCGGTACAGCCCGGCCCGCCCCTCGGTGGTCTCCGAGGCGCGCACCACCACCGGCAGCGACTCGGGCACCAGCGCGCCCATGCGGCGGCCCTGCCACAGCACGAGCAGCACCAGGCCCGCCGCCAGCGGCAGCAGGGACCAGCGCACCCCGGCGGGCAGCAGCTCGGGCAGCGAGGCCGTCCCCTCCTGCCGGGGCGGGTCGGGGCGCAGCCACACCACGGTCCCGGCGTCCAGCAGGTTGAGGGCCAGGGCGGCGTCGCCGCCCCGGTCCAGCAGCCGGTTGGTCCACGGGTTCCCGTTGCCCAGCACGGTGGTGGTCGTGCCGTTCTCGGTCACCTGGACCAGGGCGTCGCCCGCCCCGGCCGGGTAGCAGCCCACGGCGTCGGTCCCCGGAGCGGCGGTGTACAGCTCGCCGTGCACGTACGCGGAGCCCGCGGCCTCGGCGGCGGGCAGGTCGCAGTGCGGCTCCAGCGGCCGCTCCAGGATGTCGCGGGGCAGCTCGCGGCCGGTCATCTCCACCCCGGGGGCGAACGCCGACAGCGACCGCACCGAGGGGCGCACCAGGACGGTGTCCACGTCCAGGGCGGCCAGCCGGTCCAGCTCCTCGGGCAGCAGCCGGTGGTCCAGGAACACGACCAGGACCGCGTCCTCGGCGGCGCCGACCGCGTCGGCGGCGTCGCCGGAGGAGCGGACCACCTCGACCTCGCGGTCCTCGCCCAGCACGTTCACCAGGGCGCGGGTGCCGTCCGGGGCGACGCTGCCGGGCTCCAGGTGGCCGGTGGGGAACTGCTCCCCGCCCAGCGACATCAGCACGGACACCACGACGAGCGAGGCCGCCAGGATCGCGGGGAAGCGGGCGGCCCGCCAGAGGCGGCGGACGGCCGACTCCGGGGGAGCGCCGGCGGGGGGCACCGGGTCGACGGGGGCGGCCGGGCCGGCGGGGGCCTCGGGGGAGTGGACGGTCATCCGCGCGCCTCCTCGGGATCCAGGGCCGGACGGGCCGCGCGCAGGCGCTCGTCGAGCTCGCGCAGCACCCGGGCGGTGTCGGCGGTCGCCGGGCGGTCGCCGTAGACGACGTCGTTGAACAGGCGGGCGCCCTCGCGCAGCCCCCCGGCCTCGCCGGGCAGCGCCTTCGCGGCCTCGGCGGCCAGCTCCGTGGCCGTGCGCCCGGCGCGCGGCGCGATGATCGTGCGGTCCTCCAGGTCGACGCTGATCGCGCGCATCCGCTCGGTGACGGCGGCCGTGTACTCCCCGGCCTCCTCGTGGGCCAGGGCGGCCGCGCGGTGGTCGGCCGCCGACCGGGGCGCGGTCCGGTGGACGGCGCCCTCGCCGCGGCGGGTCCGCGAGGGGCGCAGCCACAGGACGAGCCAGAGCACCAGCAGCGCGACCACGACGAGCAGGACCGCGGTGGCCCACCCGCCGCCGACGCCCGGGACGGGGACCTCCAGGCCGGAGAGCCATTCCAGGAAACGGTCCAGCAGGGAGGGCTCCTGCTGCCCGTACACCGGGTCGCTCAGCTCCTCGACGGCGCGGCGGCGCCCCTCGTCCCCGGTCACCTCCAGGACGGCCGCGAACGGCGCCGTCACGCCCGCTGCTCCGGCAGGTAGATCTCCGGGCCGACCTCGCGGCCGGACAGGGCCGCGGTGTGCAGCTTCAGGTCCAGGCCCTCGCGCCGCATCCGCAGGTCGACGTAGAGCAGGGTGGTCACACCTACGGTGAAGGGGGTGGACACGGAGTAGATCAGGACGTTGCCCAGGTAGATGAGGGCCCCGGACGCGACCGTGGCCCACAGGGCCTCGGGCGCGATGAACACGGGCACGATCCCGGCGATGCTGAACGGCATGCCCAGCAGGTTGGTCACGAAGCCGATGAGGATCATCGACAGCAGGACGATGCCGAAGATCCGCCACCAGCTCCCCTGGGTCAGCCTCCAGGAGCGGGCCAGGGCCTCCCCGGCGCCGACGCGCTCCAGGATCACGATGGGCATGGCGAAGTAGAGCCGGATCAGGATCCAGGCGGACAGCGCGATGCCGCCGATCAGCCCGACCACCAGGGAGAGGATGATGACGGTGATGCCCGCCCCCTCGCTCCCGGCGTAGGCCAGGGCCACGCCCGCGACCACGCCCCCGATGAGGAGGAGCGCGACGACCATCGTCAGGGCGAACCCGATGAGCAGCTGGAGGACGGCCACGCCCACCGCCGGGCCGAGCCGCGCCCGGAAGGCCGCCCAGGTCTGGCCGGGCGTCAGGGTGCGGCCCAGCACGGCCATGCCGACCGCCGTGGTGAGCAGGCCGGTGAGGAAGACGATCCCGGCGTAGTTCACCAGGGCGCCGCCGTACATCGTGAGGACCGACCAGAGGCTGAAGGGCATCGGGTCGTTCGGGTCGACGGACATCGGGTCGTTGATGACCTGGTCCATGAACGTCCCGTAGTCGGCCATGTAGCCGCTGAAGCCGATGGAGGTGACGATGCTGGAGACCGCCATGATGATCAGCGACAGGCCGACCATGGTCTTGGGGTTGCGGCGGATGAGGGTGAACGCGCCGTTGAGGATGTCCCCGAGGGTCATCGGGCGCAGCGCCACCACGCCGGGCTTGGGAGCCTGCGGCCGGAACGGGCCGTGACCGGGCGGGTACTGCCCCGGGGCCGCCTGCCACTGGCCGGTCTGCGGACCGGTGTGGGGGCCGGCCCAGGGGCCCTGTCCGGGCTGCGGACCGTACCCGGGGGCGGCGAACCCCTGCGCGGGCGCCTGTCCGTACGCCGGCTGTCCGTACGCGGGCTGCTGGTAGGCCTGCTGTCCGTACCCGGGCGCCCCGTGCCCCTGCGCCGCGGGCTCGCCCGAGCCCGGTGCGGCGAACCCGGAGGGCGCGCTCTCCGCGGGGGCGCCGCCCGCGGGCGGCGCGAAGGACGGGTACTGGGAGGGGTACCGCGGCTCCGCGGACCCCGGCGCGCCCTGCGCCCCGGCGGGGTCGCCCCCCTGTCCCGGAGCGGCCCAGGACTCCGCGCCCCCGGCGCCGTCCCGGGCGTCGGGCACGGGCGATCCACCGTCGGCGGGCACCTCCGGGGCCTCCCCCGACGGGTTCCGGTGGTCGTCCTCCTGGGTCATCTGCCCCCGCCCTCCGTGAGGTTCGGTTACGCTGCGCAAGCGGACCGGGTTCCGCATTCACGTCTCGGAGAACAACCTACCGGCCGGTTCCCCCGAAGTCGGGCACGGTCCGGGCCCCTTCGCGGGCAACCGACGCACTTCATTCTTTTTGTATGCTTTCTGTTACCAACCGGTCGGGCGTTATCAAGGGCGCCATCACCCTCCCGGCCAGGGAGGACGCCCGAAGTGGCCGAAATCGGCCCCGGAAGGTCCCAAAGACATCGACCGCGCCTCCCACCGCTCCAGGAGATGGCAGGGTGGGGGACAATGACGGTTCCCCGCGTCGGACCGTGACGGCGCACCCGTAGACCGCACCGACGACGTTCGTGTTCTTCCGAGGAGAGAGGAGTAGGCGCCGCGAACTCCGCCCCACAGGGTGGGACCGACGCCCGGCGCCGGACACACCGATGAAGGGACGTGTACTGGTTGTCGACGACGACCTCGCCCTCGCAGAGATGCTCGGCATCGTGCTGCGCGGCGAGGGCTTCGAGCCCTCGTTCGTCCATGACGGCGACAAGGCGCTCGAGGCCTTCCGCGAGACCAAGCCCGACCTGGTCCTCCTCGACCTGATGCTGCCCGGCGCCGACGGCATCGACGTGTGCCGCCAGATCCGCGCCGAGTCCGGCGTGCCGATCGTCATGCTCACCGCCAAGAGCGACACCATCGACGTCGTCCTGGGCCTGGAGTCGGGCGCCGACGACTACATCGTCAAGCCGTTCAAGCCCAAGGAGCTCGTCGCCCGCATCCGCGTGCGCCTGCGCCGCACCGAGGAGCCCGCGCCCGAGGTGCTCCAGATCGGCGACATCACCATCGACGTCGCCGGGCACGCCGTGCGCCGCGACGGCGAGCAGATCAGCCTCACCCCGCTGGAGTTCGACCTGCTGGTCGCCCTGGCCCGCAAGCCGCGCCAGGTGTTCACCCGCGAGGTCCTGCTCGAGCAGGTCTGGGGTTACCGCCACGCAGCCGACACCCGCCTGGTCAACGTGCACGTGCAGCGCCTGCGCGCCAAGATCGAGAAGGACCCCGAGCACCCGGAGGTCGTCGTGACCGTCCGCGGTGTCGGCTACAAGGCCGGTACGGCCTGATCCGCACGAAGCGCCCATGACCGCAGCCGCACCCGAGGAGCAGCGGGGGGCCGACCCCGAGGGGGAGCGGCCGCCCCGGCCCTCCGGACGAACCGAGTCCGGAGGGGGCCGACGTGATGCCCGGGACGCCGACTCCGGGCTCACCCGCGCGTACCTGTTCGCCCAGCGGGCGGCCCGCGCGCTGGTCCGCGGCGTCCACACCAACTGGCGCCGCTCCCTGCACCTGCGGGTCATCTCCACGACCCTGGTGCTGTCCCTGGTGGTCATGGCCGGCCTGGGCTACGTGCTCATCTCCCAGGTGCGCAGCGGGCTGCTGGACGCCAAGATCGCCACCGCGGTCAACGACCACCGCGCCGGGCTCAACTACGCGCTCGCCGAGATCCAGGAGAACGAGACCGGCGACCGCGACCGGCTGATGTACAACATCGTCAGCGAGCTCGCCGGGCGCAGCGGCGACACCGGCCTGTACGGGGTCGTCATCCTCCCGTCGGTGGACGACGAGCTCGGCTGGGTGGGCGAGGAGTCCCCGGACAAGCAGCTCGACCTGAGCGTCCCGGAACGGCTCATCGACCAGGTCGGCGACTCGATGGGCGACCAGCAGTACCACACCTACGCGCGCATCATGAACGAGGCGGAGGGCACCGAGGAGCCCGCCCTGGTCGTGGGCGCCGAGCTCACCCACGCCTACGAGCTGTACTACGTCTTCCCGCTCCAGCACGAGCAGGAGATCCTCGACCTGGTCCAGCGCACCGTCGTCCTGGTCGGCGCGCTGCTGGTCGTCCTCCTGGGCCTCATCGCCTACGTCGTCACCCGCCAGGTCGTCTCGCCGGTCCGCTCCGCCGCCCAGTCCGCCGAGCGGCTGGCCGCCGGCGACCTGTCCGAGCGCATGACCGTCCAGGGCGAGGACGACCTGGCGCGCCTGGCCGTGTCCTTCAACGACATGGCCGGGACCCTCCAGGAGAAGATCCAGGAGCTGGAGGAGCTGTCCAAGCTCCAGCGCCAGTTCGTCTCCGACGTCTCCCACGAGCTGCGGACCCCGCTCACCACCATCAAGATGGCCGGCGACCTGCTCTTCGACGACCGCGACGAGCTCGAACCCGCCATGCGCCGCTCGGTCGAGCTGCTGCAGAGCCAGGTGGAGCGGTTCGAGGAACTGCTCGCCGACCTGCTCGAGATCAGCCGCCACGACGCGGGCGCGGCCACCCTGGGGACCGAGCCCTCCGACATCCGCGACGCCGTGATGAAGGCGGTCGGCGACGCCGAGCAGATCGCCGAGAAGCGCGGCATCAAGGTCGTCATGCGGCTGCCCGCCGACCCGTGCGTCGCCGAGTACGACCCCCGGCGGATCAACCGCATCCTGCGCAACCTGGTGGTCAACGCCATCGAGCACAGCGAGGGGCGCGACGTGGTGGTCACCGCCGCGGGCGACCGCGACGCCGTCGCCGTCGCCGTGCGCGACTACGGCGTCGGCCTCAAGGAGGGCGAGGAGCACTTGTGCTTCGACCGCTTCTGGCGGGCCGACCCGGCGCGGGTGCGCACCACGGGGGGCACCGGACTGGGCCTGTCCATCGCCAAGGAGGACGCCGCCCTGCACGGCGGCTGGCTCCAGGCGTGGGGCATGCCCGGCCAGGGGTCCCAGTTCCGCCTGTCCCTGCCCCGGCTCGCGGGCGCCGAGCTGCGCGGCTCCCCGCTGCCGCTGGTGCCCCCGGAGTTCTCGCTGGGCCGCGCCTACCCCCGTGAGGGGGGAGAGGACCACCCGTGAGCAGAAACCTCCTGGTGTTCGGCGCCTCCGCGCTGTCCTGCCTGTTCCTCACCTCGTGCGCCAGCGTGCCGATGACCGGCCCGGTGGTCCCGGGCGAGGGCGGCGACGGCAGCGCCGACCCCTACGGCGGCTACGTGCGGCTGCTGCCCGCCGGCCCGCAGGCGGGCATGAACCCGGACGGGCTGGTCGGCAGCTTCCTCAAGGACATGGGCAGCTTCGAGGAGGACCACGGGGCGGCCCGCATCTACATGCTGCCCGACACCGGCCGGGAGTGGTCCCCGGACGGGTCCGTCAAGGTCTTCACCGACCTGGACACCGTGGACCTGGAGACCGAGGTGTCCGAGGACGGGCTCACCGCGACCGTGCGGATGCGCACCCCGCTGGTCGCCACCATCGACGAGGACGGCAAGTACCGCCCCGGCACCCCGGGGACGCTGATGGACGAGACGTTCACGCTCGCCCGTGAGGACGGCGACCCCGAGGGCGAATGGCGGATCCAGAGCCTGCCCGACGACCTGATCCTCAGCCAGCTCGACGTGGAGCGCACCCACCGGCCGTTCAACCTGTACTACTTCAACCCGGAGGGCACCTCCCTGGTGCCCGACCCGATCTACCTCCCGGTGAGCACCGACCGGCTGGCCGAGCGGCTGCTGGCGCGCCTGGGGGAGGGGCCGACCTCCTGGCTGGGGCCCGCGGTGCGCTCGGAGTTCCCCGAGGACTCCCGGGTCGGCGTGACCGTGGACGCGGAGAGCGTCGTGGTGGAGCTGGACCGCGTCGGCGACATCGACGAGTTCCGGCTGGGCGCCCAGATCGCCTGGACGCTGCGCCAGATCCCGGACGTGCAGGAATTCACGCTGGTCGTGAACGGCGAGGAGGTGGCGTTCGCGGCCGCCGACGGCGACAGCGCCGACCGGCCCCGGCCCGCCAGCACGTTCTGGAACGGGGTCGGCCCGGGGGCGCTGCGCTCGGGGGTGCGCGCCTACTACTCCCACGAGGGGCAGCTCTGGTCCGCCTCGGAGTGGGACACCGATGTCTTCGGCGACGCCGAGCGCGTCCCGGGGCCGCTGGGCGCGGGCGACGTCCTCCTGGAGCGGTTCGCCGTCTCCATCGACGAGAGCACCGTCGCGGGCATCACCATGGGCGGCGAGACGGTCGTGACCTCCGCCTCCGCGCCCGGCGCCGCGGTCGAGGAGGTCCTCGACGAGGGCGCCTTCACCGAGCTGTCCTGGGACATCGACGGGAACCTGTGGGTGGTCGAGGAGATCGGCGGCCCGGAGGACGACCCCGGGGAGGGAGAGGGGGACGGGTCAGAGGAGGAGCCCTCCGATCCCCCCGCCGACCCCGAGACGCTCGCGGACCCGGCCCCGCCGGAGCCGGGGGCCTCCGCGGTCTGGGTGCTGCGCGACGCCCAGGAGGTGGTCCGGGTGGACGTCGGCGACCTGCGCGACGAGTCCCTGGTGCACTTCCGGGTGTCCCGCGACGGCGCGCGCGCCGCCGTGGTCACCGAGGTGGACGGCCGGCGCTCGCTCAAGGTGGGCCGGGTGGTCACCGACGAGGACGGCCGGGTGTCGGTGGAGGACTTCGTGCCCCTGGCCGGGGAGCTGGAGGAGGTCACCGAGATCTCCTGGAGGTCGGCCGACCAGCTGGCCGTGCTGGGCCGCCGCGAGGCCGGCACCGACCAGGTGTTCCTCGTCGCCCTGGACGGCGGCACCCCGCCCTCCAGCGCCGGCAACTCGGTCACCGGGCTGGTCACCATCTCCGGCGCGCCGGGCCAGCCCCTGGTGGCGGGCACCGACGACGGCAACATCTGGATCTCCAACGACCGCCTGAACTGGCAGACCGCGGTGGAGGGCAGCTCCCCCACCTTCCCGGGCTGATCCGGGGCCGACCCCCGGGGCCGACCCCCGGGGCCGACCCCCGGGGCCGACCCCCGAGGGCCGGTCGACGCCCGGGGGGGCGACCTCGATCACCGCGGTGGAGGGCGGCTTCCCCGGCTTCCCGGGCTGATCCGGTGGCCGATCTCCGGGGCCGACCTCCGGGGGTGTCCTCCGGGACCGGACGACGCCCGGGGGTTGACCTCAACCATGGTTGAGGCCCGATGCTCGGGTCATGGACACGACACAGCCGGACGATATGACCCGCGAGACCGAGACCGAGCGCCTGCGCGCGGTGGTCGCGACGCTCGAACACTCCCAGCGCGAGAGACTGCCCGAGGAGTTCATCGGCCTGTTCCGCGAGGACGCGATCTGGACCACGGCGCACGGCAAACGGCTGTTCGGCCGGAACGAGATCGCCGCGTTCACGCGCAAGGTCCTGCCGGGCTCCGTGCAGGAGGGAACGGTCTTCTACGAGGTCGAGCACGTGCTGTTCCTGCGCCCCGACGTCGCCGCCGTCAAGGCCCGCGCGACCTACCGCGACCCCGACGGCGCGCAGATCGGCAACCAGGGCAGCCCCATGTACGTGATGACCAAGGAGGGCGACCGCTGGTTGCTCACCGCCAACCAGAACACCGAGATCCTCGACGGCTGACACCCGCCGCCCGGGTTTTCCACAGGTTCGGGGAAGGGGTGGCGGGGCCGCCCCCGGTCGCAGATCCTCGAAGTATGGATGTCGGGAAGGCCCTTGTCAGGGCACTCGTGCGGATCCGGGACGCGCTCCTGGATCTGCTGCTCCCACGGGCCTGCCCCGGGTGCGCGGGACCGGCCGGGGGCGGCGCGCCGCTGTGCCCCATGTGCCGCGACGCGCTGGTGCGGCGGCCGCACCGGTGCGCGCCGCGCCCGGGGTGTCCGCCGGTCTGGGCGGCCGGCCCCTACGCCGGGCTGCACCGCCGGGTGCTGCTCGCCTACAAGGAGGGCGACGACGCGCTGGCCCGCGTGTGGGGCGGGCGCCTGGCGGCGGTCTGCGAGGCGAGCGGGCTCGTCGGCGCCGACACCCTGCTGGTGCCGATCCCCGGGCGCGGGCCGCCGCACGATCCGCGCGCCCCGGTGGCCCGGCTCGCGGCTGCGGCCTGCGGGGAGCACCGCGGCGGGACGCTCCTGCCGCTGCTGCGCCACCGGGGCCGGGTGCGGCGCCAGGCGGGCCTGGGCCGCCGGGAGCGGCTGGCCAACCGGGCGGGCGCGTTCCGAGCGGACCCGGTCCCGGCGTGGGCGGCCGGCCGCCGTGCCGTGGTGGTCGACGACGTCGTCACCACGGGCGCGACACTGGCCGAGGCGACGCGCGCGCTGCGCGCCGCCGGGCTGCGCGTGGCCGGCGCGGTGGTGCTCGCCGAGCGCCTTCCGACTGTGGACGGAGGTGAGACCCCGTTCCACGGGGAGAAGGTTTTACGAACGCCCCCGAAACCATGAAAAGTCCTTGTGTACAGGGGTTCGCGGTGTTTTTCCGGGGCTCGGGGCCGGGGTCGCCACCTGACATCCTCGCCAGGACAGGTTACGGTCACCGTATGGCACCCGTCCGGGTCCGTGGTTGCGTCGGAGTTCCGGTGTTCCTGGGAAGACCAGGGCACTCCTCCGGCAAGCCGATGCCAGGCGCAGGCGAAACGGCCCACGTAAGGCGACTTTTCGTCGACCGATCACGGTGCGCCTTAGAGGTAAGCCCTGCCCCGCGGAGGGTCCCGATGTCCCTCACGACAGGGAGAAGAGCAGTAGTCGCGGATAAGAGCGGCGACACTCTCAGCAGGCGGATGTGGGGACGAAGACCAGGTCGGCCGGACGGGTGGCATCCCATCGGGGGCCTCGCCATCGGGCGAGCCCCCGGGGAGCCCCTCGCGTGCCGCTTTTCCCCCGGCCGCGACGAAAGTCCCTTTCCCCAGTTCAGGGCTACCCGCGATCATGTGCGTGGGACGCGTGATGACCGTGTCCCCGGTGGGTATACGCACTTTCAACCGAGACGTGATCCGCGCAGAACCGGATCACCCGCAGAAGGGGGCTGACAGCGCGAGACCCTTCCGTCCCCCGAACGACGGAAGGTGCAGAAGCCAGGCTGGCCGTCACCTTCCCGACGGCCACGCGATGAAGGGGGTCCTATGGACATCATCGTCAAGGGTCGACGCACCGGTGTGAGCGACAAGTTCCGACAGCACGTCGAGAACAAGCTCGACAGGCTCTCCAAGTGGGAGAAGAAGGGCATGACCGTCGATGTGGAGGTGTCCACGGAACGCAATCCCAAGCTCGCCGACGTGAAGGAACGCGTCGAGCTCACCATCCGCTCGAACGGCAACGGCCCCGTCGTTCGCAGCGAGGCGGCCGCCGTGGACCGGCACGGCGCCCTGGACCTGGCCCTCGACAAGATCGAGGCGCGCCTGCGCAAGGCCGCCGACCGCCGCAAGGTGCACCGGGGCACCCGGGCCCCCGTCTCAGTCTCCTCGGCCACCGCGCACCTGCCCGGAGACCTGCCCCCCGAGGACACGATCGTGCAGGCGCCCCCGGCCCGCCGCAGCACGGAGGAGGACACGGACTCCGGCGCCGGACGGGCGGGCTTCTCGGACGAGTTCGTCGAGCTCGACACCCAGGGGGAGGCCCCCCTCATCGTCCGGGAGAAGTCCCACCAGGCCAAGCCCATGAGCATCGACCAGGCGCT
This sequence comes from Nocardiopsis sp. NPDC006139, assembly GCF_040614155.1. NCBI lineage: Bacteria > Bacillati > Actinomycetota > Actinomycetes > Streptosporangiales > Nocardiopsidaceae > Nocardiopsis > Nocardiopsis sp. NPDC006139. Next base: position 356,552 of record NZ_JBEXTT010000002.1, read on the forward strand.
GATGGAGATGGAGCTCGTCGGACACGACTTCTTCCTCTTCCACGACGAGGTCAAGGACGCGCCCAGCGTCGTCTACCGGCGTAAGGGCTTCAACTACGGGGTCATCCGCCTCGTCGACTGATCCGGCCCCTCCCCGAGGGCCGAGGCGGTCACGGGGGCGGCGGGCCGAGCGGCCCGCCGCCCCCGTGGGCCCTGGCGGGCTACACGGCGGTGGCGCCCCGCGCCCTCCGGCCGCGCCGCCGCTGCCTCAGCTCGTTCCGGCGCTCGCGCCGCTGCTCCTTGCGGATCCGGTGCAGTGAGACGCCGTGCGGCTCCTCCGGCTCCACCGACGGGGCGTCCAGCACGACGTCCTCGAAGATGCGGGTGACCGCGGCCAGCACCAGCGCCGCAGCGAACAGTACGCCGGCGACCACCAGCAGCCACACGGACATCCCCTGCACGATGGCGATCGCGGTCACGACGGCCCCGGCCACGGCCAGTGCCACCACCACCCAGGACCCGGCCCGGCCCCGGTGCCGTCCGGTCGGCGCCAGGCTGCCGCCCTGGCGCTGGAAGCCCCGGATGCGGCCGAAACGCTGCTCGTCGTCGGGATGGTGCCGTTCCCAGCCCAGGCTGGGGTCGGACGACGACGGGTGCCGCCGTCTCTCGATCAGGTCGTCGAGCACCTCCACGGGTGTGCGGGGCGATGGAGCCCCGTTCTCCGCGGTCTGCGCCCTCTCGGGCCCTTCACCGGTTCGCATGGCGGTCCCCCCTGAACGCTCATGTCGTCGGCCCGGCCGCTCCGGCACGGGCCGGGCGTCTATCGAAGGGTCTACCCGGATCCGGTGGATGAACGCGGTCCGCCCGGGACCGCGGCCTCCGTCGGCCGGGTCTCCGCTCCCCGGCGCCGGGCACGGTGCCCGGCCCGGTCCCGCCCCGCCTCGGCCGTCCGTCCGCCGCGGGCACCGGCGGACGGGGGCCGTCCACCGGGCGGGGCTGCGGCCCGCCCGCCCGCCCGCGACGGTTGGAAAACGGTGTGAATCTCCGGCGCCGGGTGCGCACGGCACCGGGGCGCCCGTACGTGCGAGGGGAACATTCTCCGCTGTTTCGATCGTTCACCTGGGGGAAAGGGCCTCCCGTCCCTCCGTCGCCGAGCGGACCGGGTACAGGGTGCACGTCCTCTAGGATGTAGGCCCGAGGGCCCAGGGACCCCCGCCGCCCTCCGCGGCCACGGGACAGCGGTCAGCGGGCCTAGATCTGATCTCCACGCGTGCCGTGGAGCCAACCGCGATCTGCGAGGAGCGCATAGGAAGTGCCAGGGATACTCAGCAAGCTCCTGCGCGCGGGTGAGGGAAAGATCCTGCGCCGGCTCAACAAGCTGAAGGACCAGATCAACTCGCTCGAGGACGAGTACGTCGACCTCTCCGACGAGGAGCTCCGGGACCTCACCCGGGAGTACAAGGAACGCCACGAGGACGGCGAGTCCCTCGACGACCTCCTCCCGGAGGCGTTCGCCACCGTCCGCGAGGCCGCCAAGCGCACCCTGGGCCAGCGCCACTTCGACGTCCAGCTCATGGGCGGTGCCGCGCTCCACCTGGGCAACATCGCCGAGATGAAGACCGGTGAGGGCAAGACCCTGACCGGTACCCTCGCGGTCTACCTCAACGCGCTCGCGGGCAAGGGCGTCCACGTCGTCACCACCAACGACTACCTGGCCAAGCGCGACGCCCAGAACATGGGCCGCATCTACCACTTCCTCGGCCTCGAGGTCGGCGTGGTCAGCCCCAACATGACCCCGGCCGAGCGCCGCAAGGCCTACCAGGCCGACATCACCTACGGCACGAACAACGAGTTCGGCTTCGACTACCTGCGCGACAACATGGCGCTGTCCCTGCGGGACACCGTCCAGCGCGGCCACTTCTTCGCCCTCGTCGACGAGGTCGACTCGATCCTCATCGACGAGGCGCGCACCCCGCTCATCATCAGCGGCCCCTCCGAGCAGAACTCCCGCTGGTACGGCGAGTTCGCCAAGATCGCGCCCCGCCTCAAGCGGGACACGGACTACGAGGTCGACGAGAAGAAGCGCACGGTCGGCATCACCGAGTCCGGTGTGGCCAAGGTCGAGGACTGGCTGGGCATCGACAACCTCTACGAGGCCGTCAACACCCCGCTGATCAGCTTCCTCAACAACTCCCTCAAGGCCAAGGAGCTGTACCGCCGCGACAAGGAGTACATCGTCAAGGACGGTGAGGTCCTCATCGTCGACGAGTTCACCGGCCGCGTCCTGGCGGGCCGCCGCTACAACGAGGGCATGCACCAGGCCATCGAGGCCAAGGAGCGCGTCAAGATCAAGGACGAGAACCAGACGCTCGCCAAGATCACGCTCCAGAACTACTTCCGCCTCTACGACAAGCTCGCGGGCATGACCGGTACCGCCGAGACCGAGGCCGCGGAGTTCCACCAGACCTACGGCGTCGGCGTGGTGCCCATCCCCACCAACAAGCCGATGATCCGCGAGGACGTCAAGGACCTCGTCTACAAGAACGAGGACTCCAAGTTCCAGGCGGTCGCCGAGGACATCGCCGAGCGCCACGAGGAGGGCCAGCCGGTCCTCGTCGGCACCACCAGCGTCGAGAAGTCCGAGCTGCTGTCGCGGATGCTCAAGCGCGAGGGCGTCCCGCACGAGGTCCTCAACGCCAAGAACCACGCCCGTGAGGCCGCGATCATCGCCCGCGCGGGCAAGCTCGGCGCGGTCACCGTCGCCACCAACATGGCCGGCCGCGGTACCGACATCATGCTGGGCGGCAACCCGGACTTCCTCGCCGACGAGGAGCTCCAGGCGCGCGGCCTGAGCCCGCTGGAGACGCCCGAGGAGTACGAGGCGGCCTGGCCGGACGCGCTGGAGAAGGCCAAGTCCGAGTACGAGGAGGAGCACGAGAAGGTCGTCGAGCTCGGCGGCCTGTACGTGCTCGGCACCGAGCGGCACGAGTCCCGGCGCATCGACAACCAGCTGCGCGGCCGCTCCGGCCGCCAGGGCGACCCGGGTGTGTCCCGCTTCTACCTGTCCCTCCAGGACGACCTGCTGCGCCTGTTCAACAGCAGCCGTCTGGAGGTGTTCATGAACCAGCTGAACATCCCGGACGACCAGCCCATCGAGTCCGGCATGGTCAGCAAGGCGATCGCCTCCGCCCAGGGCCAGGTCGAGACCCAGAACTTCGAGATCCGCAAGAACGTCCTCAAGTACGACGAGGTCCTCAACCGGCAGCGCAAGGTCATCTACGCCGAGCGCCGCAAGGTCCTGGAGGGCCAGGACCTGCGCGACCAGGTGCTGGTCATGCTGGAGGAGGTCCTGCGCGGCTACGTCACGGAGGAGACCGCCGAGGGCGACCCGGCCGACTGGGACCTCGACAAGCTGTGGCGCGCGTTCAAGCAGGTCTACCCGATCAGCTTCACGGTGGACGAGTTCATCGAGGAGAACGGCGACCTGCACACCCTCACCGGTCAGCTCATCGCCGACCGGGTGGTCGAGGACGCCCTCGCCGCCTACGACGCCCGCGAGTCCGAGCTGGGCGAGGAGGCGATGCGCGAGGTCGAGCGCCGCATCATCCTCCAGGTCATGGACCGCAAGTGGCGCGAGCACCTCTACGAGATGGACTACCTCCAGGAGGGCATCGGCCTGCGCGCGATGGCCCAGCGCAACCCGCTGATCGAGTTCCAGCGCGAGGGCTTCGACATGTTCCAGCAGATGCTGGAGGCCATCAAGGAGGAGTCGGTCGGCTACCTCTTCAACCTCGAGGTGCAGGTCCGCAAGAAGGAGGAGCCCAAGCTCACCGCCGCCGCGGCCGCCACCACGGCCGCGACCGTGGGCGGGAGCTCCGGTGCCGGGACCGTGGCCACCGCCGTGGACGAGGACGCGGAGGCCGCCGAGGCCGAGGCGCCCACCGAGGAGGCCGGTGCCGCCGAGGACGTGGTGGTCCCGGGCTTCGGGGAGGGGCAGCCCAGCCGCCTCCAGTACTCCGCGCCGAGCGAGGACGGCTCCGTCGAGCGCCACAGCGAGGAGAACGACGAGTACGCGGGCGTCTCCCGCAACGCGCCGTGCCCCTGCGGCTCCGGCAAGAAGTTCAAGAAGTGCCACGGTGACCCGGCCAACCGGTAGCCGTCGCTGAAACACGCCTGTGGGCGCGCTCCCCGAGGGGACCGCGCCCACACGTGTTCCCGGCCCCGGGTGGTTCCTCGGCCCCTGGCCGATGAAGGCGGCCGTTCCCGCCCGGGTGCGCCGCCGCTCCCGGTGCTCCGGAGGGCGGTCCGGGAAGCGGTCGCTGACGGGAAGCCGGCCGCCCGGGTTGCGCCCCGCGGCCGGTGGGCGCTCCCGGACGGGGTGCGCGTCCGCCGCTCCTGGCGGGCGGCCTGAGAGGCGTTGGCTGACAGGAAGGCCGCTGCCCCACCCCGGTTGCGCCGCCACGACCGCGGCCCGTGGGATGTTCCCCGGCGGGGTGCGTCCGCCGCCCCGGGCGGTTCTGGAGCGGCGGCCGCTCCGGCCCCGGGTGCGCCGCAGGGGGCGGGGCGCGGGGGACGGGCCTGCGGCGTGAACGGGTGCGGGCCCGCACCCGGGAGGGTGCGGGCCCGCGCCGCGGACGGACCGGTCAGTCCCCGTCCCCGGAGCCCGACCGCTTCGGGGCAGGCCCGCCGGGGCCGTCGGCGCCCGCGGAGGCGGCCGCCTCGGCCCCCTCCGCCGGCTCGCGGCCCGGGGTGGGCAGGTTCATCTTCTTGATGAGGAACATGAACACGAAGTAGTAGAGGAAGAAGTACGCGACGCCCATCACGAGGATGATCCACAGGCCCTGGGTATTGGACTTCGTGGCGTTGAGCAACAGGTCGATCAGGCCCGCCGAGAACCCGAAGCCCAACTGGGTGTCCAGGGCGTTGAGCACCGCCATCGAGATGCCCGTCAGCACGATGTGCACGCCGAACAGGACCGGGGCGATGAAGATGAACGCGAACTCGATCGGCTCGGTGATGCCGGTGACGAAGGCCGTCAGCGCCGCGGCGATCATGAGGCCGCCGATGTTGGTGCGCTGGGAGGGGTGGGCGCAGCGCCAGATCGCCAGCGCCGCACCCGGCAGGCCGAACATCAGCACCGGGAAGAAGCCCGACAGGAAGCCGCCCGCGTCCGGGTCCCCGGCCAGGTAGCGGCTGATCTCGCCCAGGTACACGTCGCCCGTCTCCGGGTCGGTGTAGGAGCCGAACACGAACCACACGACCGAGTTGACGATGTGGTGCAGCCCCAGCGGCAGCAGCAGGCGGTTGATCACGCCGTAGATCCCGGCCCCGACCGCGCCCAGCCCGATGATCCACTCGCCGAGGGAGTTGATCAGGGAGCCGATCAGCGGCCAGATGAGCCCGAACGCCACGGCCACCAGGATGCCCACGCCCGCCATGAGGATGGGGACGAAGCGGCGCCCGCCGAAGAAGCCCAGCCAGGTCGGGAGCTTGATCCGGTAGTAGCGCTGCCACAGCCACGCCGACAGGAGGCCGATGACGATGCCGCCGAGCACGTCGCTCGGGTTCTTGGCACCCCAGTTGACGATGAACTCGCCGCCCGATTCGAGGGTGACCCGCTCACCGACCTCGCTGCCGCCCTGGAAGAAGAGCAGCTTCGACACCCGGTCGAACACGAGGTAGCCCACCACGGCGGCCAGGGCGGTCGACCCGTCGGCGCGCTTGGCGAACCCGATGGCGACGCCGACCGCGAACAGCAGCGGCATCGCCTGGAACAGGGAGTCGCCTGCGGCTCCCACCACGTCCGCGACCCGCTGCATCCAGGCCAGGCCGTTGATCGAGGCCAGGCCGTCGGCACCGAGCAGGTCGTTCTGCCCCAGCCGCAGGAGGATGGCCGCCGCGGGCAGGACCGCGATGGGCATCATCAGGCTGCGGCCGAAGCGCTGCAGGGTGGCCAGCGCGGAGGAGGAGCGTTTGGGGGTGCCGGCCGCGGCTGCCGTGGCCGGTGTGTTGTCCGAACTCAAAGGGGGGGTCCTTCCCTCGGACCTGCGCCTTGTGGGCGCGGGGGTGGGTCAGTCGCCGTGCCGGCGCGGGTCCAGCCGCGAGTGCAGCTGGTACCGGTCGGCGCGGTAGGTGGACAGGGCCAGTTCGACGCACTGTCCCTTGGTGAAGCTGCGGCGCTGCATCACCAGCACCGGGCTTCCAGCGGGCAGGCCCAGGAGGCGGGAGTCGGCCGAGTCGCAGATCCCGGCCTCGATGGTCTGTTCCCCGGAATCCAACAGGATGTCGTACTCGTTTTCCAGGACCTCGTACAGAGAGCGTTCCGCGAGGTCGAAGTCCTCGAGACCGGGGACCATGGCCGCGGGGATGTTGGAGCGCTCCACGGCCATGGGTTCGTCGTCGGCGGTGCGCATCCGCTCGATGTGGTGCACCAGGGTGCCCGGCTCGATGTCGAGCATGCGGGCGGTGTGCCCGCTGGCCGGGATGACCTGGCGGATGAGCTCGCGCGCCCCGGGCTCGTACCCGCGGGCGCGCATGTCCTCACTGAACGAGGCCAGGACCAGGGACATCTCGATCTTGGGACGTGCGATGAAGGTCCCCTTGCCGGGGACCCGGTACAGCCGCCCCTCCGAGACCATCAGGTCGATGGTCTGGCGGACGGTCATGCGGGAAAGACCGTAGGAGGCGCTCAGCTCCCGCTCTGAGGGGATCATGTCGTCCACGCCCAGTCCGGCCTCGGTGATCCAGTCCAGGAGCAGGTCGCGGAGTTGGACGTACTTCGGCAGCGGGTTGCTGGGGTCGATCGGCATGGGTGCGGGTGGCCTTCTCGGTCGGCGACGGGTCGGGGTGGTGCGGTGCGCTCCCGGTTCGGTCGTGGTCGGTCTCCTGTGACGCGGTGGCTCCGTGAGCGCGGGATACATCCTCCTGTACCCCGGGTATCGGGACAATCCCGGAGCCACTGGTATAGTCCGGACTAGACCATAGCTCTGTCCGCGTGTCAATCCACCCAACGGCAGGCGGTTCGCACCACTTCACGGGAGTGCCGGGCACCCGGCACGAGCAGGGAAGGCCCTCATGACCACCACGACGAGCGTGATGCGCTCCGAGATCGCCGAGCAGCCCGACGCGCTGCGCCGCACCTTCGCGGAGCTGCTCCCGCTCCGTTCGGAGATCGCGGCCCTGGGACGCGCCACCAAGCACGTGCTCTTCATCGCCCGCGGCTCCTCCGACAACGCCGCGGTGTACGGGAGCTACCTCCTCCAGGCCCACGCCGGCCGGCTGGCCACCCTGGGCTCGCCCTCCATCGCCACCGCCTACGGCTCCAAGATCGACCTGTCCGACGTCCTGGCCGTGGCCATCTCCCAGTCCGGCAAGACGGAGGAGATCGTCGAGACCATGCGCTGGGCCGCCGACTGCGGCGCCCGCACCGTCGGCGTCACCAACGGCGCCGACTCCCCGCTGGCAGCCGAGGCCGACGTCGCCCTGGTCACCCGGGCCGGGAACGAGGTCGCGGTGCCCGCCACCAAGACCTACAACACCCAGCTCGCCGCCCTCGCGGTGCTGGCCCTGGGCCTGGGTGCCGACCTGGACCCGGCCGACCTGGACCGGGTGCCCGACGCCATCGAGGAGACCCTCGCCGCGCCCACCGACTCCCTGGAGGAGATCGTCGAGCGCATGGTCGCGGTGCAGGGGGCGGTGATCTCCGGGCGCGGCATGGCCTTCTCCACCGCCCTGGAGGCCGCCCTCAAGCTGAAGGAGGCCTGCTACCTGCACGCCATGGGCCTGTCCTACGCCGACCTGCTGCACGGCCCGATCGCGGTCGTCGACCCGCGCACCCCGGCGCTGCTGGTGGCCGCCCCCGCCGGCCCCACCCTCGCGGGCACGGTCGCCCTGGCCGAGCGGGCCCGCTCGGCCGGCGCCCCGGTGTTCGGCTTCGGCGGCGGGTCCGCCCTGGCCGCGGCCAGCGACCTGTCCGTCCCCGTCCCGGACGTGCCCGAGTGGGTCTCCCCGATGAACCTCATCGTCCCCGCCCAGCTCCTCACCGAGCGGCTGGCCCGGCGCCTGGGCTACAACCCGGACGTCCCCCGGGGCCTGAACAAGGTCACCCAGACGGCCTGAGCCGCGCCCGGGACCCGGTGCCTGGCGCCCCGGGTCCCGGAGCCCTAAGCTCCCCCCACGGGGACGTAGCGGTCCCCACGGCACAGCAGGAGGACGACACATGGCGGACAAGGCAGCGGCGATCGTCGCGGGTCTGGGCGGCGCGGGCAACATCGAGGACATCGAGGCGTGCATCACCCGCCTGCGCACCGAGGTCTCCGACGCGTCGCTGGTGGACGAGCAGGCCCTGAAGAACACCGGGGCGCACGGCGTCCTGATCTCCGGCAACGTCGTCCAGGTGGTCGTCGGCCCCGAGGCCGACTCCCTCACCGACGACATCCGGGACATCATCGACGGGTAGCGCGGGCGGCCGCGACGGCGGACACCGCGCCGGGCGACGGGTGGAACGCAGGCCCGTTTCCCGTCGGTCCGGATGAAATCCCCCTGACAGGGAAGAGAGCCCCCATGCCAGACCTCAACGGATCCCTCAGCGTGTCGTCCCCCGTCCGCGGCACCGCCCTCCCCCTGGAGACGGTGCCCGACCCGGTGTTCTCCCAGGGGATGGTGGGGCCCGGCGTCGCCGTCCACCCCGAGCCCGGCCAGGAGGGCGGGCAGGAGGGCACCCAGGAGGTCACCGCCCCCATCGACGGCACCCTCGTCAAACTGCACCCCCACGCCTTCGTGGTGATGGCGCCCGACCAGCGCCGGGGCGTGCTCGTCCACCTGGGCATCGACACGGTCAAACTCAAGGGCGAGGGGTTCACTCTCCTGCTCGGGGAGGGCGCCGAGGTGACGGCGGGCACGCCCGTCGTGCGCTGGTCCCCGGGGTCGGTGGCCGCGCGCGGGCTCCCCGCGGTGGTCCCGGTCGTCGCCCTGGACGCCGCGCCCGGCGACCTGGGCTCCGTCGCCGAGGGCGGCGTGGACAACGGCGAGACCCTCTTCACCTGGGCCTGAACGGTACGGTCGGCGCGCCGCGCCGCGCGCCGGCCGTGGTGTTCCGACCACCCCCGCCGAGGGGGTAGTCTCCGGCGGACCAGCGATCCGCCGGAGATGAAGTCCCACATGAGAAGCCCCGTCACCCGAGCCCTGGCCTGCGCGGGAATCGCCCTGCTCGCCCTCACGGCCTGCACCACGGCACCCCAGGAGGAGGACACCTCGCCACGCGAAGAACCGTCGCCGTCCGAGCCGCCCTTCGAGCCGGTCCTGGCCCCGCGCCTGCTCGCGGAGATGGACCTGGACGCCAAGATCGGCCAGCTCCTGGTGCTCACCGCCCAGGGCACGACGGCCGCCGACAACGCCGCCCAGATCGAGGCGTACCGCCCTGGCGGCATCATCTACTTCGACGCCAACCTCACCGGCGCCGCCCAGATCGCCGAGTTCTCCAACGGGGTCCAGGAGCTCTCCCAGACCCCGCTGTTCGTCGGAGTGGACCAGGAGCAGGGGCTCGTGGTGCGGCTGCCGGTCGGCACCCGCTTCCCCGACGCCATGGCCGTCGGCGCCACCCGAGACCCCGAGTTGGCGGCGCTGCGCGCCACGACGACCGCCGCCGAGCTGGCCGCCCTGGGGATCAACCTCAACTACGCGCCCGACGCCGACGTCAACACCGACCCGGCCAACCCGGTGATCGGCATCCGCTCGTTCGGCTCCGAGCCCGACCTGGTCTCCGAGATGGCGCTCGCCGAGGCCGACGCCTACGCCGGGCAGGGGATCGTCCCCGTCGTCAAGCACTTCCCGGGGCACGGCGACACCGACGTGGACAGCCACACCGGGCTGCCCGTCATCGACCTGCCGCGCGACCGGTGGGAGGCCGAGCACCTGCCGCCGTTCCGCGCCGCGGTCGAGGCGGGCGTGGACGCGGTCATGACCGCCCACGTGCTCATGCCGCAGCTGGACCCGGACGAGCCCGCCACCCTGTCGTCGGAGATCATCGGCGGCATCCTGCGCGACGAGCTCGGCTACGAGGGCGTGGTCACCACCGACGCCCTCAACATGGAGGGCGTGCGGCAGCGCCACTCCGACGGGGAGAACGCGGTCCTGGCCCTGGAGGCGGGCGTGGACCAGCTGCTCATGCCGCCGGACCCCGCCGCCGCGGTCGCCGCGATCAAGGCGGCCGTCGAGGAGGGGCGCCTCACCGAGGAGCGCATCGACGAATCCGTGCTGCGCGTCCTCTCCCTCAAGGAGAAGCGCGGCATCCTGGAGGCGGACCCGGTCGATCCGGCGGCGGCCGAGGAGGCCGTGTCCGACCCGGAGCACGCCGGGGCCGCCCAGCGCGTGGCGGACGCCTCCGCCACCGTGCTGCGCAACACCGACGGGGTCCTCCCGCTCGCCCCCGGCGCCCGGGTGCGCGTCGAGGGCACCAACGCCGACCGGCTCGCCGCCGCGCTCACCGAGGCGGGGCTCGAAGTCGTCACCGGCGACGCCGACGCGGTGATCGTGGGGACCAATACGGCGCCGGTCGGACGCTCCACGGCGCCCACCGTCGCCGTGTCCCAGGGCGGGCCGTATCCGCTGGCCTCCTCGGACGCGGACGGGTTCGTCGCCGTCTACTCCGCCGTCGACGCCTCCCTGGCGGCCGCCGCCCGGGTCATCGCGGGTGAGGTGGAGCCCACCGGCACGCTCCCGGTGTCGATCCCCGACACGGCCGAGTTCGGCGCCGGCCTGTCCTACTAGGGGCCGGGGCGGGGCGATCGGGCGGAAGGGTTGAAACGGGCGGGGAACGGGAAGAACCGTTGCCCGCCCGATCCCGGGCATCCGAGGTCGGGTGATACGACGACACGGATGGAGGGGATCGGATGGACGGCATCCGCCGAGGAGTCATCTCCGACTGGGGAGGCGTGCTCACACCCCCGCTCCCGGACGGGATCCGGGCCTGGCTGACCGCCGACCGGATCGACGCCGCGCACTACTACGAGGTCATGACCCCGTACTTCGACGGCAGCCTGGTCGACGACAATCCGGTGCACGCGCTGGAGCGCGGGGAGATCGACACCGCGCTCTTCGAGCGCGACCTGGCGTCGCTGCTGCGCTCCACCCACGGGGGGCCGGTGATCGCCGAGGGCCTCATCGAGCGCATGTTCGCCTCCTTCGCCCCGGTCCACGACATGTACGAGGCGCTCCGCGACGCCCGCCGCTCGGGCGCGAGCACGGCGCTCCTGTCCAACTCGTGGGGGAACGGCTACCCGCGCGAGCACTTCGACACCACCTTCGACGAGGTGGTCATCTCCGGCGAGGTGGGGATGCGCAAGCCGGAACCGCGCATCTACCTGCACACCTGCCGGCGGATGGGGCTGCGGCCCCAGGAGTGCGTGTTCATCGACGACCTGGAGCACAACGTCCGCACGGCCGAGGAGCTCGGGATGACCGGCATCCTGCACACCGACGTGGCGACCACCACGCGCGAACTGCGGAGCTTCCTCACGGCGGATCGCGAAGCCGCCTGACGGGTGCGGCAGACTTCAGGGTGACCGTCCCACCTTCCGGAGAGCCGCGATGTACGTCTTCCTGCCCAGCACCCTCCCCGCCCTCGCGACCGTCCTCGACGAGGGGAGGGTCCGGGTGCCGGTGGCGTTCGCGGCGGACACCGACGACGAGGAGGCGGAGTACGAGGCGATGTACGCGGCCGCCGAGGAGTCGCTGCGCCTCCTGGCGCAGGACCCCGCGGCCCCCCGCCGCCGCGTCGTGCTCGTCGCGAACCTGGCCGACCACCTGGTCGAGGAGGAGAGGCGAGAGGGTCCCGACGTGGTCCGCGTCCGCATCACCGGCGATTCGATCCCGTACAAGCGCCTGGCCTCCGCGCACATCGACGACGAGGCGGCCGCCCCGGACGTCGCCGCGGCGGTGGCCGACCCGGACTCCGGCGCCGCGGACGACCACGAGCTCATGTGGTACGCGCTCCAGGAGCTGCGCCACCTCCTCGCCTGATGCCGGGGCGGCCCCGACCCCGGTCCCGGACCCCTTCGACGCCGTCATGGGCGGAGGCCCCCTGCCCGGGGCCTCCGGACCCGCCGGAGGGCGGACCGCGTCATCCGGTTCCCGAGGGCCGGGGAGGGCGTCCTTCGCGACGCGAGGACGCGAGCGGCCGTCGTCCACGAGGCCCGTACCCGTGCCGCCGAACCCGGGAGCTCCGCCCCCGACCCGGGAGGACCATCGGAGGCCTGCTTGAAACCGCCGCCGGGGGGTTGACGTCACAGCGCTGTTTCGGGGAGGGTCGTGCAAGCGATTGCAGCCAACGTCCGTGGCTTTGGAAAGCGCTTTCCCCCAGAGAGGCCCCATGCTCCGTCGCAGCTTCATCACCGTCTCCGCGACCGCCCTCGCCGCGCCCCTCCTCGCCGGCGCCCCTGCCTGGGCGGCGCCCTCCCGGCCCGACCGGGCACCGCGCCTCTTCGTCGCGGGGGACTCCACCGCCTCCACCTATGCCGCCCACGAGGCGCCGCGCGCCGGTTGGGGGCAGGCCCTGGGCCTCTTCCTCGGCGGCGGGGCCACCGTGGACAACCGCGCGCTGTCGGGGGCCAGCTCTAAGAGCTTCGCCGACCTGGGCCTGCTGGACGGCGTCCTGGCCGACATCCGCCCCGGCGACCACCTGCTGGTCTCCTTCGGGCACAACGACTCCAAGTCCGACGACCCCGCCCGCTACACCGAGCCCTGGAGCACCTACCAGGAGCAGCTCACCGCCTACCTCGACGGTGCCCGGGAGCGCGGCGCCCGGCCGGTGCTGGTCACCTCGGTCGAGCGGCGCCGCTTCACCGCCGACGGCACTCCCCGGGAGTCCCACGGCGACTACCCGGCGGCCATGCGCGCCCTCGCCGAGCGCGAGGGTGTGCCGCTCGTCGACCTCACGGCGCTCAGCCTGGAACTGTGGGGCGGGCTGGGCCCCGAGGGCACCAAGGGCCACTTCCTGTGGTCGGAGCCGGGCGGGCATCCCAACTACCCCGACGGCGTCCAGGACAACACCCACTTCCAGGCGCACGGCGCGATCGAGGTCGCCCGCCTGGTCGCCGCCGAGCTCAAGCGCCTGCGCGTACTCGCGCCGCGCCACGTGCGCAGGCTCGGCGACGCCGTCCCCGACTCCGAGGTGACCTGGCCCGACCAGCGCCCCGTCTGACCTCCGGCATCCAGGCCCTCCTCTCCCCCCGACCCGCTGGAAGGAAAGCCCTTGCGCACCCCCTCGACCACGGCGCTGCGACTCACGGCCCTGCCGCTCGCCCTCGCGGGCGTCCTGGTCGCGTTCGCCGCCTCCCCTGCCCCGACCTCCGAGGTGACCCCCATGAGCGATGAGAGCATCGTGATGACCGTCGCGGCCGACGGCTCCGGCGACCACCGCAGCGTGCAGGACGCGGTCGACGCCGCTCCCTCCCACTCCACCGAGCGCGTGACACTGGTGATCGGCGCGGGGGTCTACGACGAGCCCGTCGTCATCCCCTCCTCCAAGCCGAACCTCACCCTGGTCGGCGCGACCGGCGATCCGAAGGACGTCGTCATCACCCACGGACGCGCGGCGGGCATGCCCAGGCCGGACGGCGGCACGTGGGGGACGTCGGGCAGCGCCAGCGTCGTCATCTCCGGGGACGACGTGCACGCCTACGACCTGACCTTCGCGAACTCCTTCCTGCGCGAAGAGCACCCGGACATCACCTCCACGCAGGCGGTCGCGGTACGCACCACCGGCGACCGGCTGGTGTTCGACAACGTGCGCTTCCTTGGCCACCAGGACACGCTGTACGCCAACTCCCCCGACACCGCGACGGTCTCGCGGCAGTACTACCGGAACTGCTACGTCGAGGGTGACGTCGACTTCGTCTTCGGCCGGGCCACGGCCGTCTTCCACGGGTGCGAGATCCGCTCCCTGGACCGGGGCAGCGACACCGACAACGGGTACGTGACCGCGCCGAGCACGCCGCCGGAGCAGGAGTTCGGCTTCCTGTTCACCGAGAGCTGCTTCACCGGTGACGCCCCGGCGGCGACGGTCTACCTGGGCCGTCCGTGGGTGCCCAGCTCCGATCCGGACGCCCGGCCCCAGGCGCTGATCCGCGATTCCTGGATGGGCCGCCACTTCAAGGAGCAGGGCTGGATCCCGATGTCCTCGGGCAACGGCTGGCGTCAGTTCGAGCTGCGCGAGTACGCCAACAAGGGTCCGGGCGCCCTGGTCACCGAGGACCGGCCGCAGATAGGGGAGACCGAGGCCGTGGGGCACACCGCCGAGGCCTATCTGGAGGGCGACGACGGCTGGAACCCGGTCCGCGAGCCGCGCCGGCCGGTGTGCACCGCGCGCGGTCGATGACCCGGAGCCGTCGGCGCACACGCCCGGTGCCCGGGGAGATCGCCGGCCCCGCGCACGCGGGGGTGGACCGGGACAGGGGCCGGTGGCGCACGATGCGGCCCGGTCAGCCCCGTGCACGCGGGGATGGACCGGCGGTGGCCGCATGAGCGCCACACGCCTCCTCGTCAGCCCCGCGCACGCGGAGATGGACCGGGCGCGGCCTCATCAGCGCCTGCTGGAACCGTGTCAGCCCCGCGCACGCGGGGGTGGACCAATCGCCCCCGAGCGCGAGCGCGCCCTGTGGATGTCAACCCCGCGCACGCGGGAGTGGACCGTTCGCCCACCCGTCTGCGACGAGATGGTTGAGGTCAGCCCCGCGTGTGCGGGGATGGGGCTGGACGGCCCTGCCGGACCGGGCGGCGGGGGCGTCGACGCCGCGTGGGCGGAGCCGTTCGGGCGGTCAGGTGGGGGAGGGGAGTTCGGCGAGGCGCTTGTGGAGGAGGGCGCGGTCGTCCTCCGGAAGGCGCACGCCGAGGCGGTCCAGCCACGGGTCGAGGTCTTCCGGCGCCAGCTCCCCGTGCCGGGTGGGGGAGCCCGGGGCGCGGAGGGTTATCGAGTCCTGGGTGAGGCTGGCGTGGATCCCGTCGGGGAGGAAGCCCGTCACCACCAGCATCCTGCGGAACACCGAGTCCGGGTGGGTCGCGACGAAGTGGTTCCCCGCGACCAGGTCCACCGGGTACACCTCCGACTCGTGGGTCACGTGCAGCGGCTCCCACCCCTGACCCCGCTGCTTGCGCAGCTCCCAGCCCCACGACCTCCCGCGGGGCACCCGGGCGAGGCCGAAGGTCATCCCGCCCCCGCTGCGCCGGGCCCCGTCCTCCATCGCGATCGGCCGCCGCATGCCCGAGCCGAACCCCGGGTCGGCCAGCAGCCGCCGGCCGTCCAGCACGACCTCGACCAGCAGGTGCGTCCGGGCGTTCTCTCCCGCGGGGCCGACCGTGCCCAGCCGCCGGTGCACCTCGAAGCCCAGCCGTTCCAGGGCGGCCGCGAACAGCACCCCGTGCTCGAAGCAGTACCCTCCCCGGCCCCCGCCCAGGAACTTCTCCTGCACGCCCCGGACGTCGACCGCCGGGGCCCGGCCCAGGAGCGCGTCCACGGTCTCGAAGGGGAACGCCCTGATGTGCGCCTCGTGCAGCCGGTCCAGGTACTCCCCGTCCGGCGGTTGCGCGGGCACCCCCACCCGGTCCAGGTAGGCCGTCAGGTCCAGGGCCTCGGTGCCCCATGAGGTCGTCATGGCGGATCTCCTCTCGTCACCCCGTTGCAGCGCGGGCGGATAACGGGGTGTTCCTGGAGCAATCCGGAGGAACAGCGCGGGAATATCTCAGGGACGGAGGTCGCGGTGGAGCACCGTGCGGAGGTCGCCGGGCGGCCGACCGGTGATGCGTTCGACCGTGTCCGTGACGCGGTCCTCGGCACCCGAGGCGATGAGGCCGTCGAGCCGCACCGGCATCCGCGCCACCTCCACCGGCATCGCCGCCGCCAGCGCCCGCTCCACGTCGCCGGGCTCCAGCGACTCGTGCAGGACCTCCCGCCCCGTCACCTCGCCGACGCCGTCGCCCGCGCCGGCCAGGCGCCTCCCGCGCCGGACGCCGCGTGGACCGCGCACGTCCTGCTCGGCGCCGTCCGGGCCGACCTGGTGGGCCACCTCGTCGCCGCCGAGGGACTCACCCGGGGCCGGGCGCTGCGCGACGTGCGCGCACTGGTGGAGCGGCTCCTCGGACCGTGACCGGTCGCGGCCCGGTGTGGCCGGTCCCGGACGGGGTTCTCGACGGGAAACGCCCGTGCGGCACAATAGGGGGGTCCGACTGTCGTGCATCACCCGAGGAGTTCGCCATCAGCCGCCTGGTGCTATGGAACATCGACCTCACGCTCCTCGACGTCGGCCGGGTCATGCGGGCCGCCTACGCCGAGGCCTTCGAGAAGGTCACCGGTGAGCCCCTGGTCTACCTGACCTCGACCGCGGGCCGTACGGACTCGGAGATGTTCTTCGAGTTCTGCGCCCGCAACTACGTCGACATCGAGCCCGACGTCGACACCCTCGCCCAGTTCCTCGCGGCCCTGGAGGCCGCCTTCGAGACCCGTACCGGGGAGCTGGCGGCCAAGGGCCGGGTGATGCCCGGGGCGGCGGCCTCGCTGGCGGCCGTGGCCTCGCTGCCCGACACCGTGCAGACGGTGGTCAGCGGCAGCCCCCGGACGGTGGCCACCGCCAAGCTGGTGGCCTTCGGCCTGGACCCCTACCTGAACCTGGCCATCGGCGGCTACGGGTCGGTCAACTACCCCAAGTCCACGCTCATCCAGTCCATCCGCCTGCACGCGGCGGAGGGCGGGATGATCCCCGACTCCAGTACCGTCCTGATCACCGACAACGTCTCCGACGTCCGGGCCGCCCTGATCGGCGGGGCCGTCCCGGTCGGGGTCCTCAACGGCCCCACGACGGAGGGGCAGTTGCGCGACGCGGGCGCGCAGGTCGTCCTGCCCGACCTCACCGATCCCCGCGCCGTGATGACCGCCGTCCATCAGGCGACCGATTCGACAACGGCTCGATAACGACACGTACGTCTCCGACCGGGTCGAGGTGAACCCTCGTGCACATCGCCACCGACCGTCGCAATCCGCTTCTTACAGTGTGTAACCGTGGTTTAACGGTGTTGCTCCTGCCCTCCGACGTGAAAAGCAGTAGCCTGTGTTCTTGGACGAGGCAGTGACAATGGGGTCTGAAGCCTCTTTCTTCCAGCCTGTGCGCACAGGTCACACCACCACCACACCGCTCCCCGGGTCCCGTGCGGCCCTGGGTGCTCACGTAAAATCACACATCAGCTCAGGGATTCACAGGGCACATGACCCGGTGATCCCACAGCGCTCGTGCGACGTTGCTCACAAAGGAGTGAGATAGACACATGTCCGGGCAATCCGACGGCACCCTCCAGCAGCTGCTCGCCGAAGCGGCGACCAAGTGGTCCCCCGGCCCGCGGCTCGGCGCCGACGAGGCCGAGGCCGTCCGCCGCTTCCTCCCGTTCTACTACCGGCACACCGACCCGGAGGAGATCGCGGGCCGCACCCCCGAACAGATCTGCGGCATGGCCGAGGCCCACCTCGCCTTCGGCGCCCGGCGCCGCCCCGGCCGCGCCAAGGTCCGCGTGCACACCCCGACCGTCGAGCGCGACGGCTGGGACTCCCGGACCAGCATCGTCGAGACCGTCACCGACAACGCGCCCTTCCTCGTCTCGTCCGTGACGATGGCCCTGCGCGAGCTCAACGCGGGCGTCCGCCTCATCATCCACCCCCAGATGACCGTGGGCCGCGACCTGGAGGGCGAGCTCCGCCAGATCGACCCCGAGCTCGGCGGCGACGGCCTGCTGCCCGTCGACGAGTCCTGGATGCACATCGAGATCGACCGGCAGACCGACCCCGAGCGGATCAAGGAGATCACCGACCGGCTCGAGTCCGTCCTCAACGACGTCCGCTACGTGGACGAGGACGCCGCCAAGATGAGCGACCGGGCCATCCGGATCGCCGACGAGCTGGCCGCCTACCCCGACCGCCTGGTCGCCGGGGGCGTGGACGCCCGCGAGATCGGCGAGAGCGTCGACTTCCTGCGCTGGGTCGCCGGGCGCCACTTCACCTTCATGGGCTACCGCGAGTACACCCTGGTCACCGACGAGAACGGCGACGACGCCCTGCGCCCGGAGCCCGGCACCGGCCTGGGCATCATGCGCATGGACTCCCCGGCCTCCACCAGCTTCGCCGCCCTGCCCCCGGAGATCCGCGGCAAGGCCCGCGAGCCCTACATCCTGGTGCTCACCAAGGCCAACTCCCGCTCCACCGTCCACCGGCCCAAGTACCTGGACTACATCGGCGTCAAGAAGTTCGACGCCCAGGGCAACATCGTCGGCGAGCGCCGCTTCCTGGGGCTGTTCACCTCCCAGGCCACCAACACGGGCATCGCCCAGATCCCCATCCTCCGCCGCAAGCAGGCGGAGATCCTGGCCCTGGCCGGGTTCGAGGCCGACAGCTACGACGGCCGCGACCTCACCGAACTGCTGGAGACCTTCCCCCGCGAGGAGCTCCTCCAGATCCCCGTCGGCGAGCTGTACACCATCGTCCGCGGCGTCATGCGCCTGCGCGACCGCCGCGGCACCAAGCTGTTCATGCGCCGCGACCCCTACGGCGGCCGGTACATGTCCTGCTTCGTGTACATGCCGCGCGACGAGTACAGCACCCGTGTGCGCCTGGACATCCAGCAGGTGCTCGGCGAGGCCTTCCACGGCGCGACCATGGACCACAACGTCATGATCGGCGCCGCCCCGCTGGCCCGCCTCTACCTGGTGGCGCGCGCCCGCCACGGCGAGACCCTGGCCGACATCGACCAGCTCGCCCTGGAGGAGAAGGTCCGCCAGGCCGCCCGCTCCTGGGACACCGACCTCGACGACGCCCTCACCGACGCCTTCGGCCCGGACCGCGCCACCGAGTACAAGGAGCGGTACGGCTCCGGCCTCTCCGAGGCCTACAAGGTCGACAACCAGCCCGAGGTCGCCGCGCGCGACATCGGCGCCCTGGAGGAGCTGCTCGCCCGCACCGCGCCCGACGAGCGGCGGGGCGCGTTCTCCGCCAGCCTCTACCGGCACCCCGACGACGACGCCTGGCGCTTCCGCGTCCACCGCGTCGGCGAGCCCATCTCGCTCTCCCGGATCCTGCCGGTCCTGGAGCACCTGGGCGTCGAGGTCGTCGACGAGTGGCCCTACGACATCGACGTCCAGGGCGTGGGCCGGGTCTGGATCTACGACTTCGGCCTGGGCCCCGTCACCGCGGCCGACCTGCCCGACGAGCGGCTCAAGAAGCTGTTCGAGGACGCCTTCGACGCCTCCTGGCGCGGCCTGGGCGAGTCCGACCGGTTCAACACCCTGGTGGTCCGCGCCGGGCTGGACTGGCGCCAGCTCACCGTGCTGCGCGCCTACGCCAAGTACCTGCGCCAGGCCGGGTCCACCTTCACCCCCGACTTCCTGGCCGACATCCTGGCCGCCAACGTCGGGATCACCGGCCTGCTCGTCGACCTGTTCCAGACCCGCTTCGACCCGGACCAGCCCGACGAGGGCCGGACCGAGCGCACCGAGGCCCTGGTCCGCAAGATCGAGGGCGAGCTGGACTCGGTGGCCAGCCTGGACCACGACCGCGTGCTGCGGTCCTTCCTGGCCGTCATCAGGGCCACGCTGCGCACCAACCACTACCAGGGCAACCCCTACCTGGTGCTCAAGCTCGACCCGCAGAGCATCCCGGACCTGCCCCAGCCCCGGCCCAAGCTGGAGATGTACGTCTACTCGCCGCGCGTCGAGGGCGTCCACCTGCGCTTCGGCCGGGTCGCCCGCGGCGGCCTGCGCTGGTCGGACCGGCTGGAGGACTTCCGCACCGAGGTCCTGGGCCTGGTCAAGGCGCAGATGGTGAAGAACTCGGTGATCGTCCCCAGCGGCGCCAAGGGCGGCTTCGTCTGCAAGCGCCTGCCCGAGGGCGGCACCCGCGAGCAGGTCATGGCCGAGGTCGTCGCCTGCTACAAGGACTTCATCAGCGGCCTGCTCGACGTCACCGACAACCTGGTCGACGGCGCCGTCGTCCACCCCGAGCGCACCGTCCTGCACGACGGCGACGACTCCTACCTGGTGGTGGCGGCCGACAAGGGCACCGCGACGTTCTCCGACACCGCCAACGAGATCTCCAAGGGGCGCGGCTTCTGGCTGGGCGACGCCTTCGCCTCCGGCGGCTCGGTCGGCTACGACCACAAGGCCATGGGCATCACCGCCCGCGGCGCCTGGGAGTCGGTCAAGTACCACTTCCGGGAGATGGGCGTCGACGTCCAGAGCGAGCCCTTCACCGCGGTCGGCATCGGCGACATGTCCGGTGACGTGTTCGGCAACGGCATGCTGCTGTCGCAGCAGATCAAGCTGGTCGCCGCGTTCGACCACCGGCACGTGTTCCTCGACCCGGACCCGGACCCGCACACCTCCTGGGTGGAGCGCAAACGGCTCTTCGAGCTGCCGCGCAGCAACTGGGAGGACTACGACCCGGCGCTGATCTCCGAGGGCGGCGGCGTCTACCCGCGCTCGGCCAAGTCCGTCCCGGTCAGCCCGCAGGTCCGCGCGGCCCTGGGCATCGAGGACGACGTCACGGCGCTGACCCCCGACGAGCTGATCCGCCGGGTCCTCACCTCCCCGGTGGACCTGCTGTGGAACGGCGGCATCGGCACCTACGTCAAGGCCGCCTCCCAGACCCACGCCGAGGTCGGGGACAAGGCCAACGACCAGGTCCGCGTCGACGCCACCGAACTGCGCGTCAAGGTCGTGGGCGAGGGCGGCAACCTGGGCCTGACCCAGCCCGCCCGCATCGAGTTCGCCCGCGAGGGCGGCCGGGTCAACACCGACTTCATCGACAACTCGGCCGGCGTGGACACCTCCGACCACGAGGTGAACATCAAGATCATGCTCGACCGGGAGGTGCGCGACGGCTCCCTGGACGCCGACGAGCGCGACCGCCTGTTCATCGACATGACCGACGAGGTCGCCGAGCTGGTCCTGGACAACAACTACGCGCAGAACACGGTGCTGGCCGCCGCCCGCAAGCAGGCCCACCAGATGCTGCACGTCCACGGCCGCTACATGCGCCACCTGGAGCGCACCAAGGTCCTCAAGCGCAAGCTGGAGGACCTGCCCTCCGACAAGGCGATCGCGGAGCGGCGCGCCGCGGGCCAGGGCTTGACCGGCCCGGAGTTCGCGACGCTCCTCTCCTACACCAAGATCAGCCTCAAGGACCAGATCGGCCTGTCCGACCTGGCGCAGGACCCGTACCTGGCCGACACCCTCATCGGGTACTTCCCGACGCCGCTGCGCACGGAGCGGTTCGCACAGGCGGTGGCCACCCACCCGCTGCGCCGGGAGATCATCGTCAACCAGGTCGTCAACCAGATGGTCAACCGCTCCGGGCTGACCTTCGCCTTCCGCCTCAACGAGGAGCTGGGCTCCAGCGCCGCGGACATCGCCCGCGCCTACCTGGTCGTCCAGGAGGTGCTGCGCCTCCAGGAGTTCTGGGGCGGGGTGGAGGAGCTGGACCACCGCATCTCGGTGGACGGCCAGCTCACCCTGCTGCTGGAGACCCGCAAGCTGGCCGAGCGCTCGGCCCGGTGGCTGCTGCGCAACCGCACCTTCCCGTTCGACATCCGCACCGAGATCGGGTTCTTCTCCGAGGGCGTGGGCGAGGTCCTGGGGCGGCTGGTGGGCCTGCTGCGCGGGCGCGACCGCGAGGCGTTCACCGAGCGCCGCGACCGGTACATCGGCCAGGGCGTCCCGGCCGACCTGGCCGAGCGGGTCGCGGCCATGGTGCCCGCCTACTCCACCCTGGACCTGGTGGAGATCGCGCACCGCACCGGCCGGCCGGTGGAGAAGGTCGCCGAGCTGTACTTCGAGCTGGCCGACCGGCTCAACATCAGCTGGTGGCGGGAGCGGATCATCGACCTGCCGCGCGACGACCGGTGGGGCACGATGGCGCGCGGCGCGCTGCGCGACGACCTGTACGAGGCGCACGCGGCCCTCACCGGCCGGGTGCTGGAGTCGGGCACGCCGGACGACTCGGTCGAGGCGCTGATGCTCTCCTGGTTCGAGCAGAACCGTGAGGCCGTCCAGCGGGCCGGGATCACCCTGTCCGAGATCCAGGAGAACGAGCGGTTCGACCTGGCCACCCTGTCGGTGGCGCTGCGGTCCTTCCGCTCCCTGGTCGACGACTGACCCCCCGTGCCCGCCCCCTCGGGGCGGGCCGCGGGGTGACCGGGGCCGTCCGAAAGGGCGGCCCCGGCCGTGTTCGCCGGTGGCGGTCCCCGCGGGGCGGGGGCCTACACTGGGATCCGTGGCAGAACTGGACCCAGCAGAGAAGATCAAGGACCTCGCGGCGACCCTGGCGAGCGTCACCGCCGTCTTGGACCTGGAGGCGATGAGCACCCGGATCGAGGAGCTGCGCGAGCAGTCCGCCGACCCGGAGCTGTGGGCCGACCAGGGCAACGCGCAGAAGGTGACGCGCGAGCTCTCCAGCCTGGAGTCCATGGTCAACAAGATCGAGGGCATCGGCCGGCGGCTCGACGACCTGGGCGTGCTCTACGAACTGGCCGAGGCCGAAGAGGACGCCGACACCAGGGCCGAGGCCGACCGCGAGCTGGAGCAGCTCCGCAAGGAGATCGGCGAGCTGGAGGTGCGCACCCTCCTCAACGGCCCGCACGACGAGCACGAGGCCCTCGTCACCATCAACTCCCAGGCGGGCGGCGTGGACGCCGCGGACTGGGCGCAGATGCTCCAGCGCATGTACCTGCGCTGGGCCGAGCGGCACGGCTACCCCACGGAGATCTACGAGACCTCCTACGCGGAGGAGGCGGGCATCAAGTCCACCTCGTTCGCGGTCAAGGCGCCGTTCGCCTACGGCACCCTGCGCGGCGAGCACGGCACCCACCGCCTGGTCCGCATCTCCCCGTTCGACAACCAGAACCGGCGCCAGACCTCCTTCGCCGGCGTGGACGTCGTCCCCGTGGTGGAGCAGAGCGACCACATCGACATCGACGAGACCGAGCTGCGCATCGACGTGTACCGCTCCTCGGGTCCCGGCGGCCAGGGCGTCAACACGACCGACTCGGCGGTGCGCATCACCCACCTGCCCACCGGGATCGTGGTGTCCTGCCAGAACGAGCGGTCCCAGCTCCAGAACAAGGCGACCGCGATGACGATGCTCCAGGCCAAGCTGCTGGCGCGCAAGCGCGAGGAGGAGCAGGCGGCGCTGGACGACATCCGCGGCGAGTCGGTGAGCAGCTGGGGCACCCAGATGCGCAACTACGTGCTCCAGCCCTACCAGAGCGTCAAGGACGTGCGGACCGGCATGGAGACGGGCAACACCGCGGCGGTGCTGGACGGCGAGATCGACGAGTTCATCGACGCCGAGATCCGCTGGATGCGCAGCAGGGAGCGGTCCGAGGACGCCTGACCCCACGACACGCCGACCGGCCGGGCGGCCCGCACGGAACCGGGGACCCCTCCCCGGGGCGTGCGGGGCCCCGGCCGTTCCGGTCTCGTGGAGGACGGGGTATCGGACCCCGGCGCGGCCGCGAGGACCGGGGACCTTCTCCCTGTAATATCCGGGGTCCGGCCGCACGGAGCGACCACGGTGACACCCTGGGTGTCGGTGCGGATGCTACGGGTGAGCATATTGGGAAGAATGCGCAGGTTGTATCCCAATGGTGATGCTCACGACTCCGCGGTTTTACCGAAACGGCTATATGTGAACGTTATCATCGGTTGACGCCTCCGATATGCTCGGGGCTGTTGTCCGATAGTGTGCGGAATCTTCGGGTGCGACGCGGCCTGGACGATCCGGGTCGTTCCCCCCTCTACACTGTCGGTTGGCCATGCGGCCGGTACGATCCCCGCACGGAGTCCTCTCCGCGTCGGGTACCCATACCTTCGAGAACCTTGTGATGCGCCTGTGATCCACTTCGACAACGTCACCAAGGTCTATCCGACCCAGAAACGCCCCGCGCTCGACGGCGTTTCCATTGACGTAGACAAGGGCGAGTTCGTCTTCCTCGTCGGCCCGTCCGGCTCCGGCAAGTCGACCTTCCTCCGCTTGGTCCTCAAGGAGGAGAAGCCCGACAAGGGCCGCGTGCACGTGGCCGGCAAGGACCTCGCGCGCCTGTCCAACTGGAAGGTGCCGCACCTGCGCCGCCGCATCGGCTGCGTCTTCCAGGACTTCCGCCTGCTGCCGAACAAGAACGTCTTCGAGAACGTCGCGTTCGCCCTGGAGGTCATCGGCAAGCCCCGCAGGTTCATCCGCAAGGTCGTCCCCGAGGTCGTCGAGCTCGTCGGCCTGGAGGGCAAGGCCGGCCGCATGCCCAACGAACTGTCCGGTGGCGAGCAGCAGCGCGTCGCGATCGCCCGCGCGTTCGTCAACCGCCCGCAGATCCTGCTGGCCGACGAGCCCACCGGCAACATCGACCCCGCGACCTCGATCGGCATCATGAAGGTCCTGGACCGGATCAACCGCACGGGTACCACCGTCGTCATGGCGACCCACGACGCCGCCATCGTCGACTCGATGCGCAAGCGCGTGATCGAGCTTGAAGAGGGCCTCGTGGTGCGCGACCAGTCGCGCGGCGTCTACGGCCAGGCGTACTGACCTTCTGGCGCGCCCGGCGCCGGGCGTCCCACCCCGCCGAGGACCCGACCGGCGCGGCGAACCACCCAAGGATGGACCTTTAACAGATCATGCGAGCACAATTCGTTCTCTCCGAGACGTGGATCGGCCTGCGTCGGAACCTGACGATGACGATCGCCGTCATCACCACGGTCGCCATCTCCCTCGCCCTCTTCGGCGCGGGCCTGCTGGTCAACCAGCAGGTGTCCGAGATGCGCAACTACTGGGACGAGCGGATCACGCTCACCATCTACATGTGCAACGAGATCTCGCCGACCGCCGTCTGCCAGGAGAACGGGCCCGCGACCGACGAGGACCGCGCCGCGCTCCAGGACAAGCTGGAGGGCATGGAGCAGGTCCAGGACGTCACCTACCTGACGGCCGCCGAGGCGTGGCAGGACTTCCAGGAGCGCCTGGGCGCCTCCAACGAGGCCCTGGCCGCCGCCGCGCAGGAGGGCGACATCCCGGACAACTTCCGGGTGCAGCTCACCAACCCGGAGTACTACGACACCGTGCGGGCCGCCGTCGAGGGCAGCCCCGGCGTCGACTCCATCTCCAACGACCAGCGGGTCCTGGAGCAGTTCTTCGGCCTGCTGGACGGGCTCAAGTGGTCCGCGCTGCTGGTCGCCGGCGTGCAGCTGGCCGCGGCCGCGCTGCTGATCGGCAACACCATCCGCCTGTCGGCCTACAGCCGCCGCCGCGAGACCGGGATCATGCGCCTGGTCGGCGCCTCCAACTTCTACATCCAGCTGCCCTTCCTCCTGGAGGGCGCGATCGCCGGCCTCGTCGGCGGCCTCATCGCCTCCGGGTTCATCGTGGCCACCCGGTTCACGCTGCTGACCCGCGTGGAGGAATGGTTCCAGTTCGACATCGCACTGGGCACCGGCGCGCTCATGTACGTGATCGGTGTATCGATGATCCTCGGTGTGCTGCTGTGCACCGTCACCTCGTTCCTCACCCTGCGCCGGTACCTCAAGGTCTGACGCGGGCCGTCGGGGACGGACACGACCGAACCGGGGGGCCTCGTGCCCCCCGGGCGTATTGAAGGGACACCTCAAGTGGCACGGGAAACCGGGCGCAAACTCATCGCGCAGAACCGGCGCGCCCGGCACGAATACCACATCGACGAGACCTACGAGGCGGGCATCGTCCTCACCGGTACCGAGGTGAAGTCGCTCAGAGAGGGCCGGGCGTCCATCGTCGACGGGTTCGCGCACATCGGCGACGGCGAGGTGTGGCTGGAGCACGTGCACATCCCCGAGTACTCACAGGGCACCTGGACCAACCACGCGTCCCGCCGATCGCGTAAGCTACTCCTGCATCGCGCGCAGATCTCGCGGCTCATCGGCAAGACCCGGGAGCCCGGCTACACGCTGATCCCGCTGTCGCTGTACTTCAGCGACGGTCGGGTCAAGGTCGAGATCGCTCTGGCACGCGGTAAGCGCGAATACGACAAGCGTCAGGACATCGCCGAACGCGAGGCGAAGCGGGACATGGAACGCGCGCTCCGCCAACGCAACCGATGAGGCGCCCGAAAGGAACACACACGGTGTCCCCCCGTCCCCACGGCCGCAGGACCGCGGCCGCCGGCAGCGCCCTGATCCTCGCTGCCACCCTGGCCGCCTGCACTCCCGACCCCAGCCCCGAAGTGGCGGTCAGGTCCTTCCTGCTCGCCTGGCAGAGCGGTGAGCACGCGGAGGCGGCCCGGTACACAGACGGCGACCCGGAGGAGGTCGAGCGCGCCCTCACGGACATGAAGGAGCAGCTCGACCTCGCCTCCCTGCGCTTCGGGCTCGGCCCGATCTCCCGGGAGAAGGACAGCGCCACCGCCGAGTTCTCGGCCCACGCCGACCTCGGCATGGGCGACCCCACCTGGGACTACACCGGCCGGATGCCGCTCACCTGGGGCCCCGACGGCTGGAAGATCACCTGGTCCTCCGGGGTCCTGCACCCCGAGCTGAACCCCGAGGAGCGCCTCGCGGTCAGCTACGAGGCCCAGGAGCGCGGACAGATCCTCGACAGCCAGGGCCGGCCCCTGGTCGCCGCCGACCGGGTCAGCGCCTTCGGCGTGGTGCCGGCCGAGATGGAGGACAAGGAGGCCGGGGTCACCGAGCTGGCCGATCTCCTCGACGAGGACCCCGACCGCCTGCTCAACCGCGTGCGCTCCGCGCCGCCCGAGCAGTTCCAGCCGCTGGTGCTCATGCGCAACTCCAGCGTGGACGGGGCGCTGCTGGCCGACGTCCGCGAGATCTCCGGCGCGGACGTGCAGGAGGTGGAGATCAACCTGACCCCGGCCGCGGCGCCGTTCGTGGTCGGCGAGGTCGCCGGCACCGCCGAGCACCGGGTCTCCTCCCGGGTCCCGGGCACCTACCAGGCCGGCGACACCGTGGGCCTGAGCGGACTGCAGAACATCTACCAGCACGAGCTGGCGGGCTCGGCGACCACCCAGGTCGTCACCCTGGACGCCGACGGACAGGTCACCGGGGTCCTGGAGTCCTGGGAGGGCGAGCAGAGCGGCGGCGTCGACACCACGCTCGACACCGACGTGCAGCGGGCCGCCGAGCACGCGCTCACCGGGATGCCCGGCGACGCCTACCTGGTGGCCGTGGCCTCCGGCACCGGCGAGATCCTGGCCGCCGCCAACGCCTCCGGCAACACCGGCGACGACAACGCCTTCACCGGGTCCTACAAGCCCGGTGGCACCTTCGGCGTGATCGCCGCGCTGGCCGCCCTGGAGACGGGCGCCGCCACCCCGACCAGCGAGGTGCCCTGCGGGCCCAGCGTCGAGATCGGCGGGCAGACCTTCACCAACCCGAGCCAGGGCTCGCTCAGCTTCGACCCCAGCCTGGTCCGCAACATCGCCTTCGGCTGCAACGTCGGGTTCGCCGCCCTGGGCGAGGAGGTCGGCGCCGAGGCGCTGGCCGCGACCGCGCAGGAGCTCGGCGTCGGGGCGAACTGGCAGCTGCCGGTCCCCTCCTCGCCGGGCGAGGTCGAGATCGGCGGCGGCGAGGTCGAGACGGCCTCGGCGATGATCGGCGAACACGGGGTGCGGGTCAGCCCGCTGACCATGGCCCTGGTCGCCGGTGCCGTCGCCGACGGTTCCTGGCACCCGCCGCAGCTGGTGCGCGACGAGGCCGCCGCCGGGGCCACCGCCCTGGACGCGACCGGCCTGGAGGTGGTCCGCCAGGGGCTGCGCGAGGCCGTCGTCCAGCGCATGCCCGAGCTGACCATGGGGGTCGGCGAGGGCGAGGTGCACGGCCAGGCCGCGCGCACCGAGCAGGGCGACACCGCGCTGCACTGGTTCGTCGGCTACCAGGGGGACGTGGCGTTCGCGGTGCTGGCCGAGGTGGACCCGGCCCAGACGCAGTGGTCGCAGTACGCGGTCACCGCGGCCCAGTCGTTCCTGTCGGGCATGGCCAACGGGGTCCCGGAGACCACCACCGGGGTCCCCGACACCACCACCGAGGCTCCGCTGACGGAGGCCGACCTGACGGCCACCGAGGAGACCGGCTGGTAATCCGGTCGTACATACCATGCCCTGATGGGGCAAAACGGGCGGCCCTTCCGCAACCTTCGGGAGGGCCGCCCGCGTCTTTCCGGATACCTGGCACCGCGACAGGGGGTAGCGGGCCAGCGTGGAGGCAGGACCTCATCTCGGGGGAGATCCTGCCGGTTTCCAACGGTCGGCCCGACCCTGCCGACCGGCCCCCGCGGGAGAGCGTCGACCACTCTGAGTCCGCCCCGCGGGGGTTTCTCCCTGTTCGAAACCGGTCCGCGCCCCCGGGAATCAGCTTGGCCCCCGCGGCGTTGACCCGGTAGAGTGACGAACGAGCCGAAGGACCACGGTCCGGACGCTCGTTGCGGGCACCGCGGGCCACGGTCGGCGGAGCCTTGACAACTGCACAGGGGGTGATCGGTTTCGACTTCGGTCGGCGTTTCAGGGGAAGCGGGTCGAGGGTTGTGTTTGTGACCTCGTTAATCCTGCATTCACGCTAAACACAAGTGCCAATTCCAAGCGCACTGAGTTCGCTCTCGCTGCCTAAGCGATAGCGACTCTGTCGGTCCGGGCTCGTCATCGGCCCGGGTACCGGCATCAGCCAGATGACTCACCGCGCGGATCAGGCCACAGGGCCCGCGCGGGACATTTCAGTGGCTGGGCCCGTCAGCGATGTGTCTGTACAAGCGCTGGGGCCGAGTAGAACGACACTACAGACTGCACCCGGAGAAGCTCTGGTGCGTCATCGAAGGACGCGGGTTCGATTCCCGCCACCTCCACTCGACTCTGGGCGACTCGTGCTCGGGGGCCTACGGCCGCCTCGCAGGAGTCGCCCTTCGTCGTGCCCGCCGGGGGGAGACCCCCCGAACCCCCCGAGGCACCCCCCTGTGGCGGGGGCCGCGGGGAACGGTTCCGCGGGCGGTATGTGCTCTTGCATCGTGACGCGGGCTGCGCCCGCTTTCGGGCGTTTCCGCTCGGAGCCTTCGGCTCCTTGCGGGGGCGCCTTTTTCGTGTGTGCGGGGCACCTCGGAGGGGCCCTGTGGCGGGGGCGGGCTGTGCCCGCTTTCGGGCGGCTCTGTTCGCGGGGGCGCCCTTTGTGGTGTCTGTCGGGGGTCTGTGGGCGTTGTGATGCGGGCTGTGCCTGCTTTCGGGTGTTTCCGCTCGGGCTTTTGGGTCCTTGCGGGGGCGCCTTTTTTCGTGTCCGCGGGGTGTGGTGGGGCGGGCTCCGGCGGCATGATGGGGGTCCGCGCCCTGCTCCTGCGTTCGTCGGCGGAAGGGGAGTGGGGATGCGGTCTCGGCGGGGGTTCCTGGTCGGAGGCGGGGTCGCGGCCGCGGCCGCGGTGGTGGGGGGCGGCGCCGCGGTGCGGTGGGCGTCCAGGAGTCCGCGGGAGCGGCTGGCGGACCTGGTGCCCGAGGGGCCCGAGGTCAGTGCGGTCGCGGCGGACGGCGAGCCCCTGGTGGCGGTGGGTATGGACACCGCGCGGGACGTGTGCTCGGTGACCAAGCAGTTCACCGCGGCCGGCGTCCTGCGGCTGGAGATGGACGGGGAGCTGTCCGTCGGGGACCCGGTGGGCGCTTTCCTGCCCGGCGCGTCGGGACGGCTGGGGGAGGTCGACCTGCACCGGCTCCTGACGCACACCGGCGGGCTCCCGGAGGCGCTGGGCGACGACTACGAGCCGCTCGGGCGGGAGGAGTTCGTGGCGGCGGCGGTGGCCGCCGAGCCGGTGGAGGGCTACCTGTACTCCAACGTCGGCTACGGGCTGCTGGCGGCGGTCATCGAGGTGGTGGCCGGTTCGTACGAGGGGTTCCTGGCGGAGACCCTGTTCGGGCCCGCGGGCATGACGCGGACCGGGTACGTGCTGCCGGACTGGGACGACGCCGGGGTCGCGGTGGAGTACGACGCCCGGGGGGACTCCTCGGGGCGGCCGTACGAGCGGCCGTGGGCGGACGACGGGCCGTACTGGAACCTGCGGGGCAACGGCGGGATGCTGTCCACCGCGCGCGACATGCTGGCCTGGCACCGGTCCCTGGCCGGGGGCGCGGTGCTGTCGGAGCGGGCCCTGGAGCGGATGTTCACGCCGCACGTGGCGGAGGACGCCCTGGGGACCTCGCACTACGGGTACGGCTGGGTGATCCTCGAGGTCGGGGGCCGGAGGGCGGCCTGGCACAACGGGGGGAACGGCGCGGCCTACGCGGAGCTGCTGCACGTGCCCGGCGGGCCGATGGCGTTCTGGGCGACCGGGGCGGTCTCCCGGGAGGGGGAGTGGGACCTGGAGGACGCCGATGTGGCGATCCGGATGGGCGAGGTCCTGCTGGGAGGGTGAATCGGTGCGGCGACATAGGTTGTATTCCTAACTAGGTAGGTCTATGGTCTAGGTAGTCGAACCGAAGGAGTCGTCGTGGGGTTCTCCGTGTGGGGACTGGCGCTGGTGGCGCTGATCGTCCTGTACCTGGTGGCCGTGGAACCGTGGTGGGGCAGGCGCGCCTACGCGGAGCTGGAGCGGGTGCGGGACACGGACCCGCGGGCGCTCACGCGGATGTTCGGCCAGGGCATCGCCGTCTGGTGGGGCCTCACCGGGGTCGCCCTGCTGGCGGTGCTGGTCTCGCCCGGGGTGGGCCCCGCGGAACTGGGCCTGGTCCCGGTGAACGGGGAGTGGGGCACGCTCGCCGGGGCCGTCGTGGGGATGGCCGTCGCGATGGCCGCGGTCGCCCTGGCCGCTCGGAAGGCCCCCGGGTTCCTGATGCCGGGGCAGAAGGCGGTCGCCGCGCTGCTGCCGCGCACGGCCCGGGAGCGGTGGTGGGGCGCGGGGGCCTCGGTCACCGCCGGGATCTGCGAGGAACTCGTCTACCGCGGCCTGTTCATCGCCGCCGGGGTGGGCCTGGGGCTGGACCCCGTGGTCGCCGCCGGGATCAGCCTGGGGATCTTCGTCCTGGGGCACCTGTACCAGGGGCCGGTGGGCCTGGTCTTCGTCACGCTGGTCGGCTTCGTGTTCACGAACGTGTACCTGGCCACCGGCAGCCTGTTCGTGCCGATCGTGCTGCACATCCTGCTGGACCTGCGCTCCCTGGCGTTCGCCCCCCGGCGCGAGGAGGTGGCGGCCCGATGAGGGCGGACCGCCGGTCGAGCTGGCTCAAGGGCGTGCTGGACCTGCTGGTGCTGGCCGGGCTGACCGAGGGCGAGAGCTACGGGTACGCGATCGCCAAGCGGCTCGACGAGGCGGGCCTGGGGGCCATCAAGGGCGGCACGCTGTACCCGGTGCTCAACCGCCTGGAGGAGGCCGGGCTGGTGGAGGCCGAGTTCCGGGCCGCCGAGCGGGGGCCGGGCCGGCGCTACTACCGGCTGACCGAGGCCGGGCGCACCGTCCTGGCCGAACAGACCGCGGCCTGGCGCGAGTTCGAGACCGCCGTTCGTACCGTCTTGGAGGACCGATGACCTACTTCGACGAGCTGGCCGAACGGCTCGCGGCACGCGGCGTGGACGCCGAGAGGTCGCGGGTGCTGCTGGAGGAGCTGTCCGCGTACGCGGCGGACGCCGGGGTGGACCCGGAGGAGGAGTTCGGGCCGGTCGACGGGTTCGCCGACTCGCTCGCGCCCCGGGAGGAGGGCGGCCGGCCCGAGGAGCTGGCCTGGACGGCGGACGCCTTCGAGACGCCCGCGCGGCTCAACGGGTTCGGTGCCCAGGGCTGGGAGGTGGAGCGCATCGACCGGCTGGGCCGGTTCGTCGGCCGCCGGGACCGCGAGAACCCCCAGACCTGGGAGTACCGCCAGGAGGTCTGCACGGGCCGCGCCGACCGGGAGCGGCTGGCCGCGAGGCTGGCCCCCGACGGCTGGGAGCCGTGCGGGCACTGGTCGGTGCTGGCCTACTTCAAACGTCCCGGGGCGGCCACCGCCGGTCCCGGGGCGGAGCTGGAGGACCCGCCCGCGCCCGGGCCCCGGCGGGCCTTCTTCGGGGCCCGGGGGATCGCGCTCATCGCGGCGTCACTGGCGGTCGTGGCGGTCTCGGTGTGGTCGATCGTGCAGCGGGCGGCCGACGGGCGGCTGACGGCCGAGGGGCCGGAGGAGCTGGCGGGCCTCGCGGCGGGGGCGCTCGTCGGCGCGGCCCTGGTCCTGGGCGCGGTGTGGGCCGTGCTCCGGATCGCCCGGTCGGTGCGCGACCGGCGCTGAACGGGGCCGGAACCGGCTACCCCCTGTTGTTTCCCCGGCGGGATGGGTAGCCTCGGGGACTTCCTCCGTCTCTGTTCGATGGGAGCCCCACGATGTCCTCCTCCGCCCCCCTGAACCGCAACCGGGCCTCTCTGCTGCACAAGGTCCGCTACGCGCTGCGCAACCCGGGGAAGGTGGGGCCCTACCTGCGCCGCTCGGCCCGCGACCTGGGCCTGCGGCTCCGGCACCGGGACCACGTCTCCTACTACCGGGCGGTGATGGCCGCCGACACCGCCCGGGATCCCAAGGCCGCCGTGGGCAGCCGCAACGAGGAGCGGTGGCTGGAGCTGGGCCGGATGCAGTTCGACTACCTGGTCGGCCACGGGCTGCGGCCCGGCCACCGCCTGCTGGAGATCGGCTGCGGCAACCTGCGCGCCGGGTGGCGGTTCATCGACCACCTGGACGCCGGCGGGTACTACGGGATCGACATCTCCCCGGACATCCTCATCTCCGCCAAGGAGACGCTGGCCGCGCGGGGGCTGCAGCACAAGCTGCCGCACCTGACCCTGGTCCGGGACCTGACCTTCGACTTCCTGCCCGAGGGGCACTTCGACGTGGTGCACGCGCACAGCGTGTTCTCCCACTCGCCCCTGGAGGTCATCGACGAGTGCCTGGCGCACGTGGAGCGGGTGCTCGCCCCCGGCGGCTTCTTCGACTTCACGTTCGACCGCACCGAAGGGGCCGAGCACCACGTGCTGCGGGAGGACTTCTACTACCGCACCGAGACGCTCGTCGCCCTGGCGGGGAAGCACGGGCTGCACGCCCGGTTCATGGAGGACTGGGAGGAGCTGCCGCACGGGCAGTCGAAGATCCGCGTCACCGTTCCAGAACGGAGCTGAGGCGCGCCCGGGCGGCGGTCATCGCGGGGCCGTACCAGGTCAGGTCGCGGCCCGGGACGCACACCGAGGGGACGTCGAACGCCTCCGGGCCGTCGCCGGGGCCGAACGGGTACGGCTCGTCGGGCAGCAGGACGAGGTCGGCGCCGACGCTCCCGGGGGAGGCCTCCGGGTAGCGGCCGGGCAGCGCGGCCGGGACGTTGACGGCGCCCAGCCGGGTCAGCACGTCGTGGGCGTAGGTGTCGGCGCCGACGAACATCCACGGGTCCCGCCAGACCGGGACGGCCACCCGCGGTCCCGCGGCGGGCGCGGGGGCGGCCCAGGTCCGCCCGGCCTCGGCCAGCCAGCCGGGGTCGGCCAGGCCGCAGGCGTCCAGCAGGCGGTGCAGGGAGGCCAGTGCTCCGGGGACGGTGCGGATGTCGGTCACCCACACGGGGATCCCGGCCGCGCGCAGCTCCCGGACGTGGCGCTCCCGGTTCTCCTCCCTGTTGGCGACGACCAGGTCCGGGGCGAGCTCGACGATCCGCCGCACGTGCGGGTTCTTGGTGCCGCGCAGGCGCTCCGCGCCGGGGACCGGGGGGCACCAGTCGGTGACGCCCACCAGGACGCCGGGGTCGGTGGCGGCCAGCGCCTCGGACAGGGAGGGGACGAGGGACACGGCGCGGCGCACCCGGTCCGGCAGGGGGACCGGGTGCCCCAGGTCGTCGCGGCGCGGGATCAGGCGCTCCGGCTCGGGTGGTCGGCCAGGCGGCCGGTGCGCCGCCGGGCCAGCGAGGGGCCCAGGATCTTCTGCCCGGGGTCGCCGTTCCAGACCGGGTCCAGGCCGTGCCGCCGCAGGGTCTCCACGATCTCGTGGCCGACCGCGGTCTTGGCCTCGGCCCCGGTGGTCCCGACGGCGTCGAACCCCAGGTAGGGCTGGAGCCGCTCGGCGTCCTGGGCGTGGTAGAACACGAAGCCGTGCACCGGGTCCAGCCCCGCGGCCGCGCGGGCGCCGTTCTCGGCCTCGATCTCCCCGCGGATGGCGGAGTGGGCACAGGTGTTGCAGCACTCGAAGTTCTCCCGGGCGACGACCCCGGCGGAGTCGAGCTCCCCGAAGGCCGCGGTCAGCCGTTCGGCGTCGCCGGGCCCGTCGTCCTCGCCCTGGGAGCGCAGGTGGGCGGCGAACTCGGCGTCCAGGACCGAGACCAGCCAGGCCCGGATCCGGTCCCTGTCGGCCTCGGGCAGCAGGTCGGGGTCGTCGACGTAGTGCTCCAGGCCGTCGATGACGTAGTCCTCGATGGTGGAACCGACGATCTCGTCGAAGGTGTCGGTGCCCAGGGCGATCTGGACGCGCAGGTTCTCCAGGACCTCGCCGAGGACGTCTTCGGGGTTCAGGCCGTCGAAGGGGGTGCTCATACGCCGATTATGGACCGACCCTACGACGCCCGGCGCCGGAGAGGCCGGCCAGGCGCTCCAG
The DNA here is from genome assembly GCF_040614155.1 of Nocardiopsis sp. NPDC006139. Taxonomy (NCBI): domain Bacteria; kingdom Bacillati; phylum Actinomycetota; class Actinomycetes; order Streptosporangiales; family Nocardiopsidaceae; genus Nocardiopsis; species Nocardiopsis sp. NPDC006139. The sequence goes on from NZ_JBEXTT010000002.1 coordinate 391,144, forward strand.
CTCCCGGTCGCCCAGGCGCAGGTCCAGGGCGGCCGCGCTCTCGCGGGCCTGACGCTCGCTGGAGGCGCCGGGGATGGCCACGACGGTGTCGCCGTAGTAGGAGGTGAGCCAGCTCAGCGCCACCTGGCCGGGAGTGGCGCCGTGCGCGTCGGCGACGGCCCGCAGCTCCCGGACGAGCGGCGCGGACCGGGCCAGCCCGCGCGGACGGTACTCGGGGACGGCGAGCCGGCGGATGCGCGGCAGCGCGGCGACCGAGGAGGGGTCCTCGTGGAAGCGGCCGGTGAGGACCCCCATGCGCAGCGGGGCGTAGGCGATGAGCGTGATCCCCAGGCGGCGGGCGGTCGCCAGGACGCCGTTGTGCTCGATGTCGCGGTGCAGCAGGCTGATCTGCACCTGGTTGGAGGCCAGGACGACGCCCCGCGCGGCCAGCCGGGCATGGGCCCGCTCCATCTGCGCGGCGGAGAAGTTGCTGACCCCCACCGCGCGGACGGACCCGGCGGCGTGCAGCCGCGCCATCTCGTCCAGTTGGGCCCGGTGCGGGGACACGGACCCGCTTGGCATGTGGATCTGGTGCAGGCCCACCCCGTAGCCGCCCAGGGCCTCCGCGCGCCGGGGGAAGGTGCGCCCGATGCTCGCCGCGGTGCGCAGCAGGGGCGCCCACTTGGTGGCCACCGTGACCTCGCCGGGGGCGACCCCGTTGGCCCGCAGCGCGTCGGCCAGTGCCCGCTCGGAGGCGCCGTTGCCGTACATCTCGGCGGTGTCGAACCACGTGACGCCCCCGGTCAGGGCGGCCCCGACGATCGCCCGGGGCAGGGCCGGGTCGATGGGGCGGTAGAAGACCCGGGCGGCCCCGGTGCCGGAGAACTGCATGCAGCCCAGTCCGATGGGGCTGATCTCGATGTCGGTGCGGCCCAACCGTCGCCGTTCCATGACGACCGCCTTTCATGCTTGTCTCTGTGTGAGACACTAATGTCTCAAGAGGGGTCATGGCTGTCAATGGGCGGAGGGGATCTAGACTGCCCGGCATGGAGAGAACGGGTCTGCGCGACCACATCGCCGCCGCCATCCTGGACGCGGCGGCCCGCGTGCTGGCGGAGCAGGGGGAGACCGCGAGCATGGCGGCCATCGCGTCGGCCTCCGGGGTCAGCCGGGCCACTCTCTACCGCTACTTCCCCAACCGGGAGGCGCTGGTGGCCGGGCTGGTGGAGCGGGTCATGGAGGGCCTGGGAACGCGGATCGCCGACGCCGGGGTGGACGGCGTGCCCGTGCCGGAGGGGCTGGCCCGGGTCACCCGGGCGTTCCTGGCCGAGGGCCGGGAGTACGCGGCGCTGGTCCGGCTCGCCGAGGTGCACGAGCACAAGCGGCGGATGGGGATCGACGACGGGGACGAGCGGATCTCCGCCCCGGTGCGGTCCCTGCTCGCCCGCGGCGCCGCCGACGGCACGCTGCGCCCGGACGTCCCCGAGGACGTCCGCTTCGAGATGTTCACGGCCCTGGTCGAGCGCGCGCTCGGCCTCGTCATCGCCGGCCGGATGGGCGTGGAGGAGGCGGGCGCCCTCGCCACGGGCGTCTTCCTCGACGGTTTCCGCACCCGCCCCGCCTGACCGCCCCGCCACAGGGGCATTCTGGTACGGTAAAGCCGTACGAGTCGGGAGGAAGTCCATGTCCATCAGCGCGAACGAGGCCAGAGCGAACCTCTACCCCCTGATCAAGAAGGTCCAGGAGGACCACGACGTCATCCACATCACCTCTCGCCAGCACGGCAACGCCGTCCTGATGAGCGAGGAGGACTGGAACGGCTGGATGGAGACCGTCTACCTGCTGCGTTCCCCCGCCAACGCCTCCCGGCTGCTCGAGGCGATCGCCCGTGACCAGGACGGCGGTGAAGAGGTGGACGTCGCCCTGGAGGACCTGTCCGGGATGGCGGAGGACCGGTGAGGCATATTCGCTTCGACCCCGGGGCGTGGGGGGATTTCCAGTACTGGCTGGAGGCGGACAAGAAGATCGCCCGCCGGATCGTCCGTCTGATCGAGGAGATGCGGCGGACCCCGTTCGAAGGGGTCGGCAAGCCCGAGCCCCTCAAGGGTGACCTGTCCGGTTACTGGTCGCGGCGCATCACCGATGAGCACCGCATCGTCTACCGGGCGACCGAGAGCGAGTTGCGGATCGTCCAGGTGCGGTACCACTACGGATGACGTTGGCCCCGGCATCGGCGAACCAGGGCGATCGGTATGTATGGGGCAAATCGGAATCTACGCTGTAAAGGGCGGCCCGTGGAGGGCCGTGCACGACGGCGGGGCGGTGCCGGTCCGGCACCGCCCCGCCGTCGATCGGTCAGGCCTTCGTCGCGCCCACCAGCCAGGCGATCTTGTGCGCCGTGACCCCGAGGCTGCCGCTGCTGCCCAGGTAGACGCCGAAGGAGGCGATGAAGGCGTAGTCGTGCTCCCGGCGCTCACAGATCACGTCCTCGACCGCGTAGGTGGACGCCGGGTTGCTCACCCGCAGGCAGGGGCCGTGCTCGTCCACCACATCCGCGCGGACGTCGTACCGGGACAGCTCGTCGGCCAGTTTGTCCAGGTGCCCGTGCTCCTCCGAGGGTGCGCGGGTCTCCTCTTCCTGTCTGGATCGGCTCATGGCGGTGGGTCCTTTCACGTCACGGAACCGGGTCGGTGTCCCACCGCCATTGTCACCTAGCGTCTGATAACGACTACGAAGCGTCGTGGCGACACGCCGTCACTCGACCCTCTCGCCCCGATACAGCACCTCGGCGACCGAAAGGTCGTCCGCCAGCACCAGCAGGTCGGCCGGCGCACCGACCTCGACCCGGCCGACACCGGACAGCCCCAGCGCCGCGGCCGGGACCGACGAGGCCGAGCGCACCGCCTCCGGGACGCCCACGCCCAAGCCCTCCACGGCGTTGCGCACGGCCCGGGGGAGCACGATCGTGCTGGAGGCGATCGCCCCGGTCTCCACCAGGCGCGCCTCGCCGCCGCTCACGCGCACCCGCAGGTCGCCCAGCGTGTACTCGCCGTCGCCCAGCCCGGTCGCCGACATCGCGTCGGTCACCAGCGCCACCCGCTCCGCGCCCGCCGCCGCGAAGACCAGGCCGGCCGCCCCCGGGTGGACGTGCACGTTGTCCAGGATCAGCTCCACGGTCACACGCTCGTCGCCCAGCAGTGCCGCGATCGGGCCCGGGTCGCGGTGGCCCAGCGGGCGCATCGCGTTGTAGATGTGGGTGGCCACCGTCGCGCCCGCCTCCACGGCCTCCAGCGTCGTCTCGTAGGACGCCTCGGTGTGCCCCACCGCGGCCACCACGCCGGAGGAGGCGGCCGCGCGGATCAGGTCCAGGGCGCCGGGCAGCTCCGGTGCCACGGTGATCATGCGGACGTGCCCGCGGCCGGCCTTGAGCCATGCGTCGAACTCCGCGGTGTCCGGGTCGCGCAGCAGGTCCGGGTCGTGCGCGCCGCACCTGGACCTGGCGATGAACGGGCCCTCCAGGTAGATGCCCGCCAGTTCGCCCGCGTCGCACAGCTCGGCCAGCGCCGCCACCTGGCGGACCGTGTCCTCGGGGGGCGCCGCCACCAGGCCGCCCACCATCGAGGTCACCCCGCGGGAGCGGTTGAACCGGACCGTGGCCAGGGCGCCCTCGGGGTCGGCGTCGGGGAAGGCGTGCCCGGCACCGCCGTGCACGTGGACGTCGACCAGGCCCGGCGCCACCCAGGCTCCGCCCAGGTCGCGGACCTCTCCGGGGGGCGTGTCGGCGGAGTCGGGCTCCAGGGCGGCGATCCGGCCCCCCTCGATCCGGACGCGGCCCCGGTGGACGCCGTCGGGGGTGACCACTCGCGCGCCGGTGAGCGTGACGGGGTCGTGCACCATGTTCGTGACTCTCTCTCGCTTCGGACCCCGTGCGCAGGGCGTGTGTGTCGCACATTACATTCGTGTGACCGGGCTTCCGGGAAGCGGGCCGTGCACCCCCGCTCCGGCCCGCGCACCCCCTGCGGAGCTGGGAAATCCCGATCCTCGGGACGCCTGTCCGAAAGGTGGACCCTCCGATCCGGGGCGGAACGGGTCCGGGGCGGGTCGCCGGCACGCATTGACGATAGCGGCCGCGCCGCCCCATGATGGAGGCATGTCCGCCGGTGAGCTGCTTGTCCAGCGCCTGCACGTCGATCTCCGACAGCAGGCGAGCGCGCTCTGTCGTAGCTAGCGCCACGCGGGGCCCGCAGCCCCGCGCCACGGTCGTACCCCGTGGCCCGACCCTCGCAGACACCGGACGCTCATCTTCTCCCAGTTCTGGGTCCCGGACCGTGCATCGGTCCGAGGGAGCACCCCTGCCAGACCCGACACACCCCGCCTTGGACGACGAGGTCCGCGCACCGTGTCGGTAAGGGGAACGACGGTCCTCTCCGGTGTCACCGAACCGCAGTCCCCACTGTCGGGGAACCAGGTCCCGATCACCGCCCCGACGGTCCCTCCGGTCGATCCCGGCTCGCTCTGACCGAACCCAGGAGTTCTCGCATGACCCGCTTCACCGTGCTCGTCGCCGCCCCCCGTTCCCGCGCCTCCGTCCGCTCCACCGCCCTGGCGGCCGCCGCCGAGGTCGCCGCCCGCGCCGGCGTCGCCGACGCGCCCGAGGTCATCGACCTCGGCGACCTGGGGCCGGAGCTGCTCGCCGACTCCTCCGCCGCCGTCGACGGCGCCCTGGCCAGGGTGCGCGAGAGCGATGTCCTGCTGGTCGCCTCCCCGCAGGCGCACGGCACCTACACCGGGCTGCTCAAGGTGTTCCTCGACCGCCTGCCCGAGCTGGGGCTGGGCCACACCGTCGCGGTGCCCCTGGCGGTCGTCGACGACCTGCGCAACAGCCGCGGCATCGAGGAGGACCTGCGGATCCTCCTGGCCGACCTGGGCGCGTGGGTCGCCGAGCCCGGCCTGATCCTGTCCGAGGACGAGGCCGACCGCCCCGAGAGCGTCGTGCGGGCCTGGGCCGACGTCGCCGCCCCGGGCCTGCGCCGGGCCGTCTCCGTCGCGGTCTGACGCCCGCCCGCGGCCGGGGCCCGTCCGGGCCCCGGCGCCGCCGTCAGCCCTCGACGAGGGTGGCGGCGCGCTTGCGGCTGGTGTCGGCCTCGGCCCGGGCCACGTTGCCGCGCACCAGCACCACCACGACCAGGGTCAGGGCGAAGCCGCCGATCCGCAGGCCCAGCAGCACCGGGTCGTCGGGCAGGCTCTCGCCGAACAGCAGGGTGCCGGCCACGACCATGAACACGTTCCCGACCACGTTGGACACCGGTGCGGTGATCGAGGCCCGGGAGCGCTGCATGGAGGTCTGGAACAGCACGATCCCCACCGCCCAGCCCAGGGCGTACAGGTAGGGGAACGGGGAGAGGAGCGCGGGGACGACCGCGTTCCACAGGCCGTGGTCGCTGATCAGCCCGCCCAGGCCCTTGCCCTGGAGTCCGGCGCTGCCCTGGGCGAGCCCCGCGGCGGCGCCCATGGCGGCGGCCGAAACGTACCGCCCCCGGCCGCCGACGAACGCCATCACGGCGACGCAGGCGATGACGGTGGCCACGCTGACGCCGACCAGCAGGGGGGTGTGCGCGGTGGTGCCGGTCTCGCCGCCGTCGGCGGTGGACAGGCCCAGCAGGCCCAGCGCCACCGGCATCAGGCCCAGGGCGATGTACTCGCCGCGGGTGATGCGCTCGCCCAGGACGAGGGTCATCACGAGCAGGCCGCAGGCCACCCCGGCGGCGAAGGCGGGCTGGACGACCGACACCGGGGCCAGGCCCAGGGAGACGATCAGGCCGACGCTGCCCAGCGCCGCGAACACGCAGCCGAGCACCCAGCGGGGGTTGCCCAGCAGGACGCGGGCCAGGTGCAGGGGGCGGTTGACGGAGATGGACTCCGAGCCGTGCAGGGCCCGCTGCTCCACGGTCAGGCCCACGGTGTAGACCACGGCGGCCAGCAGGGCGACCACGAGTCCGATCACGGATGCGCCTTTCGGATCGGGGAGGGCGGCGGGGTTCGGGAGGGGGTGTCGCGCCGGGTACGGCGTACCGCTAACGTCATGCTCTGCGGCCCTCTCCGCGCGGAAAGGGTGTGCTCGGGTTGACGGCCTCCATATAACCAGTTCTAGTCTGGTGTGGCCAGCTTTGTGTTGCGCCCGACGCTCCCTGGCAACCGGCTGAGGGCGTGGCGGATGTTGATGTAGAACACGTTCCGATACCGCTGTGGCGGTGGGATTGGGGAACGGTGCGGGAGCCGGGTGGGCCCGACGGGGACGCCTCCGCGTCCTCCTCGGCGGAGGGCGGGGCCGGGCCGAGTGCTGCCCGGGCCACACTGCGGGAGGCGCTCGCCCGCCGCCGAGACGCCCTGCGCACCGCGGTCACCGAACGCCTCGCGCACTGGCGCACCCTCACCTGGCAGGACGTCAGCTGGCGCACCCTCACCTGGCGCGGGCTGGCCGCCTGGCGCCACCGCGGCTCCGGAACCTCCCGTTTCGAGCCCGGGCCCCTGGGCCTGCTCGGCATCATGCTGGCGGCGATGGCCGTCACCCTGCTGTTCATCCAGGCCGGCTCCCCGGGACTGACCGGGCGGGGCGACGAGGGCTCCGACGGCCCGGTCCCGGTGCCCGGGCCGCCCTCGGGCGAGCTGAGGGTGATGGTCGTCGGGGACTCCCTCACCCAGGGCAGCAGCGGCGACCACACCTGGCGCTACCACCTGTGGCGGCACCTGACCGGGAGCGAGGTCGCGGTCGACTTCGTGGGCCCCTACGACGACCTCTACGACCTGGCCGGCGAGGAGTTCGGCGACGACTCCTACGCCGTGCCCGACTTCGACCGCGACCACGCCGCCCGCTGGGGGTACTCGGCGGGGGACCTCTCCGACGAGGTGTCCCGGCTGGCCGCCGAGTACGAGCCGCACTACCTGCTGCTGCTGTCCGGCCTGGAGGACATCCTGGGCGGCGGCACCGCCGACCACGCCCTGGAGGGGGTCGGGGAGACCGTCTCGACGGTGCGGGTGGTCCAGGGGGAGACGCGGTTCGTCGTGGGCGAGCTGCCGCCGGTGGAGGGGACCGCCGACGACGCCCGGGCCAACTCCGAGATCGCCCGCTTCAACATGGGCGTGGTCGCCCTGGCCGAGCAGCTGACCTCGGCCGACTCCCCGGTGGTCGTCGCCCGGGTCGCCGACGGGTACTCGCCCGCGCGGGACAACTGGGACGAGGCGCACCCCAACGCGCGGGGGGAGCTGCGCATCGCCGCGGCGTTCGCCGACGCCCTGGCCGACCCCCTGGGCGTGGGGCCGGCCCACCCGCGGCCGCTGCCCGAGATGGAGGTCGGTCCGCTGACCGCTCCGGAGCCCGGGCACGAGGAGGGCGACGACGGGCTGGTGCTCAGCTGGGAGGCGGTGCCGGGGGCGACCGACTACCGGGTGACCCAGCGCAGGGTGGCCCCCGACCCCGACGGCGAGACGGTGCTGCCGCTGGAGGTCGAGGAGGACGGCGGGAAGTACTCGGCGCTGGTGGAGGGCCTGTTCAGCGGGGCCCGGTACGAGTTCACCGTGATCCCGTTCAAGGGGCGCGACTCCGGCCGGGCCTCCGAGCCCGTCCAGCTGGTGTGGCGCGGGGACCCGCCGCCGGGGCCCGCCTGGATCCGCCTCCAGGACGGGGGCGCCACCCTGGTGTGGGAGCGGGTGGAGGACGCCACCCACTACGAGGTGTGGGTGCGGCCGCTGGAGTGCTCGTTCGCCGACGACCGGCGGGCCCCGGCCGACACGACCGACGGGGTGCGCTCGCCCGACGACGGACCGGTGGAGCCGCCGCCGGGCGGGGGCGACCCGAGCCCGGGGCCCGTGGACCCGCAGCCGACCCCGACGCCCCGGCCCGACCCCGGGCCGGACCCGGAGCCCCCGGTGGCGCCGCCGGCGCCCGGCGACCCCCGGTGCGAGCGGCGCGACGGCCTGGGCCCCGACGACGGGGAGGGGTGGCGCACGCTGGGCTCGGCCGGCGAGGACCCGCGGTGGGCGGTGACGGTGTCGGGCGACTACGAGATCGTCGTCCGCTCCCACCGCGACTACGTCGAGGGAAGGTTCTCCGACTCGATCCTGACGGCGCGTCCCTAGGGCGCAGTGGTACCGGTGAGGAGGTCGCGGATGTCCCGCTGGCTGCCCTGGGCGGTGGGCCTGGTCGCGGCGGTGCTCGCACTGGGCCCCGCGCTGGGGCCCGGCTACGTGCTGCGCTACGACATGGTGTTCGTGCCCGACCTGTCGCTGCCGACGGTGCTGCGCGGTGCGGACGGGTTCCCCCGGGCGATCCCCAGCGACGCCGTGGCGGCGGCGCTGTCGTGGGTGCTGCCGGGGGACGCGGTGCAGTCGGCGGCGCTGGCGGCGGTCTTCGTGGTGGGCGCCGCGGGCGCGGCCCGGCTGATGCCGTCCCCGGCGGCCGCGGTGGTGGCGGGCGCGGCGTACGTGTGGAACCCGTTCGTGGCCGAGCGCCTGCTGCTGGGCCAGTGGGCGATGCTGCTGGGCTACGCCGGGCTGCCCTGGGTGGTGGGGGCGGCGCGCGGGCCGCTGGCGGGGGTGGTGCGTTCACTGGTCCCCGCGGCGGTGGGCGGGTTCTCCTCGGTGGTGCTCACCGCTCTGACGGCGGGTCCGGTGGCGCTGTGGGGGCGCGGCGGCCTGCGCCGCGGCGGGCTGCTGGCGGGCGCGCTGGTCGTGGTGTCGCTGCCCTGGCTGGTGCCGGCGCTGACGGCGGGGGCGGCGGGCGCGACGACCGACCCGGCCGGAGTGGAGGCGTTCGCGCCGCGGGCCGACACCCCGCTGGGGACGGCGGGGTCGCTGTTCCTGCTGGGCGGGGTGTGGAACGCGCACGCGGTCCCGGCGGGGTACGGAGACCCGGTGGCGGTGGCCCTGCGCCTGGCGCTGTGCCTGGCCGCGGTCGCGGGGTGGGCGTGGTGGCTGTACCGGGGCCGCCCGGGGTTCGGCCCGGGGCTGACCGCGGCGGCGGTGCTCGGGTTCGGGGTGGCCCTGCTGGGCGCCACCGAGCCGGGGCGGGGCGTGCTCGCCTGGCTGATCGGCCTGTGGCCGGGGTTCGGCCCGCTGCGCGACGGCCAGCTCTATGTGGCGCCCCTGGCGCTGGTGCAGGCGCTGGGGCTGGGGGCGGCGGCCCTGTGGCTCTCCCGGCCCGCCGGGGGGACCGCGGACGGTCCGGGGGGCGGCGGGGCCGGTGCGGCGACCCGGGGCACCGGGGAGCCCGGTACTCCGGCGGGGTCCGGGCCCGCGGGCCCGGCCGGGCGGCGGACGCCGGCGGCCGGCCGGATCGCCGGGGCGGCCGCCGCCGCGGGGCTGGCGGTGCTGCCGGTGGTGGCGCTGCCCGGGCTGCTCTGGGGCGCGCAGGGGGCGCTGGCGCCGGCGGAGTACCCGCGGGACTGGCTCGCGGCGCAGGCGGCGGTGGCCGCCGACGACCGGCCCGGGACGGTGCTGGTCCTGCCCTGGAGCGCCTACCGGGGGATCGACTGGTCGGGCGGGCCCGCGGTGGTGCTGGACCCGGCGACGAGGCTGTTCGACCGGCGCACCGTCTGGAACGACGACCTGATGGTGGGCACCCCCGACGGCGGGACCGTGGTGGTGCGCGGGGAGGACGGGCTGGCGAGGGAGGCGGCCGCGGTGCTGGGGCCCGACCCCCGGACCGGGCTGCCGGAGTCCCTGGACGCGGCCGAGCTGGCGGCGCTGGGCGTGCGGTACGTGGCGGTGTCCGCCCCGGTCGATAACCGGTTCTGGTCTGATGCGGACGGGTTCTCGGTGGTGGTCGAGGGGCCTGAGATGACCCTTTTGGAAGTGCTCGCAGGGCCGATCAACACCGAAGAAGCGGACATTTCGGGGTTGGAAGTTACCTGCGGGTTAGTTACAGTTGGGGCAATCATCTGGTCTGTAGCTAGATCAGGTTCTAGTCTCGGGTTCCAGCGCACCGGCGTCGAACGGCGTCCGGGCGCGCGGAAGGAGATCCCCTAGTGATCAAGGTAATCGCCGCCTGCGTGATCGGTGCGGCTCTGGCTGGCGGGTCGGCCTACATGGTCACCAACATCGCCACCGAGTCCACCGCCACCGCGGAACCGGTGAACGAAACCCTCTACAACTACGGCGACCGCTAGGCCGCCCGAGTTCATCGAGGTCCTTCGGGCGCCTCGCCCCCAGCGGGGCGCCCATCCGTCCCCCCGTCCCGGCGGTCCTCTGCCCCGACCGCCCCCATCCCCACAGACGTCCGGTCGATGGGCCTGTTCGGCGTGCCCACCGCTCTTCCCGTGCGCCCTCGCCCTCCGTGTTCGATCCACCCCGGAGGGTCTCGGACGCGCCGGGTCCCGGACACCCCGCGGAAGGAGAGCGCGTGGTCTTCTCGAAGGCCCACCACCGAGGCCTGCCCACGGTCACCGCGAACCCCGCCCCGGTCCCGGCGGCCGCCGAGGAGGACCCCGTCGACCTCGGCCCCCGGCTCGACGGCGTCCGCCTGGTCATGATCAACTGGCGCGACCCCTGGCAGAGCGCGGCCGGCGGCGCCGAGGAGTACGCCTGGCGGATCAGCCGCCACCTGGCCGAACGCGGTGCCATCGTCACCTTCCTCACCAGCCGCGAGCCCCACCAGGCCCGCGTGGAGACCAGGGACGGGATCGTCATCCGCCGCATGGGCGGCCGCTTCACCGTCTACCCGCGCGTGATGGCCTGGCTCGCCCTGTGGCGCCGCGAGTACCAGCTCGCCTTCGACTGCATGAACGGCATCCCCTTCCTGTCCCGCCTCGTCCTGCGCCGCCGCACCAGGGTGGTCAGCATCGTCCACCACGTCCACGACCTCCAGTTCAACGCCTACTTCTCGGCGCCGCTGGCGTGGTTCGGCCGGTTCGTCGAGTCGACCGTCGCCTCGTGGGTCTACCGCGACTGCACCACCGTCACCGTCTCGGAGTCCTCCCGCCGCGCGCTGCGCGAGAAGCTGGGCTGGCGCGCGCCCGTCGAGATCATCCACAACGGGGGCGTGCAGGGCCCCCTCAAGCCCCTGGACGACGCCCCCGACGACATGGGCGACCCGGCGATCGTCAGCCTCGGCCGCCTGGTGGTGCAGAAGCGCGTCTCCCAGGTCGCCGACCTGGCCCGCGCCCTGGAGGGGGAGCACCCCCGGCTGCGGGTCCACATCGTCGGCCGCGGCCCCGAGGGCGAGCACCTGGCCGAGCAGATCTCCCGGGACGGCACGGCCGACCGGGTCCGCCTCCACGGGTTCCTGCCGGAGGAGGACAAGAACAGCGTTCTGGCCTCCAGCCACCTGCACGTCACCGCCTCCGAGTTCGAGGGGTGGGGCCTGACCGTCATCGAGGCGGCGCGCCTGGGCGTGCCCACCGTGGCCTACGATGTGGACGGACTGCGCGATTCGGTCCGCGACGGCGAAACCGGATGGCTGGTGCGCGAGGGCGAGGAACTGGCCGATGTCGTCTCCCGGGCGTTGAAGGAGCTGTCCGACCCCCACCGCAGAGCAGCCGTCCGCCGGGCCTGCCGGGCCTGGGCCGACCGCTTCACCTGGGAGGCCAGCGGTGCGCGGATGACCCGCCTGGTCGCCCGCGAACTCGATCTCCCCGGTGGCGCGGACGCCCCCGACACGACCTCAGGCAGGAAAGCAGAGAAGTGACTTCGGCGGAATCCACCGCCAGGCGCGAACCGGAGGATTCCAGGACACCGTCCCCCGTCTCCGGGGGAGTGGACGAGAAGCTGCTGCGGCGGCTCAAGGTCCTCGCGGTGTGCCTTCTCCTGGGCGCGCTGGCGGCCAGCATCGACCCCGGCCGGATCGTCAGCGACACCAAGCTGGACCTGACGGTCAACCCCCTGGGGTTCATGGAGCGCGCCCTGCACCTGTGGGACGCCTCCTACTTCGGGCAGATCCAGAACCAGGCCTACGGGTACTTCTTCCCGAACGGGCCGTTCCACCTGCTGCTGGAGTGGCTCGGCATGCCCGAGTGGCTCGTCCAGCGCTCGTGGATGGCGGTGCTGCTGGTGGCCGCGTTCCTGGGCGTGTACAAGGTCGCCGGAGCGCTGGACATCGGCACCGTCAACACCCGCATCCTGGCCGGCGTCGCCTACGCGCTGGCCCCCCGGGTGCTGACGCTGCTGTCGTACAACTCCGCCGAGCTGCAGCCGATGCTGCTCATGCCGTGGGTGCTGCTGCCGCTGGTCCTGGGCGCCCGGCGCGGCTACCCGCCGGCCCGGATGGCGCTGCTGTCGGGGGCGGCGTTCCTGCTGTGCGGCGGCACCAACGCCGCCTCCGAGCTGGCCGTCCTCATCGTCCCCGGCCTGTACCTGCTCACCCGCTCCCGCGGCCCGCGCAAGCGGCGGATGATCTTCTGGTGGTCGGTGGCGCTGGTCGCCGCCACGTTCTGGTACGTCGCCCCGCTGCTGCTGATGTCGCGGTACGTGTACTCGTTCATGCCCTACACCGAGGACGCCGCCGTCACCACCGGCATCACCTCGCTGCTCAACGCGCTGCGCGGCACCTCCAACTGGATGGGCTTCCTGCCCGACCAGGGCAACACGGCCCTGCCCTCGGGCGCGGCCCTGTCCCTCACCCCCTGGCTGATCGCGGTCACCGCGCTGGTCGCCGGGCTGGGCCTGGCCGGGCTCGTCAACCGGCGCACCCCCGAGCGCTTCTTCCTGGTCACCACCCTGCTCACCGGCACGGCGATCGTCGTCGCCGGCTACACCGGCGACCTCACCGGCCCGTTCGCCGGGACCATGCGCGAGCTCCTGGACGGCGCGCTGGCCCCGTTCCGCAACGTCCACAAGTTCGACGCGCTCATCCGGCTGCCGGTGGTGCTGGGGCTGGCGCACCTGCCCGTGGTGGTCGCCCGCGACCGGGCCGACCGGCGCGGCGAACCGGTCTCGGGCCGGGTGCGGCGCACCGTGGCCGCCGTGTGCGCGACCGCGTTCCTGGTCACCCTCGTCCCCATCGCCACCGTCGGCGTGGCCCCGGCGGGCGGGTTCGTCGCCCTCCCCGGGTACTGGCGCGAGGCGGTGGACTGGCTCAACGACCGCTCCGACGAGCGCGGCATGACGATGGCGCTGCCCGGCTCGGGGCGCGGGGAGTACGAGTGGGGCCGTCCCCTGGACGAGCCCCTGCAACCCCTCCTGGAGGGGGCCTGGACCAACCACCAGATCATCCCGTGGGGCTCGGCGGGGGTCTCCCGGCTCACCCACGAGATCGACCAGCGGGTGTCCTCCGGACGCGGCTCGGCGGGGCTCTCCGCCACGCTGGCCCGGATGGGCGTCACCCACCTGCTGGTCCGCAACGACCTCCAGCGCGTGGACAACCACGGCGGCTGGCCGGCCCGCGTCCACCAGGCGCTCGAAGCCTCGCCCGGCATCACGCCGGTGGCCGAGTTCGGGGCGCCCATGGGCTCCCTGGACCACCACTCCGCCTCGCAGTGGTTCGACCAGCCCTACCCGGCGCTGACGATCTACGAGGTGGAGGGCGCCGCCCCGACGGTGGGCGTGGTGCCCGCCGACGAGGCCGTCCGCGTCACCGGCGGCCCCGAGTCGCTGCTGTACCTGGCCGAGCAGGGGCTGATCACCGACGATCGGCCGGTGCTGCTGGGCGACGACCCCGGCGCCGAGCAGGTGTCCGCGGAGGACACCATCGTCACCGACACCGCCCGCCGCCGCGAGGTCGTCTACCCCGACGTACGCCGCAACGTGTCGGCCACCCTCACCGAGGACGAGGAGCTCGAACGCGACGTCCCCGCCCCCGACATCGTCGACCCGGCCTGGGAGGACTACACCGCCCACGCCGAGGACATCGGGATCGCGTCGGTGCGCGCCTCCTCCTCCGAGGCGGGTGCGGGCGCCCGCGCCGCCGACCGCGACCCCGGGCACGGGCCGCAGGCCGCGCTCGACGACGACCTCACCACCTCGTGGCGGTCCAGCGCGTTCACCGGCGCACTGGGCGAGTGGATCGAGGTCGAGTTCGAGGAGCCCCAGGACCTCACCGGCCTGACGGTCGCGTTCGAGCAGTTCGCGAACGACCCGCCGCCCTCCCGGATCAGCGTCGTCACCGACACCGGCGAGGTGGACGTGCCGGTCGCCCAGACCGGCGACCCCCAGGAGGTCATGGTCCCGCCCGGGGACACCACCACCCTGCGGCTCCGGGTGGAGGAGCTGGCCTGGGAGCCCGAGTACCGGTTCGGCACCCGGGTGGGCGTCACCTCCATCTCCGTGCCCGGCCTGGAGCCCGCCCGGACCCTGCGCGTGCCCGGCCCGGCCGACGCCGGCACCCTGCTGTTCACCGGGTCCACCGGCACCGCTCCCGGGTGCATGGAGGGCTCCCACGTGTGGGTGTGCAACAGCGGCCTCCAGGTGCAGGGCGAGGACGCCCGCCGGCTGGACCGCACCTTCGGGCTGTCGGCGGCCGCGGCCGCCGCACCGCACTCGGTGTCCGGCGAGGTCGTCCTCACCGACCCGCGCGAGGCCGAGAACGCGGCCAACCGCGCAGGGACGTACCCGTACGTCACCGCCTCCTCCACCGCCGTGCAGCACCCGGCGGCGATGGGCCGCGGCGCCCTGGACGACGACGGGAGCACCGTCTGGTACCCCGACCCCGAGGAGAAGCGCCCCTGGCTCGACATCGAGCTGGGCCGGTCGGTCGAGCTGAGCCATCTCACGGTGGACTTCCCGCGCGTCGACAGCGTGCTGCGCCCCATCAAGGTCACGGTCGAGGGCGGCGGCACCGTGCGCGAGGGGTGGCTGGACGGCAGCGGCCGGGTCGACTTCGCGCCGTTCACCGCCGACGCGGTGCGGATCACGTTCGAGCGCCCCGAGGGCCAGGCACTGGAGATCGGCACCATCGCCCTGCCGGGCGTGGACCCGGTCGACCCGGTCCCCGACGGGGACGCGTCCACCGCCTGCGGCCTGGGCCCCACCCTGCGGGTCAACGGGCAGCGGGTGGAGACGCGGATCAGCGAGGGCACCCTGGCCGACCAGCTCACCGGCCGCCCGCTGCGCTACGAGAGCTGCACCGCCCTGGACCTGGTGGAGGGCGAGAACCGCATCGTCGTCGACCCCGGCAACCGGTACGAGGTCCGCTCCGCCGTGGTGGGCTCGGGGGAGTCGGTGGCCGAGCGCCCCGAGGTCTCCCTGACCGCCCCCGCGACCGTGCACGAGTGGGGCCCGGGGGAGCGCCGCTTCGACGTCGAGGCCGTGGACACCGACTCCTTCCTCGTCGTCAACGAGAACTACAACGAGGGCTGGCAGGCCCGCCTGGAGGGCGGGGAGGTGCTGGAGCCGGTCCGCCTGGAGGGGTGGAAGCAGGGCTGGCTGCTGCCGGCGGGCAGCGCGGGCACCGTGACCCTGACCTACACCCCCGACGCCGCCTACCACCGGGCCCTGATCGCGGGCGGCGTCCTGGCCGCCCTGCTGGTGGTCGCCGCCCTGTGGCCGCGCCGGCTGCTGCCGGGCGGCCGCGCCGGGGCCGCCGGGGCCCTGCGCGGAGCGCGCGCGCTGCCCGCGGCCGGGGCGGCCTGGCCGTCGCGGTGGTTCGTGCTCCCGCTGGGCCTGGCGTACGGGGTCTGGGTCGCCGGGGCGGTCGGCGCCGCCCTGGTCGGCGCCATCCTGCTGTGCATGTGGTGGCTGGGCCGCCGCGCGCCCGCCCGGCTCCGGCACGCCAAGCCGGGGAGCCCGTCCATGGGCGGGCGGCTCCTGCCCCGCCTGGCGGGGCCGTGGCCGGTGGCGGTGTCGCTGGGACTGGCGGGCCTGGCGATGGCGGTGGGCACCCACCTGGCGGTCCACATGCCGTTCCACGACATCACCGACGTGGTGGGCCAGCCCCTGCGCGGCTGGGTCGCCCAGTTGCTGTGCCTGCCCGCCCTGGCCCGCCTGGTCCTGGCCCTGGGGCAGCGCCCCGACCCGTCCCGGGCCGACGCCCACCCGCGCGGGACGGGCGGCGCCCGCGGCGCGTCCGGCCCGCCGGGCCCGGGCCGGTCCCCGGACCGGCCCCGGAGCCGGCCGTGGAACGGTGACGGCCCCGCCCCGGAGGCCGGCGGCCGGGAGAGCGACCACGAGGAGGCCCGCACATGAGCGCGGACGACACCGCGGGGCGGCGCACCCTGCCCCGGGGCACGGTCCCGGCGGCGGTCGGCGCCTTCCTGCTGACCCTGGCCGCGATGCTGCCGCTGTACGTGTACGACCGGGTGGCGGTGCTGCCCGCCCAGGGCCGGTTCGAGGTGACGATGGTCGCCGACGGCGCCGGGTACCTGGACACGTCCCGGTGGGCGTGGGTGGACGGGGTGCGGATCGTCCGCAACACGTCCGTCAGCGCCCAGGCCCACGGCCCGGACTGGTCGGCCTGGGAGATGTCGGTGGACACCGTCGCCGAGGGCGCCATGATCGACCACTGGAGCCGCCGGGCCATCGTCGACCGGGACACCGGCCGCGCCGTCAACTGCTGCGGCGAGCACGTGAACGGCGACCGGGCGGTCCGCCAGGCCGGGCTGGTGTTCTCCTGGCCCCCCGGGGTGGGGGAGGCCGACCACCCCTTCTACGACGCCGAGGTGCGGGCCGCGCCCGTCATGGAGTTCCAGGGGACCGACGAGGTCGCCGGGCTTACCGTGCGCCGCTACACCCAGGAGATCCCCGCGACCCAGGTGCCCGAGTCGGCCCGCGAGGTCCCCGCGTGGCTGTTCACCCCCGGAGCGGAGGGCACGGTCACCGCCGGCCGCTGGCTGGAGCTCACGCGCACCTACTGGGTGGAGCCGGTGTCCGGCACGGTCGTCAACGCCCACGAGGCGCGGCTGGAGACGCTGCGCCCGCAGAACGCCTCCGGCGAGGCGCACCTGCTCTACGCGGAGCTGGGCCTGCGGGAGAACCAGATCGCGGGCCGCGCCGAGCAGGCCCGGGTGCGCTCCCTGCTGCTGCGCTCCCTGGACTCGTGGGCGCCCTGGGCCCTGGGCCCGGCCGGCGGCCTGCTGCTGGTCGCCGGGGGTGCGGTCGCCCTGCGCGACCGCTCCCGGGACGCGGGCCGCGACGGCCGCGGGGGCGCGGAGGGGGCGGGAGCGCCCGCGGATTCGGATGTCACGGATGGGAAGCGGGTGCCGTCGGCGTAGGATCGGACGCATGTGCGGTCGTTATGCCCAGTCCAGGAACGTGCAGCAGCTCCGGCTCGACTTCGGCCTCCCGGAGGAGTCCCTGCCCGGCGAGGACGTGGACACCCGCGCCTGGCCGCCGCTGGAGGAGCTGGAGCCGGACTACAACATCTCGCCCGGCCGCCCGGTGTACGCCGTCCTCGGCCCGCCCCCGCAGGGCGGGGAGGAGGCCGCGCCCGGGCCGCGCTCCCTGCACACCCTGCGCTGGGGGCTGATCCCCTCCTGGGCCAAGGACCGCAACATCGGCTACCGGATGATCAACGCGCGCAGCGAGACCGTGGCCGACAAGCCCGCGTTCCGCACGGCGTTCCGGCGCCGCCGCTGCCTGCTGCCCGCCGACGCCTACTACGAGTGGCAGCTCGTCGGCAGGGACGGCACGGTCCAGGCCAGCACCTCGCCCGCCACCGACCCCGACCACAAGAAGCGCAAGGCCAAGGCGGACAAGAAGCCCTACTCCGTCCACTACCCCGGCGGCGGCGAGCCGCTGGCGATGGCCGGGATCTTCGAGCGCTGGCGCGACCCCGAGGCCCCCGAGGAGGACCCGGCGGGCTGGGTGTGGAGCTGCGCCGTCATCACCACCGAGGCCGCCCCCGCGCTCGCGCACATCCACGAGCGGATGCCCGTCATCGTGCCCCGGCAGGACTGGGAGGCGTGGCTGGACCCGGCCACCGGGCCCGACGAGCTGATGCACATCATGGCCGACACCCCGGCGGACCGGCTCGTCGCGGACGAGGTGTCCACCGACGTCAACACCATCAAGAACAACCGCCCCGACCTGCTCACGCCGCTGGCGGCCGGGTCGGGGCCGGAGCCGGACACCCTCTTCTGACCCCGGGGCCCGCCTCCGGGTCCCCCTGCACCCCTGGACGGGACCGGGGTGTCCCTGTGTACAGTGTCCGGGGCCGCCCGTGAACGCGGGCGCGCCCGGGTACGGCCCGACCGTGCCCCACAACGGGATAACGCAACGCGGGAGCTCGCGCCATGGCGGGCTGAGAGGGCGGCTCAACGGTGTCGCCGACCGCAGAACCTGTTCGGGTAATTCCGACGTAGGGAGGCATGCCATGACGGCTTCGCAGAGCCGTGACACCGGTCCCACCACCGGGGAGCACCGGGTGACCACCGGTCCCATCATGGGATCATCCAAGGTCTACCGGGACATCGAGACCCCCGAGGGCTTCACCCTCCGGATCCCCGGGCGCCGGGTGGGACTCACCGACGGCGGCCATTTCGACCTGTACGACACCTCCGGCCCCTACACCGACGACACCGCGCACATCGACGTCCGCGCCGGGCTGCCCGCCCTGCGCGGGGAGTGGATCCGCTCCCGCACCCCCGTCAACGGGGCCGACACCCAGCTCGCCCACGCCAAGGCCGGGACCATCACCCTCGAGATGAGGTTCGTGGCCGAACGCGAGGGCCTGGACCCCGAGTTCGTCCGTTCCGAGGTGGCGGTGGGCCGGGCGGTCATTCCCGCCAACCGCCGCCACCCCGAGTCCGAGCCGATGATCATCGGCAAGAACTTCCTGGTCAAGATCAACGCCAACATCGGCAACTCGGCCGTCACCTCCTCGGTGGAGGAGGAGGTCGAGAAGATGGTGTGGGCCACCCGCTGGGGCGCCGACACGATCATGGACCTGTCCACCGGCAAGCGCATCCACGAGACCCGCGAGCGCATCCTGCGCAACTCGCCCGTGCCGGTCGGCACCGTCCCCATCTACCAGGCGCTGGAGAAGGTCGACGGGGACCCGGCCCGGCTGTCCTGGGAGGTCTACCGCGACACGGTGATCGAGCAGTGCGAGCAGGGCGTGGACTACATGACCGTGCACGCGGGCGTCCTGCTGCGGTACGTGCCGCTCACCGCCCGCCGGGTCACCGGCATCGTCTCGCGCGGCGGCTCCATCATGGCCGCCTGGTGCCTGGCCCACCACCGGGAGAGCTTCCTGTACACCCACTTCGAGGAGCTGTGCGAGATCCTCCGGGAGTACGACGTCACGTTCTCGCTCGGCGACGGGCTGCGGCCCGGCTCCATCGCCGACGCCAACGACGAGGCCCAGTTCGCGGAGCTGCGCACGCTGGGCGAGCTCACCCACATCGCCCGCGCCCACGACGTGCAGGTGATGATCGAGGGCCCCGGGCACGTGCCCATGCACAGGATCGCGGAGAACGTGCGCCTGGAGGAGGAGCTGTGCGGCGAGGCGCCGTTCTACACCCTCGGCCCCCTGACCACCGACATCGCACCGGGCTACGACCACATCACCTCGGCGATCGGCGCCGCCCAGATCGGGTGGTACGGCACCGCGATGCTCTGCTACGTCACCCCCAAGGAGCACCTGGGGCTGCCGGACCGCGACGACGTCAAGACCGGCGTCATCACCTACAAGCTCGCCGCCCACGCCGCCGACCTGGCCAAGGGGCATCCGCGGGCGCAGGAGTGGGACGACGAGCTGTCCAGGGCGCGGTTCGAGTTCCGGTGGAAGGACCAGTTCCACCTGTCGCTGGACCCGGAGACGGCGACGGCGTACCACGACGAGACGCTGCCCGCCGAGCCGGCCAAGACCGCGCACTTCTGCTCCATGTGCGGGCCCAAGTTCTGCTCGATGAAGATCACGCAGGACGTGCGCCGCTACGCGGCGGAGAACGGGCTGGACACGGTCGAGGCCATCCAGCGGGGGATGGCCGACAAGTCCGCCGAGTTCGGGGAGCAGGGCGGGCGGGTGTACCTGCCCATCACCGAACGGTCCGGGTGACCCCGGGGCCCTGACGGCCCGGACGCGCACCGGGCGTCCCTGAACGGGCCGGCGGCGGTACCGCCGGCCCGTTTCCGGCCCAGCACGGCCGTGCCGTCGGCGGCCCTCGAGGGCCGGAGCCTTAGGTGCTGCGTCCAGGTCCTCGCCGATCACCGGCCCCGGCGGACGGCCCACGCCGCGCTTTCCCGTGGACGCCTCCGCCCGGCCTCTTCCCTTGGGCGCCTCCTCCGGGCCCCCGGAACCCCCATGGCACAGGGGGTGTTCGGAGGGCGGGCGCCAGGGCGTGTTCGGCGGATCGTTCCGGGTCGCGGCCGTGGGGCCGCCTCTCACCGCGCCGCCCGCGCTCGGACGGGCCGACCTGCGCCGGCCGCCCTGCGAGAGAACGCCCCGCGGCCGCTCCCGGCATTCGGCGCGAGCGCCGGAACGCTCGAGGGCATCCGCCGAACACGATCTAGAGGGGCTTGCGGGCCGCGGCGACGAGGTGGACGCCGACGTAGTCGTCGGACTCGGTGGCGCGCAGCTCCATCTCGACCAGCCGGTTCATCGAACGCGGGTCGCGGGCGAGCATCATCTCCACCGTGGACGCCGACAGCACCGTGCGGGGCTTGATCCACTCCAGTTCCAGGCCCGCCTCGGTGAGGGTGTCGGTGAGCTGCTCGGCGGTGAAGCAGCGGGTGATGGACCCGTCGGGCCAGGGCACCAGCAGGACGTCGGCGCTGGGCGCGTGGCTCAGCTCGGGCCAGCAGTCCTGCTCGGCGAGCAGGGCCATGCCCAGCACCACCGAGTCGACGCACAGCAGGACCCGGCCGCCGGGCCGCAGCACCCGGGCGATCTCGGCCACCGACTCCTCGGTGGCCAGCTGCCGGGACAGCACCCGGTTGTCGGCGATCACCCCGTCGAAGCTCTCGGCGGCCAGGAAGCGCGGGAACGCCGCGTCCCCCACGATCTGGCGCAGCCGCCCGCGGCGGGCCGGGCGGGGCACCGCGGCGCGTCCGTTGACCAGGCGCAGCGGCCTGCGCACCGCCGAGTCCGCGGAGGGCAGCAGGGCGACCACGTCGTGTCCCGCGGCGACGGCGCGCGGAGTCCCCTGGTAGTCCGGGCTGGACAGGTCCAGCAGCCGGGAGGGGACCTCCGGGAGCCAGCGGGCGATCTGCGCCTCGGCGACGGCCCAGTAGAACCGCCAGTAGTCGGAGAGCCGGTCGGGGGTGGCGAACTGGGCCGCCGGTGACCGGGGGCGGTCGGAGGCCGGAGTCGAGGACGGTCGCACGTGCACTCCTCTCCCATCCTTCAAAGGGTCTTACCCGCACTCTGCCATGCCTCACCTCCCCGGACGCGTCCGATCGGCGAAGTTCCGCGAGGAGGGGACCTTCGGCCCGTGTCCGGACCGGAATCAGCGGGCGGCGGCCGTTGTTGTGACCGAACACCGCGACCGGGGAGGGCCCCGGTCCCACCGCCACCAGGGATTTTCCGAGGAGGACCGCCAGACCATGCCGATCGCCGGTGCGTGCCTCGAACGCGAGGAGGCGTTGTCCACGCCACGTGGTGCCGATGCGCGGCCCCGTGCCGGGGAACCGTATCTTGGAGGTACGGATTTCCCAGCCGGGACCAGTGCGAGGAGGCCGACGGGCTTGGATCAGGGCCAGGAGACAGCCGAGGAGCGGGAAGAGCGCTTCGAGAGGGATGTGCTTCCCTTTCTCGACCAGCTCTACTCCGCGGCGCTGCGCATGACCCGCAACCCCGCCGACGCGGAGGATCTCGTACAGGAGACCTTCGCCAAGGCGTTCGGTTCGTTCCACCAGTTCAAGGAGGGGACGAATCTCAAGGCGTGGCTGTACCGCATCCTCACCAACACCTTCATCAACTCCTACCGCAAGAAGCAGCGCGAGCCGAAGCAGGCCGGCACCGAGGACGTCGAGGACTGGCAGCTGGCGCAGGCCGCCTCGCACACGGCGGCTGGCCTGAAGTCCGCCGAGGCCGAGGCCCTGGAGCACCTCCCCGACAGCGACGTCAAGCGGGCGCTGCAGGAGCTGCCCGAGGACTTCCGGATCGCGGTCTACCTCGCCGACGTCGAGGGCTTCGCCTACAAGGAGGTGGCCGAGATCATGGGGACGCCGATCGGAACGGTCATGTCCAGGCTGCACCGGGGGCGCCGCCAGCTCCGGTCCCTCCTGGAGGAGTACGCGGTCGACCGCGGCTTCCTCCCCGCGGTGCGCGCCACGGCCGGCGCCGCCGCCTCTGGATCGTCCGCGGGCGGGCGGGGTCAGGACGGGTCGGATCGAGGAGATCGGCGATGAGCGGCCAGGGTCGTCACGGGGACACCCCGTGCAGCGAGGTGCTCGACAAGCTCTACACGTACATCGACGGGGAGCTGGAAGAGAACAACTGCGAGCAGATCAGGCGGCACCTGGACGGGTGCGAGCCCTGCCTGGAGGAGTACGGGCTCGACGAGGCGGTGAAGAAGCTCGTCGCCAAGCACTGCGGGTGCGACCCGGTCCCGCTGGACCTGCGGGACAAGGTCCTGGGCCGGCTCGCCCGGGCCCGGGACGAGCAGGCGGCCCGCGAGGCGGCGGGGCCCGGAACGTTCGCCTGAGCCGCGCACGGACGCGGTTCCCGCACGGACCCGGTTCTTTTTTCGGAAGTCCGGAACACCCCTGGGCGGAAGCTGGAATGCCAGCTTCCGCCTTTTTGGTGTCTTGCGGGTTTTCTGGGGTCTTGTCATATGATGCGGCCTTGATGGGGTTTTGCGCTATTTCTTGGGAATGGGTGTTCGGATTCCCCTATGGTGTGGGGGTTTTTGGTCATCGGACTTTCCGGGTGACGCCTTCGTCCTCTCCTGCGACACGCCCGACCCCCTTCGGCCGACCCGGCCTGTGATCGACTCGGAATGATTTTTCCTGCGAGTGCGGGGAGTGGCCACGGGTGATCACTTTGTGTAGTCGGAGCTGATGGCCTTGCGGGGGGCTGCCAGGCAAGTGGGCTCGGGTTCCGGTCTTCCGCGATCACGCCGCCGAGGGCGATGGTCACTCAGGGTAGTCGCCCGTGATTGCTAATTGAATTAGTAATTCCATACTCCGGAACTTCGCATCCCCTTCGGAGTCCGTGGCGCCGATGGTTCGGGTTGTGGGGAATCCGGGTGCCTTCGGGGCCCGTTAAACTGGACGCCATATCCAACGAATGGGGTAATTTACGCGGCGTGCCCGGGGAAAGGCGGCATGCCGTTCAGGGGAGAGGGGACGACGATGTTCATGGCTCTGCTTCACACCGCCGCCGCGGCGATCTTGGCCGCTTCCTCCTTCACGGGATGGTCCTGGTGGTAGAACAGAACCGGTGAAACCATGACAGTCCGGTCGTCGCTGGTGGGAGGTGAACGAGGGTGCGGGCTCTTCCCGGGGGCGCGCGTGTCTACATCGGGATCATCGTTGTCAGTGCTGTCGCCATCCTGCTCATCGGGCCCTATTCGGGCATAGATCTGCAGACGCTCATCATGGTGGCGCTGCTGTTCGTGGTCGCCGAGTCGATCAGTACGAGTGTCGGGTCGGGCGGCAAGGCGGGGATGTCGCCGAGCTCGGCGGTCTCGCTGGCCGCGGTCGTCCTCGTCGGTCCCGTCGGGGCGGCGCTGGTCGGTTTCGCCTCATGCTTCGCGGTCCGGAGGCTGGCCGCGGTCAAACGCGCCTTCAACGGAGCGCAGTTCGCACTGGCGGCGTTCGCGGCCGGACATGTCTACCTGCTGTGCGGCGGCGTGGTGGGAGGACTCGGCGAGGCGGACTTCCCGGCCGTGGTCCTCCCCTACGTCGCCGCGGTCCTGACGCACTCCGCCGTCAACTCGCTGCTGGTCGGGGTCCTGTTCTGGACGCTCGGCCAGGCGCGCCCGCGCGGGCGCGGCCGCTTCAACTGGCGGCCCCTGGTGGCGGTCGAGCTGTCCTCGATGGGCTACCAGATGCTCGGCCTGGCCATCGCGGCGGTCTGGGACGGCGTGGGGATCGTCGCACCGCTGCTGGTCCTGCTGCCGCTGTTCATCGCCCGCTGGGCGTTCGCGCAGCAGGCCGACGAGGCCAGGGCGCACGAGGCCACCCTGGCCACGCTCTGCCAGGCGGTGGAGACCAAGGACTACTACACGCGCGGCCACTGCATGCGCGTCGCCGAGGGCTCGGCCATGATCGCCCGCGAGCTGGGGATGTCGGCCGAACGGGTGCAGAAGATCCGCTACGCGGGGATGCTCCACGACATCGGCAAGCTCGGCGTGCCCACGAAGGTGCTGCAGAAGACCGGCAAGCTCACCGACGAGGAGTACGCCGCCATCAAGCTGCACCCCACCCGCGGCTACGAGATCGTCCGGGAGATCGGCTTCCTGGACGAGGCGCTGGCCGGGATCCGGCACCACCACGAGCGCCTCGACGGCCGCGGCTACCCGATGGGGCTGGTGGGGATGGAGATCCCCGAGTCCGCCCGCATCATCAGCGTCGCCGACGTCTTCGACTGCCTCACCTCCACGCGCTCCTACCGCAAGGCGTGGTCGGTGGAGGACGCCATCGTCGAACTGCGCGCCTGCGCGGGCACCCAGTTCGACCCGCGCATGGTGGAGGCCCTGGTCCGAGCGGTGGAGCGCGAGGGCTGGGAGACGCCCGACATCGCCGAGCCGCCGGGCGGCTGCTACGGCTCGGCCGCGGCGGAGGCCGCCTCCGCGGAGGACGGGGCGGCCGGCGGGACCGGACCGGGCACCGCGCCCGCCGCCGTGCCCGCCGAGCAGGGGACGGCGCCCGTCGAGGGCGCGGCCCCCACGACGGCGCTGCCCACGGGCACCGCGACGGGCGGTCGGGACCGGTGATGACACAACGGCAGACGGAGGGGCCGCCCCCCGGGCGGCCGACGGGCCCCGAGGGCGGCGCGCTCGGCCACCGGCCCCGGAGCGGGCCGGTCTGGAGGACCTCCCGCCCGGTGCGCGCCCTGCTGGTGGCGGTGGTGGGCTCGGTCTCGCTGGTCTCCCTGGTGTGGACCTCGGCCACCGGGTTCGTCGAACCCTATGTGGCCCTGTGCTTCTGCCTGGTCATCGCCGTCGGCGAACTGGTGAGGATCACCCTGCCCGGACACCGGGAGGTCGCGCCGATCGCCTCGGCGGGGGCGGTCGGGTACGCCTTCCTGCTGAACCTGGGGCAGGGGCCCTCGGACCACTCGCCCCTCCAGGTGGTGGCGGTGGTCGCCTGCGGTGTGGCGGTGGGCGAGCTGCCGCACGTCGCGGTGGGCCGCACCCCGCGGGTGGAGGACGTCGCCCGCCGGGTGCTCTCCGCCGGGCTGCTGGCCGTCGGCTTCCGGCCCATCGCCGAGCACCTGGGGCTGTCGGGGCCCTCGGTGGCGGCGACGCTGCTCATGTTCACCCTGGTACTGACCGTGTGGACGGTGGACGCCCTGCTGGCCGCGGTGCTGCGCGCCGAGCGGCTGCGCACCCGGCTGCGGGTCGCGGCGGGCGACGAGATGCGCGCCCAGTTCGCCTCGGGCATGGCCACCGGCTCCAGCGGTGTGCTCATCGCGCTGTCCTGCACCGTCACCGGCCTGGCCGGGCTGCTGGTGTTCAGCGCCCCGCTGCTGGTGGCCCAGGTGGCCTTCCGCAGGCACGCCGAAGTGCGCCGCACCTACCTGGAGACCGTGCGCGCGCTGTCGCGGGTGACCGAGGTCGGCGGGTACGTGGAGAACGGGCACTCGCGCCGGGTCAGCCACCTGTCGCACCTGGTCGGCTGCGAGCTGGGCCTGGCCGAGGCCGAGCTGCTGGAACTGGAGTACGCGGCGCTGATGCACGACATCGGCCAGCTGTCGCTGCGCGAGCCCATCGCGGGCGGGGCGACCGTGCTGGCCTCGCCCCGGGAGCAGCGGCGCATCGCCGAACTGGGCGCGGGGATCATCCGGGAGACCGGGGTGCTGGACTCCGTCGCCGAGGTGGTGCGCCGCCAGTGCGAGCCGGTCGCCGGGGACGACGACGAGGGCGTGCCGCCGCTGGGCAGCCGGATCATCAAGGTCGCCAACGCCTTCGACGACCTGGTGGGCGAGAACGGCGACGCCGAGCGCCGGGAGGCGGTGCTGGACCGGTTGCGCATGGACGCGGGCACCGAGTACGACCCGCGGGTGGTGGAGGCGCTGGCCACCGTCCTGGACCGCGGGTAGCCGCGCGGTGCGGGACCCGGGCGCGGTCCGGGTCCCGCACGCCGCGCCCGTACGGAGGGGGCGCGGGGAGGCGCCGCGCAGGGGGAGAGGGGCCGTCGGCCGGGGGGCTCAGTCGGTCGGGGGGCGCAGGCGCGTGACGAACTTGTAGCGGTCGCCCCGGTACAGCGAGCGCACCCACTCCACCGGGTGCCCGTCCCGGTCGAAGCTGTGCTGGCAGTGCAGCACCAGCGGCAGGCCCACGTCCACACCGAGCAGCCGGGCCTCGTTGGGGGTCGCCAGCACGGTCTCGATGGACGCCTCCGCCTCGGCCAGCGAGACGTCGTAGGCGCTCGCCAGCGCCTCGTACAGCGAGGCGTAGCGGTCCAGCTGCCGGCGCAGGCCGGGGAAGCGCCGGGCCGCCAGGTGGGCGGTCTCCACGGCCATCGGCTCGCCGTTGGCCAGCCGGAGCCGCTCGATGCGCAGCACCCGGCCGCCGGAGCGGATCGCCAGCAGCTCGGCGAGCTGGTCGTCGGCGTTGATGTAGCTCACGTCGAGGATGCGGGTGGCCGGGTGCAGGCCGTGCGAGCGCATCTCCTGGGTGTAGCTGGTCAGCTGGAGCACCTGGGCGACCTTGGGCTTGGCCACGAACGTGCCCTTTCCCTGGATGCGCAGCAGCCGCCCCTCCACGACCATCTCGGTGAGGGCCTGGCGCACCGTGGTGCGCGAGGTCCCGAACTGGGTGGCCAGGGCCCGCTCCGGGGGCACCGGGTTGCCCGCCGGCATCGCCTCGATCAGTTCCAGGAGCTGCTTCTTCACCTGGTAGTACTTCGGCACCCGGGGGTTGCCGTCCAGTGTGCCCTGACCGGTCATCACTCTCCTCGTGCGTTCGGCCGCGCCCGAATTGGTGTGGACCACTGGTCGAGCGCGTACCTCTTGAGTATGCACTCCTCCATGGGATGATTTGTGAGTGCCTCACCTCAGTGATCTCATCAGGCGACACACGTCGCTCAAGCAGGCCGATCTCGAATGGATCCACTCCCTCGTCTCCGATTGGCAGCTGCTGGCCGACCTCTCCTTCGCAGACCTGGTGCTGTGGGTGCGGTTGCGCGAGGACGACGGCTGGGTGGCCATCGCGCAGATGCGCCCCACCACCGGCCCCACCGCGTTCCAGGACGATCTGGTGGAGACCGTCCTCTACGACGATATGACGGACGTCACATCGCGTACCGCGCCCCGGGTGGTGGGCCGCAGGGCCCTCATCGACCGCGCCTGGAGCGAGGGCCGTATCTGCCGCGACGGCGACCCGGACTGGTCGGGCGGGGTCCCGGTGCGCGAGGAGACCATTCCGGTGCGGCGGGAGGGCAACCTCATCGCCGTCATCCAGCGCAGCACCAACCTCAGCTCCGCCCGCACCCCCAGCCGCCTGGAGCTCACCTACCTCCAGAGCGCCGGCGACCTGGCGCAGATGATCGCCGAGGGCGTGTTCCCCTTCATCGACCAGGGCCCGCTCATGGTGCGCTCGCCGCGTGTCGGGGACGGCCTGCTGCGCCTGGACCAGAACGGCGAGGTCGTCTACGCCAGCCCCAACGCCCTGTCGGCCTACCGGCGGCTGGGGCTCACCGCCGACCTGGTGGGCGCGCGCCTGGACCGCATCACCCTGGAGCTGGCGGCGCCGGGGGAGGCCCGCGACGAGAACCTCACCTACACGGCGGGCGGCCGGGCGCCCCAGGAGGCGGAGGTGGAGGCGCGCGGGGTCACCGTGCAGCTGCGCGCGATCCCGCTCATCATCGACCGGGTGCGCATCGGCGCCCTGGTGATGGTCCGCGACGTCACCGACCTGCGCCGCCGCGAGCGCGAGCTGATGACCAAGGACGCCACCATCCGCGAGATCCACCACCGGGTCAAGAACAACCTCCAGACGGTGGCGGCCCTGCTGCGGCTCCAGGCGCGGCGGCTGGACGTGCCCGAGGCGCGGGCGGCCCTGGACGAGGCGGTGGGCCGGGTCGGCTCCATCGCGATCGTGCACGAGATGCTGTCGCACACCCCCGACGAGGTCGTGGACTTCGACGACATCGCCGACCGGGTCATCCAGATGGCGGCGGAGGTCTCCTCCACGTCGGCCGGCAGCACCGTGGTGCCGCGCCGGGTGGGAGGGTTCGGCCTGCTCAACGCGCTGGTGGCGACGCCGCTGTCGATGGTGCTGGCGGAGCTGGTGCAGAACGCCGTGGAACACGGGCTGGGCCAGGGGCCCGGGTCGATCGAGGTGCGGGTGCGCCGGTTCGAGGGCGGGCCGGGGTACACGGGTGCGGGAAGCCTGGAACTGGCCGTGTCCGACGACGGCGGGGGGCTGCCGGAGGACTTCGACCTGGAGGGCACCACGAGCCTGGGGCTGCAGATCGTGCGGACCCTCATCGTGGGGGAGCTCGGGGGGACCCTGGCCATCAGGCCCAAGGAGGGCGGCGGGACCGAGGTGGCGATCACCCTGCCGCTGGACCGGGAGGAGGCGTCACTGCCCTGACCGGCGGGAGCCGTGCCGGGCGGAGGCCGGAAAGGGGCGCGGGCGTCCCCGCTGCGCCGGGCGGGGACCGGGTCCGCTTCCGGCCGTTGGCCGGGGGGCGGTGCGGGCGCCGGGGATCAGCCGCGTACCATCGAACGGTGGGAGATGCCCCGCCGCTTCTTGATCAGGCGGCGCTCGTCCTCGCTGGTCCCTCCCCAGACACCGCCGTCCTGGCCGCTCTCCAGAGCCCAGTTCAGGCAGGCGGAGCTGACGGGACAGCGGTGGCACACGGCCTTGGCCTCTTCGATCTGCATCAGGGCCGGGCCGAAATTGCCGATGGGGAAGAAGAGTTCGGGGTCTTCGTCACGGCAGGCTGCGTCATGGCGCCAGTCCATGCGGTCCACTCCTCATGTCGAGGTCCGGGGGCTTGTGAAGATTTTCACGAACACTGCACGGCGGGCGCCCGATGGATGGGTCCCATCGGTGGAGTCCGGCCCCGGGTTCACCCCGCGGCCACGTGGGAAGCGCCCCAATTAACTCGCCCGTAACTCGCGGCGATATGTCGAGCGTGGCAGGCCCGTCCCCGGCGTGCAAGAGCTCTCGGGGTCAAAGGTCCCGTAAGGGCATGTCGCATGCGTCACAGTGCCGTTGAATGGCGACGGAGCCGACAATTAACAGACGATTCGTAATGCCTTCGGTACGGAATGGAAGTTGACCTCTTCCCGCTCTCCGAGGTACTCGCCGTCGATTTGGAACGCCCGCGGATGGGATGACGTGATCCGCAGAGACTCCTGATCGTGCCAGGTCAGATAGCCGTCGCCGCGGGCGGCGAGCCCTTTGGGGAAGAACATCTGCGAAAGGATCCACCCCGTGAGCGGGTGCCCGGCCTGGGTGAGCGCGAATGCGTCCAGCCCCAGCTCGAAACGGGAGGAGGGCGTGGGCTGGAGCGGCAGCGCACCCGCGTAAGTCCACGGAGTGGTGTTCGTGACGAGGGCGAAATAGACGTCCTTCGCCCCGCCGTCGCCGGTCTGTACCGCCAGTGAGGGATCGCGGATATCGCCGCCGAAGAACAGCTTGACCGCGACCTCCGCGTACAGCGCCGGGGTAGCCTTGCGCCCGTTCGACCTCTCGTGCTCCACCCGCTGGACCACGTCCGCGTCCCAGCCGAACCCGGCGCAGAAGGTGAAGTAGCGGTCGTCCCGGTCGCTGGTGATCCGCCCCAGGTTGATCTCGCGCTCCCGGCCCGCCCGCAGCGCCTCCAGGATCGTCCCCGTGGCCTCCACGGGGTCGCCGGACACCCCCAGCGCGCGGATGAAGACGTTGGCGCTGCCGCCGGGGATGACCGCGTAGCGCGGCCGTTTCAGCTCCGGGGGAGTGGCCAGCAGGCCGTTGACGACCTCGTTGACGGTGCCGTCCCCGCCCAGGCTCAGCACCAGTTCGTACCCGGCCCCGGCCGCGCCGCGGGCCAGCTCGACCGCGTGGTCGCGGTACTCGGTCTCGGCGACGGTGACGTCCAGCTCCGACGCCAGGGCGCCCAGGATCACCTCGCGGGTCCGCGACGTGGTCGTGGTCGCCTGGGGGTTCACGATGAAAAGGGCGCGCACACGGCCAGTGTAGGGCCATACGGGGCGCATCCCGCGGTCCGGGAGCGCCGCGCCCGCCGGACGCGCCCCGGGCCGCGGGAGGGCGGGGCGGGAGCGGGTCCGGCCGGGACGGGGATAACCTCGAGGGGTGTCTTCCGAGGTCTCTTCCCGCCCGTTCACCGTCGTCGTCGCAGCAGCGCTGGAGGCGCTCGTCGGGCTGGCCGCCGGCATCGGCGGGCTCTACAGCATGTTCACCGCGGTCACCGGCCGCACCGGCGAGCTGGACAGCGCCCTGCCGCTCACCGTCATCGGGCTGGGGGTGGCGGCGCTGCTGGTCTTCATCGCCCAGGGCCTGTGGCGGCTCAAGGACTGGGCGCGCACGCCGGTCTTCGTCACGCAGCTCTTCCTCGGCGTGGTGGCGTACTACATGTTCACCAGCGGCCAGTACCTGATCGGCGGCGTGCTGGCGGCCGTGGCGGTGGCCGCCTCGGCGGCGGTGCTCTCGCCTCCGACGACCGCGGCCCTCTTCCCCGGCGAATGGGGCGAGAAGAAGGATCGGTGAGCCGCGGCCGTCGGCGCGCGTCAGTCGTCGGTGGTCAGTGCCTGCCGCAGCTGGGCCAGGGTGCGGGCCAGCAGGCGCGATACGTGCATCTGCGAGATGCCGAGCTCCTGGGCGATCTGCGACTGGGTCATGTTCCCGAAGAACCGCAGCAGCAGGATGCGCTTCTCCCGGGGAGGCAGCTGCTCCAGGAGTGGCTTGAGCGACTCCCGGTACTCCACGCCCTCGAGGGACTCGTCCACGATCCCGAGCGAGTCGGCCACCGCGGGCGCGTCCTCGTCGCCGCTGTCCGGCGCGTCCAGCGACACCGTCGAGTAGGCGTTGGCGGACTCCAGGCCCTCCAGCACCTCCTCCTCGGTCATCTGCAGGTGCGCCGCCAGCTCGGCGACCGTCGGCGAGCGCCCCTCGCGCTGCGACAGGTCGCTGACCGCCTTGGTCAGTGAGAGCTTCAGCTCCTGGAGGCGCCGGGGGACCCGGACGGCCCACCCCTTGTCCCGGAAGTGGCGCTTGATCTCACCGACGATGGTCGGCGTGGCGTAGGTGGAGAACTCCACCCCCCGCTCCAGGTCGAACCGGTCGATCGACTTGATCAGCCCGATCGTGGCGACCTGGGTGAGGTCGTCCAGCCATTCCCCCCTGTTGCGGAACCGGCGGGCCAGGTACTCCACCAGTGGCAGGTGGAGCTCCACGAGCTCGTCACGGATCCTGCGCCGTTCCTCCGAATCGGCGTCGAGTTCGTTGAGGCGTTCGAACAGCGCTCTCGCGCGCGCCCGGTCGGGCACCGCGTGCTCGGTCTTCGCGGTCAGAGCGGGCCCCCTTTCGCTCACGCCGGCTCCAAGGTGCCACGGCGTTTGTACAGGACGATGGAGACACGGTCGTCGGGGCCGACCTCGGCGTCGACCTCCCCGGCCAGGGCGGACAGCACCGTCCAGGCGAAGGTGTCGCGCGCGGGGAGCCGGCCGTCGGCGGTGATCACCGAGACGGAGATGCGCATCCCGTCCGCGGCGAGCTCGAACTCTGTGGTCAGTTCCGTGCCGGGCAGCGCCTGGGAGAGGAGCATGGCGCAGGCCTCGTCGACACCGATCCTCAGGTCCTCGATCTCGTCGAGGGTGAAGTCGAGCCGGGCGGCCAGGCCCGCCGTCGCCGTGCGCAGGACGGACAGGTATGCGCTGTCCGCGGGCATGTTGACGGTGACAGCGTCGCGTACACCGGTGGCGTCGGCCATGGGCACAGCGGTTTCTTCGGTCACGTCCCTCCTTCGGGGGGCGAGGTTGCCGCTTGAATGCAATGTATCTCGTTTCACCCTGCCACTGACGCAGGGAGAACGGACCGTGTCCGCGTGATCGGGTCGAACGCGAGACGATCGGTCGTGATCAGGGGCTCTGGGAGCCCAGAGAGGCTAGGGCTTCGCCGTCCAGGCGGCGGACCGTCCACTCGCTCATGGGACGCGACCCGAGCGCCTCGTAGAAGCGGATGGACGGCTCGTTCCAGTCGAGCACGGACCACTCCAGACGGGTGTAGCCGCGCTCCACGCAGGTGCGCGCCAGGGTGCGCAGCAGCGCCAGCCCGTGCCCGCCGCCGCGCGCGTGCGGGCGCACGTAGAGGTCCTCCAGGTAGATCCCGTGCCTGCCGGTCCAGGTGGAGTAGTTGAGGAACCACACCGAGAAGCCGACGGTGACGGGGGCCCCGTCCGGCCCGGGCGCCTCGGCGATGTGCGAGAACACCTTGGGGTCGGGGCCGAAGAGCGCCGTGCGCAGGTCGTCCTCGGTGGCGACCGCCGCGTCCGGCTCCTTCTCGTACTCGGCCAGTTCCCGGATCATCGCGACGATCTCCGGAACGTCGTCGGGCACGGCGGTACGGATCATCGGATCACCTCGGTAGCGGAAGGGGACAGGGCCTCCTCCAGCCTACGCGCACACCGGCGGGCGTCAGGGGCGGTGGGCGACCATCCGCTCGACCGTCCCGAAGAACAGCCGGTCGTGGTGGCCGACCCGGAAGCCCGCCTCGGCGGCCACCTCGCGCGGTGCCCGCCGGGGGTTCTCGCGGCGGCGCTCCCACAGCCGCGCGGGGAAGCGCGTGTGGCCGATCCGCTCCGCTGCCAGCAGCCGCCCGCCCGGCACCAGGACCCGGTACATCTCCCGCAGCGCCTCCTCCTGGCCGTCGATGGCGCTCAGGGCGAGCGTGCACACCACGGTCTCGAAGCTCTCGTCGGAGAAGTCCAGCGAGCGGGCGTCCCCCTCGGCGAAGCGGGCGACCAGCCCCAGCTCCTCGGCGCGCTTGCGGGCCGCGGCCAGCGCCGCCGAGTCCGGGTCGATCGCGGTCAGGCGCACCTGGGGCGGGTAGTACCGCAGGTTGGCGCCGTCGCCCACACCGACCTCCAGGGTGCGCTCGCGCGCCCCCGCGCACAGGATCTCCCGGGTGCGCCGCAGGGCGGGGCCCTCCCAGGGCACCCCGCGCTCCGTCCACGGCCGCCGTACGCTCATGTCCTCGCCCGCTGTGCTCACCACCCCGACTCTGTGTCCCCCGGGGCCCCGGGTCAAGGGGCGGCGGCGCGTTTCTCCGGGAGAGGGCGCAAAAAAGGGGGCGGCCCGCCCCCGGGGAGGGAGCGGGCCGCCCGGAGCGCGGCTCAGAGCACCTTGGACAGGAAGGCCCGGGTGCGCTCGTGCTGCGGGTTCCCCAGCACCTCGGCGGGGGCGCCGGCCTCCACGACCACGCCGTCGTCCATGAACACCAGGGAGTCGCCGACCTCGCGGGCGAACCCCATCTCGTGTGTGACGACCATCATGGTCATGCCGTTCTCGGCCAGGTCCCGCATCACGTCCAGGACCTCGCCGACCAGCTCCGGGTCCAGGGCGCTGGTGGGCTCGTCGAACAGCATCAGCGACGGCTCCATCGCCAGCGCGCGGGCGATCGCCACGCGCTGCTGCTGGCCGCCGGAGAGCTGGTCGGGGTAGGCGGCGGCCTTGTCGGGCAGGCCCACGCGCTCCAGCAGCTCCATGGCCTTGGCCGTGGCCTGGGCCTTGGGCACGCGCTTGACCTGCACCGGCGCCTCGATGATGTTGCCCAGCACGCTCAGGTGCGGGAACAGGTTGAAGCGCTGGAACACCATGCCGATGTCGCTGCGCTGGGCGGCGACCTCGGTCTCGCGCAGCTCGTAGAGCCTTCCGCGTTTCTGCCGGTAGCCCATCAGCTCGCCGTTGACCCACAGGCGTCCGGCGGTGAGCTTCTCCAAGTGGTTGACGCACCGCAGGAAGGTCGACTTGCCCGACCCCGAGGGGCCGATGATGCACATGACCTCGCCCCTCCGGACCTGGAGGTCGATGCCCTTGAGCACCTCCAGGCGGCCGAAGCTCTTGTGCACGTTCTCGGCGACCACGAGGGCGTCGGAGGGGAGCTCGGCCCCCTCGGCGGTCTCGATGACCGGCTCGTTCTGCTCGCTCATCAGTGCGCCCCTCCGACGATGCGGTTGCGGATGCCGCCGTACTGGCCGGGGTTGAAGCGGCGTTCGATGAAGTACTGGCCGATCATCAGGACGCTGGTGATGGCCAGGTACCACAGGCACGCCGCCACCAGCATCGGGAAGATCTGGTAGGTCCGGGCGCCGATCGCCTGGAGCTGGTAGAACAGCTCGATCGTCACCGGGACGTAGGCGAGCAGCGCGGTGTCCTTGAGCATCGCGATGGTCTCGTTGCCGGTGGGCGGGATGACCACCCGCATCGCCTGCGGCAGGGTGATGCGCCGCAGGACCTTGGCCCGGCTCATGCCCAGCGCCTGGGCGGCCTCGGTCTGGCCCTTGTCGACCGACTGCAGGCCCGCCCGGATGATCTCGGCCATGTAGGCGCCCTCGGAGAGCGACAGCGCCATCAGGCCGGCGACGTAGCCGCTCAGCAGGGTGCGGGTGTCGATCTCGAAGAAGCGGGCGTCGCCTTCGAGGCCGAGCCAGGCCATCCAGTAGTTGTCGAACGGCAGGCCCAGCTCGATGGTCTGGTAGAGGATCGCCAGGTTGCCGAAGAGCACGGCCAGGACCAGGCGGGGCACGCCCCGGAAGAACCAGGTGTAGATCCAGGAGACGGTGCTCAGCACCGGGTTCCCGGACAGCCGCATCACGGCCAGCACGATGCCCAGGGCGATGCCGATGACCATCGACAGGACGGTGGCGCTGATCGTGACCCACACGCCTCGGACGACGGGGTCCGAGAACATGTGCTCCACCATGAACGGCCAGTTGAAGGCGTCGTTCGTGAAGAGCATGTGCACGAACATCGACGCCAGGAGCAGCACGGCTCCGGCGGCGACCCACCGCTCGGGGTAGCGGACGGGGACGGCGGTGATGGGTTCGGCCGGTCGGCCCGGAGCCGGGATCTTGCTCGGCTCCGGGCCGCCCACCGGTGCGGTCGGTGAGGTCAAGGATCGGACTTTCGCTCGGTGACGGACGGGGGAGGGTTTCCCTTACTCCGCGGCGGGGTTCACCTCGGCGGACTCCAGGCCGCCGGCCTCGACGCCCCACTCGCCCAGGACCTGCTCGTAGGTGCCGTCCTCGATCATGGCGTTGAAGGCGGCGGCGATGGCGTCGGCCAGCTCGGTCTCGTCCTTGTGGGTGAGGATGCCGTAGGGGGCGGCGTCGTACTGCTCGCCGATGAACTCCAGGACGCCCTCACCGGTCTGCTCCAGGGCGTACGCCGCGGTGGGCATGTCGGCCAGGGAGGCGTCGTTGACGCCGGACACCACGGTCTCGGTGGCCAGCGGCTGGTTCTCGAACTTCTGGATGGTGATGGGGTCCTCGCCGGCGTCCACGCAGGCCTGGCTGCGGGCCTCGATGTCCTCGTCGTGGGTGGTGTCGGACTGCACCGCGATGCGCATGCCGCAGGCGTTGTCGGGGTCGACGCCCTGCGGGTTGCCCGCCTGGGCGAACCACTGGGTGCCGGAGGAGAAGTAGGACACCATGTTGACCTGCTCCATGCGCTCCGCGGTCACGGTGAAGGAGGAGGAGCCCAGGTCGTAGGTTCCGGTGTCGACGCCGATAATGATGGAGTCGAAGGTGGTGGGCTCCCACTGGGCCTCCAGGCCGAGCTTGCCCAGGGCGGCCTCCAGCAGGTCGACGTTGAAGCCCAGGACGGTCTCGCCGTCGGTGTCCAGGAACTCGCCGGGCGGGTAGGACGCCTCCACACCGATCTTCACGGAGCCGGCCTCGGCGATGTCGGCGGGGACCAGGGCGGCGAGCTCCTCGTCGACCTCCACGGCGGGCGCCTCCGGCGTCGCGGCCTCCTCCTCGGCCGGCTCGGAGCCGCCGCAAGCGCTGAGGGCGAGGACACCGGCCAGGGCGAGGGCGCCGACGGAGAAGGGCGCGGACAGGGGCTTGTGCAGGGCCATCGTGAATCTCCTTCTGGAGCACGAAGTGCCTGGTCGGAGTCGGGTTCGCGGCCCCTCCACCCGAACCAAAGCGACATACGGTGCGATATGTGGCAAATGTGGATACGTCGGTGCCGTCCCATCGTGCCGACCCTGCGATTTTCCTGCGGTCACCGTTGTGAGAGGATTGCGTAACGGGTCATCCCCGTAGTGAGGCGTACGCGCAGAACTCGCATAGGAGTCAGGCGAAGCACGACCTCTCCGGCGACACCACCGGTCATGGCCGACCGGCGCCGGAGGGGGCTCCCCTAGCACGGCACACCGGCTTCGCGCGCGGTACGCACCGACACCATTCGCCCCGTCATGGCCGACGCGGGCGGCAGTAAGACCTTGAAGGGTTTTCGATGACCAGCGATTCTTCTTCGCGTACCCGGAATCCGAACCTGGACGACGACCCCGCGTTCGCCCTGCACCGCGGCGGCAAGCTCCAGATCACCTCCACCGTCGACGTGCACGACCACGAGGGCCTGTCCCTCGCCTACACCCCGGGCGTCGCCCGCGTCTGCAACGGCATCGCCGACTCCCCCGAGCTGGTGGAGGACTACACCTGGCGGAGCAACCTGGTCGCCGTGGTCACCGACGGCACCGCGGTCCTGGGCCTGGGCGACATCGGCCCCGAGGCGTCCCTGCCCGTCATGGAGGGCAAGTCGCTGCTGTTCAAGCAGTTCGGCGGCGTCGACTCCGTCCCCATCGCGCTGGCCTGCACCGGTGTCGACGAGATCGTCGAGACCGTCGTGCGGATGGCCCCGTCCTTCGGCGGGATCAATCTGGAGGACATCTCCGCCCCCCGCTGCTTCGAGATCGAGAAGCGGCTGCGCGAGCGGCTGGACATCCCCGTCTTCCACGACGACCAGCACGGCACCGCGATCGTCACCGTCGCCGCCCTGCACAACGCCGCCCGCCTGACCGGGCGCACCCTGGGCGACCTGCGCGCGGTGGTCTCGGGCGCGGGCGCGGCCGGGGTCGCCGTCACCAAGATGCTCGTCGACGGCGGCATCGGCGACATCGCCGTGGCCGACTCCAAGGGCATGATCTACGACGGGCGGGAGGGCCTGACCCCCGTCAAGCAGGAGCTGGCCGCGATCAGCAACAAGGCCGACCTGCGCGGCTCCATCGAGAGCGCCCTGGCCGGCGCGGACGTGTTCATCGGCCTGTCCGCCGGCGAGGTCCCCGAGGCCGTCGTCGCGACCATGGCCCAGGACGCGATCGTGTTCGCGATGGCCAACCCCAACCCGGAGATCCACCCGGACGTCGCCCGCAAGTACGCCGCGGTGGTCGCCACCGGGCGCAGCGACTTCCCCAACCAGATCAACAACGTCCTGGCCTTCCCGGGCGTGTTCAAGGGCGCCTTCGAGGCCCGCGCCACCGACATCACCGAGAACATGAAGCTGGCCGCCGCCACGGCTCTGGCCGGACTCGTCGGTGACGACCTGTCGGCGGACTACATCATCCCGAGTCCCTTCGACGAGCGGGTGGGCGCGGCGGTCTCGGCCGCCGTCGCCGCCCAGGCCCGCGAGGACGGCGTCGCCCGCCGCTGACCGGACACGGGAAGGGCCCGGAAGGCGCGCCCCCGCGGCGCCCCTCCGGGCCCTTCCCCTTTTGCTCGGTCCGTCGCGGCTACTTGTCGTCGCCGGGGTCGTCGACCACCTGGCTCCAAGGGTCGCCGCCGGAGGGCGGCATGGGCCGCGCGGCCTTGGGCTCCTCGGGCTTCGGGGCCTTCCCGGCACCCTCGGCCCTCGGCTCCCCGGGCTCGCCCGCCTCAGGCTCCCCGGCCCCCGGCTTCTCCGCCTCCGGGCCGGGCGCCTCGGGCTCCTGGGACTCGGACTCCGGCCGCTCGGCGGCGGGAGCCCCGGCCCCGGGCGCCTCGGGACCGTCGGCCTTCTCGGCCTCCGGCTCCGCGGAGTCCTTGCGCGGCGGGCCCCAGGTGCGCGCGTCCCGGCGGATCACCTCGACGGTGTCGTCCAGGATGCGGCGCAGGTCGTGCAGGGCGGCCTCGCCGACCGTGCCCGCCTCCCTGGCCACGTCGCGGACCCGCTCGCTGAAGTCGCGCAGGGCGTGGTCCAGGTCGGGGGTGCGGCCGGAACCGCCCTTGCCCCAGACCGCGCCGAAGGCGCCGAAGCCCTGGGTGAACTTCTCCCACTCGCGCGACCAGCGCTGGCCGTCGTCGCAGGAGTGGTCGGCCTTCGCCTTCTCGCCGCCCTGCTTCCGGGAGTCCCGCTCCTCCTCGGCCTTGGGGGCCTCGGCGGTCGGCTCCTCCTGCTTCGGGGCCTCCCCGGCCGCGGACTCCGGCGCGGGAGCCTCCTCGGCGGGGCGCCGGGCGCCGCCCGCGGCGAACTTCAGCTCCTCGCGCAGCGAGCTGATGGTCTCCCGCACGTCCTGCTTGACCGCCCGGGCGATGTCGCGCACCGAGTCGGTGATCTCCCGCTCCAGGTCGTCCAGGTCGCGCTCGCGCGCCCGCAGCTCCTCGCGCCCCTTGTCGGTGAGGCTGTAGACCTTGCGGCCGCCCTCCTCGGTGTGGGTGACCAGCCCCTCCTCCTCCAGCCGCGCCAGCCGCGGGTAGATGGTGCCGGGGGAGGGGGAGTACACGCCCAGGAACCGGTCCCGGAGCAGGCTGATGATCTCGTATCCGTGCCTGGGGCTCTCGTCCAGCAGCTTGAGCAGGTAGAGCCGGAGTCTGCCGTGTCCGAAGAAAGTGCTCATTCATGCCCCCTCGGGGATCGCGGCCGGAGTCTCGGGCGCGCGCCGCAGCAGCGCGGTCCGGTTGGACGCGGAGTTGATGGTGATGGTCGCCGGGTCCACCCCGCTGCCGATGCGCCCGCTCAGGACGGTGCGGGCGCGCCCGCCGCTCCGCTCTAGGCCGAAGTCGGAGTCGACCGCGGAGCTGGCGTTGCGGATCTCCACCGAGGCGGAGGTGTCCGCGGGCACCCGCAGGGCGACCTCGCCGGAGACGGTGTTGATCCGCACCCGGCCGGCCGGGGCCACGTCGGTGTCGGCCAGCACGGAGCCCGAGACGGTCTTGGCGCTCAGGGAGGAGACACGCCCGCCCGCCACGGCCAGCTGGCCGCTGACGCTGTTGAAGGACAGGCCCCCGGACACGTCCCGCAGGGAGGCGTTGCCGGAGACGGTGCCGATGTCGGTCTCGCCGCTCGCCCCGTCCAGGGTCACCTCGCCCGAGGCGGTCTTGAGCCTGGTGCGCGACCCCACGCCGGCGACGACGATCGGCGCGCTCATGGTGGTGACGTCGACCGGGCAGTCCCGGGGGACGCGCAGGTTCACGGTGGCGCTGCGCCGCTGCACCTGCTTGTAGCCGCCCAGCTGGACCGGGCGCAGCCGCTCCAGCAGTCCGGACCCGGTGAGGTCCTCGTAGTGGATGGTGAGGATGCCCGCCTCCTGGACGGCGAGGAGGGGCTCGCCGACGATGTCGGTCACCTCGAAGGTGACCGGGTCGTCGGTGGGAAGAATGTTGACCTGGCCGCCGAGGATCCGTACCCGCAAGGCCACGATGCCGTCGAGGGTCTGGGTCGTCGGCCTGTCGATGGTCCAACGTGCCATCGTGTGCACCCTTTCGCTCGCTCCGATGCCTTCACGATATGTCGCGAGTGCGGCGAACTCAAGATATGTCGCGGATTACCGGGGGTGTCTCCGGGTTCTCCCCGAGGCCCCCCGGGGGGAGCGGCGCCTCCCGGGACGGGGCCGGACAGCGCGAAGGGGGCCCGGGATCTCTCCCGGGCCCCCTTCACAGGTGGTGCGCCCTACTCTTCGTCCTCGTCGTCCAGCCGGGCCAGCCAGGTGGCCAGCCGGTCGACCGGGGTCTCGAACTCGGGGTGGACGTCGGTGAACGTCCGCAGCTGCTCGGCGAGCCAGGCGAGGCTGACCTCCTCCTCACCGCGGCGTTTCTCCAACTCCTCGATTCCGCGATCCGTGTAGTACAACGCGCACGCCCCTGCTAGTCCGCCGGCGGGAAGACCGTGTCCACCAGGGCGCGCTGCTCCGCCTCGTGCCGCTTGGCCGAGCCGGCCGCGGGCGAGGAGGACGCCGGACGCGAGATCCGGGTGAACGGGCGGTCGAGCTGCTCGGAGAAGACCAGCGCGACGAACGGCCACGGGCCCATGTTCGCCGGCTCCTCCTGGACCCACAGGACCTCGCCCGCGTTCGGGTAGGCCTTGAGCTGCTCCCGGATCTCCTCGATCGGCAGCGGGTAGAGCCGCTCCGCCCGGATGATCGCGGTGTGCTTGTCGCCGCTCTTGCGGCGCGCCGCGTCCAGGTCGTAGTAGATCTTGCCCGAGCACAGCACCACGCGGCGCA
Organism: Nocardiopsis sp. NPDC006139; assembly: GCF_040614155.1. Taxonomy (NCBI): domain Bacteria; kingdom Bacillati; phylum Actinomycetota; class Actinomycetes; order Streptosporangiales; family Nocardiopsidaceae; genus Nocardiopsis; species Nocardiopsis sp. NPDC006139. The sequence goes on from NZ_JBEXTT010000002.1 coordinate 431,529, forward strand.
CCTTCTCCGGAGCGATCGAGTCGTCCGTGATGAGCGGCCGGAAGTGCCCCGAGGTGAAGTCGGAGGCGGCGGAGGTCGCGGCCTTCAGGCGCAGCAGCGACTTGGGCGTGAAGACCACCAGCGGACGCTGGATCGGCGACTTGGCCTGCCAGCGCAGCAGGTGGAAGTAGCTCGCCGGGGTCGTCGGCATCGCGACGGTCATGTTCTCCTGCGCGCACTGCTGGAGGAACCGCTCGATCCGGGCCGAGGAGTGGTCCGGGCCCTGGCCCTCGTAGCCGTGCGGCAGCAGCAGGGTGACGCTGGAGCGCTGGCCCCACTTCTGCTCGCCGGAGCTGATGTACTCGTCGATGATGGTCTGCGCGCCGTTGACGAAGTCGCCGAACTGCGCCTCCCACATCACCAGCGCCTCGGGGCGGGTGAGCGAGTAGCCGTACTCGAAGCCCAGCGCCGCGTACTCGCTCAGCAGCGAGTCGTGGACGTGGAACTTCACGGTGCCGTTGTCGAACTGCTTGAGCGGCGTGTACGCCTCGCCGGTCTCGCGGTCCACCAGGCCGGCGTGGCGCTGGCCGAAGGTGCCGCGGCGGCTGTCCTGGCCGATCAGGCGGATCGGGTGCCCGTCCAGCAGCAGCCCGCCGAAGGCGAGCAGCTCACCGGTCGCCCAGTCCACCGCGTCGTTCTCCACCATCGTGGCCCGGCGGGTCAGCTGGGGAGCCAGCCGCGGGTGCGGGGTGAAACCGTCGGGCATGTTCACCTGGGTGTCGATGACCCGCTTGACGACCTCGTCGCTGATCGCGGTCTCGACGGTGGAGTGGTCCAGGCGGCCCTCGGTGAAGACCTCGGGCTTGACCACGGCACCCGGCTCGATCGGCTTCTTGTCGGCCTCGCGGGTCTCGACGAAGGCCCGCTCCAGCTCGGACTGGTAGTCGCGCAGCGCCGACTCGGCCTCCTCCACCGTGATGTCCCCGCGGCCGATGAGGGCCTCGGTGTACAGCTTGCGGGTGGAGCGCTTGGCGTCGATGACGTTGTACATCAGCGGCTGGGTGAACTCGGGGTTGTCCCCCTCGTTGTGGCCGCGGCGCCGGTAGCAGACGAGGTCGATGACGACGTCCTTGTTGAACGCCTGGCGGTAGGCGAAGGCCAGGTGCGCGACTCGGACCACGGCCTCGGGGTCGTCCCCGTTGACGTGGAAGATCGGCGCCTGCACCATCCGCGCCACGTCGGTGGCGTACACGCTGGAGCGGCTGTCCGACGGCGAGGTGGTGAAGCCCACCTGGTTGTTCACGACGATGTGGACGGTGCCGCCGGTGCGGTACCCGCGCAGCTGGGACAGGTTGAGGGTCTCGGCGACCACGCCCTGCCCGGCGAACGCGGCGTCGCCGTGGATGAGGATCGGCAGCACGGTGAAGCCGTGCGCGCCCTTGTCGAGCACGTCCTGCTTGGCGCGGACGATGCCCTCCAGGACCGGGTCGACGGTCTCCAGGTGGGACGGGTTGGCCGCCAGGGAGATGTCGATCTTCTCGCCCTCGCGGGTCTGGAAGACCCCCTCGGTGCCCAGGTGGTACTTGACGTCGCCGGAGCCGTGCGCGCTGCGCGGGTCGAGGTTGCCCTCGAACTCGCCGAAGATCTGCCCGTAGGACTTGCCGCAGATGTTGGCCAGCACGTTGAGGCGGCCGCGGTGGGCCATGCCGATGACGGCCTCGTCCAGACCGGACTTGGCGGCCTTGGAGATCACGCCGTCGAGCAGCGGGATGAGGGACTCGCCGCCCTCCAGGGAGAACCGCTTCTGGCCCACGTACTTGGTCTGCAGGAAGGTCTCGAACGCCTCGGCGCTGTTGAGCCGGTGCAGGATGTGCAGCTGCTCGTCACGGTCGAGCTTCTCGTGCTCGCGCTCGACGTGCGCCTGGATCCACTCCCGCTCCTCCGGGCTCTGGATGTGCATGTACTCGATACCCACCGTGCGGCAGTAGGTGTCGCGCAGCACGCCCAGGATGTCGCGCAGCTTCATGACCTGCTTGCCGCCGAAGCCCCCGGTCGGGAACTCGCGGTCCAGGTCCCACAGGGTCAGGCCGTGCTGGAGCACGTCCAGGTCCGGGTGCTTGCGCTGCTCGTGGTCGAGCGGGTTGGTGTCGGCCATGAGGTGGCCGCGCACGCGGTAGGCGTGGATCAGCTCCTGGACCCGGGTGGTCTTGTCGAGCTGGGTGGCCTTGTTGACGTGGATGTCCTGCACCCAGCGCACCGGCTCGTAGGGGATGCGCAGGGAGTTGAAGATCTCGTCGTAGAAGCCGTTCTCGCCCAGCAGCAGCTGGTGGATCCGGCGCAGGAACTCACCCGACTGCGCACCCTGGATGATGCGGTGGTCGTAGGTGGAGGTCAGCGTCATGACCTTGCTGATGCCCAGCTCGGCCAGCGTGTCCGCGGAGGCGCCCTGGAACTCGGCCGGGTACTCCATGGCGCCGACGCCCAGGATGGTGCCCTGGCCCGGCATGAGGCGCGGGACCGAGTGCACGGTGCCGATGCCGCCGGGGTTGGTGAGGCTGATGGTGGTGCCCTGGAAGTCCGGCACGCCCAGCTTGTTGGTGCGGGCCTTGCGGACCAGGTCCTCGTAGCCGCTCCAGAACTCCATGAAGTCCATCTCGTCGGACCTCTTGATGGAGGGCACGACGAGCTGGCGCGAACCGTCCGGCTTCTGCAGGTCGATGGCCAGGCCGAAGTTCACGTGCCTGGGCTTGGCGACACCGGGCTTGCCGTCGATCTCCGTGTAGGAGTAGTTCATCTCCGGCATCGACTCGAGGGCCTTGACCATGGCGTAGCCGATGAGGTGGGTGAAGGAGACCTTCCCACCGCGGCCGCGCCGGAGATGGTTGTTGATGACGATCCGGTTGTCGAAGAGGAGCTTGACCGGTACCGCGCGCACACTGGTCGCGGTCGGCATGGCCAGGCTCGACTCCATGTTGGTGGCGGTGCGCGCCGGTGCGCCGCGCAGCCGCTCCTCGTCGACCCGGAGGGCCTCGTCCGCGCTCGGGGCCGCCGCCTTGGCGGGGGCCGGCGCGGCGGGCTTCTCGGGTGCGGCGGGGGTCGTGGCCTGCGCCTTGGCGGCGGTGGTCCCCCCGCTCTTCGCACCGGCCGACTCCGCGGGCTTGTAGTCCGCGAAGAAGTTCCACCAGGCCTTGTCGACCGAGTTCGGGTCGTTCAAGTACTTCTGATAAAGCTCCTCGACCAACCACTCGTTGGGACCAAAGTCTGTCAGGGGTTGAGACGCCTCAGACGACACGGCGGAGATCGCCCACTTCCGCAGCTCGCTCGTGAATGTGTAGGACGACGGGTGGCTGCCGGCTCGGTCGGCTCAAGGAAGAACGGTGGTCGACCGCGTGGCGGAAGACCGGTCTGACCAGGCCGGCGCTCGTCGGTTACCAGGCTACTTGTACCGGCCTCCCGGCGGGGAACGCGGGCCGTGTTGAAACTAGGAGATAGCTAACATTTTTTCACAATCACGTTGTCGCTACGCGCCGGTAACCAAGCGTAGTGTGCCCGCACTGCCTGATTTGTGGGCTTTTGAGGGGATTTGGAGATGTGAAACCCTTGGCCGTTATCGGCCGCCTCCAGTGTGTCCTGTACCACTCTCGATATCGAGATTCCGAGGGAACCCGGTACCGGCGGGCTCCGTCGGAGTAGGTGCAAGCGGCCGGGCAGGACGGCCGGGTCCCGCCGCCGACGTTCCCAGCGGGAGCGGTGGGACCCGGGCCCGGCCGTCGCGCGTTTCCCTCGGTGAGGGCCCTCCGGACTCGCGAAACGCCGGTGAACGGTGCCGAACTTGCGCGGATCTGTGCGCTCTTCGGAGTTCTCCCGCGCCGACGCGCCCCGCGTGCCAGGATCGCGATACGCGCACACCGGACACACGGGGGTGGGAGAGACCCATGAGGGGACTGGGGGAGCTGGAAGCCGCCATCATGGACGCGCTGTGGCGGTCCGAGGAGCCGCTGCCCGTGCGGCTCGTCCACGAGACGATGGTCTACGACCGGGACATCGCGTACACGACCGTCATGACGGTCGCGGGGATCCTGTACAACAAGGGCCTGGTCGACCGGGAGAAGCGCGGCCGCGCCTGGGTGTACTGGACGCTGGAGACCCGCGCCGAGTACACCGCGCGGGTCATGGACGAGTTCCTCGGCACCTGCCCCGAGCCCCAGGCCACCCTGCGCAGCCTCGTCGAGCGCTTCAGCGACGAGGAGGTGGCCTCCTTCCAGCGGGTGCTCAGCCAGGTCCGCCTCAGCCGGGGCGCCGCCGGCTAGGCGGTGTCCTTGTGAACCTCCGCTGCGCTTCAGTCCGTCCGCCGCCCGCCACCGCCCTCGACGGACGGCCCGCGGCCGCGGGCTTTCCTCGAGGACGCCTCCTTGGGGCCGCCGGAACCCCGCCGGGCGCCTCACGAACCCCCGGCGGCACGGGGGAGAACAGGCCTCTAGGCCCGTCTGCGCAGGCGGCGCACGTCCGGCACGGCCAGGGCCGCCAGGGTGGCCGCCGCCGTCAGCGCGGCCAGCGCCGCCAGGGCCCGCTCCGGCCCCACGGCCGCCGCCACCGGCCCGATCGCCGCCTGCCCGACCGGGATCGCGGCGAACGACCCCAGGGCGTCGTAGGAGTACACCCGGGACAGCCGGTCGGCCGGGACGTTCTCCTGCACCGAGACGTGCCAGGCCACCTCGAACTGCTCCACGGCCACGCCCGCCGCGAACATGGCGGCGACCAGCACCAGGGGCGCCGCCGGCAGGGACAGCGCGTACAGCGGGACCGCCTGGACGGCGACCAGCGCCACCCCGAACGCCAGGGCGCGGCGCGGCAGCCACCGCGCGGCCAGGAACCCGCCCGCCAGCATCCCGGCGCTCTGGGCCGCCACCACCAGCCCCCAGGCCGCCCGGCCGAAGGACGCGTCGGCGATCGCCGGGCCCAGCACCGTCACCGAGGCCGACCAGGCGGCGTTGGTGACCATGAACTGCGCCACCACCACCCACACCCACGGGCGGGCGGTGAACTCGCGCCACCCCTCGACCAGGTCGCGCAGCACGCCCACCCGCCCCGTGCCGGCCTCCGTGCCCGGCAGCCGCAGCAGCACGAACGCCCCGCAGGCCAGCGCGTACAGTCCCGCGTCGGCGGCGATCGACCACCCCGGGCCGACGAACGCGACCAGGGCCCCGCCCAGGGACAGCCCCGCCACCATCGCGCCGTTGCCGGTCAGCCGGACCACCGCGTTGGCCTGGCGCAGCAGCCCGGGCGGCACCGTCTGGGGGACCAGCGCGGCGGACGCGGGCAGGTTCACCGCGGCCGCGGCCCCGTTGAGCACGCTCAGCCCCACCATCAGCGGCATCGACGCCGTCCCCGTCAGCAGGGCCGCGCCCAGCGCCCCCTGGGACAGGGCGGCCAGGGCGCAGCCGCCGCGCAGCACCAGGGCGCGGGGCAGCCGGTCGGCGATCACCCCGCCGAGCAGAAGCAGGAGCACGTTGGCCACGGACCGCGCGCCCACCACCAGCCCCACCTGGACCAGGGACCCGGTCACGTCCAGCACGGCGAACGCCAGCGCCACGTTCGCGAGCCCGTTGCCCAGGGACATCAGCAGCCGCCCGGCGGCCAGCGCCCGGAACGGGCCGTGCCGCAGCGGCGCCCCCATCCCGGCCGCGCGCCCCGCGTCCTCCGTCGCCGTCACCTCGGAACCCCGTCCCGTTCCCGGGACCCCGGGCTCACGACAGGATCCAGCTGCGGCCCTCCGCCGCCAGCTTCTCCACGAGGGTCGCGCTGTCGTGCTCCTTGGCGAACAGGTGCTCGGGGCGGGTGATGGGCACGATCCACAGCCACCGCACCGGGTCGCCCTGGAAGGTCAGCCCCGCGGTGTCCGGCGGGGCGTGCCCGGCGGCGGCCACGAGGGGCGAGGGGTCCTCCAGCAGCAGCACCGCCCCCGCGCCCCGGCGCATCGCCCGGTCCTCGGGGTTGTCCAGCCACTTGACCGTGTGCCCGGTCCCGAACCAGGTCACCGCCCGCCACGGGAACGCGCCGATCCACCGGAAGATCCGCGCCGCGTGGTGCGCGGGCATGGTGGTGGCCAGCGCCAGCTCCACCCGCGCGTACCTGGAGGTGTCGGCCATGTACCGGTCCAGGGTGGGCATCCGCTGCCCGCACATGCCCACGGTCGACAGGATCGTGAACGGCCGGTCCTCGGAGGGCGGGCGCTCCGACACCCGCAGCAGCGGCGGGTGGCCGTCGGACACGTCCCAGTAGTGGCCGGCCGCGCCCACCGTCCGGTTGAGGTGCCCCAGCACCGTGCGCTGCACGCTGCGCCACGCGCCCGAGGCCCGCCGCCAGTCCCAGTAGGCCTCCGCGTGCACCACCCGCGGCCACAGCTGTCCCTTGACCGGGTCCAGCTCCCAGGCGTAGGCGCTGCGCCCGATCGCCTCGCGGGCGTACCCGGGCAGGCCGCTGTCGGCCTCCGCCCAGCCGGGGATGACCGCGAGCAGGCCCTCCTCGTCGACCAGCGCGACCCCGTCGCCCTCCTCGAACCACACCGCACGCAGACAGGAGGGGTCGAACCGTGGGCGCCCCTGCGGGTGCTTGGTGTGCCCCTCCGGCATCAGCGGGGCCCGCCCCTCGAAGGAGCCGCCGGGCTCGGCGGCGCGGGGGGCGATCTCGTGGTTGGCCAGCCACACCGGGACGCGGATGCGCCCGCGCGCGTCCAGCAGGTAGGCGGCCGTGGTCCGGGAGTCGCACTCGACGACGACGCGACGGCTCTGGTACGGGCTGACCTCGTCGAGCAGGACCTCGATCCCTGTCACCGGCCCTCCCACATGTGCCGATCCGCCGTCCTTCGCGGGTCCGATCCGACCCGTCCCTGCAATGCGTAGAATCGACGGTAGTGCCCTGACAGGCGGAGCCGTATCCGCAGCCGCGTATAGGTCGTATAACGACCCGAGCCGCTGCCGTCCCGCGCCGGGCCGAGACCATCGACTCCACCCTTACGGACTCTCTATGCCCGCCGAGCTCACCTTCGTCGCACCGCGCCGCGCCAAGCCTCCCCGGCACCTGGCCGACCTCACCCCGCAGGAGCGGGCCGAGGTCGTCTCCGAGCTGGGGGAGAAGCCCTTCCGGGCCAAACAGATCGCCAAGCACTACTTCGGCGGTCTGGAGTCGGACACCTCGGCCATGACCGACCTGCCCGCCTCCTCGCGGGAGAAGCTGGGCGAGGCCCTGCTGCCCCGCCTGCTCACCCCCGTCAAGCACATCACCTGCGACGACGGGATGACCCGCAAGACCCTGTGGAAGGCGTTCGACGGGGTGCTGTTCGAGTCGGTGCTGATGCGCTACCCGGACCGCGTCACCCTGTGCATCTCCTCACAGGCGGGCTGCGGCATGAACTGCCCGTTCTGCGCCACCGGGCAGGCGGGGCTCACCCGCAACCTGTCCACCGGCGAGATCGTGGAGCAGGTGGTGGCCAGCGCCCGCGACCTGGCCCGCGGCCAGGTGGCCGGCGGACCGGGGCGGATCAGCAACATCGTGTTCATGGGCATGGGCGAGCCCATGGCCAACTACAAGCGCGTCCTGGAGACGGTGCGCCGGATCACCGACCCGGTGCCCGACGGGCTGGGCATCTCCCAGCGCGGCGTCACCGTGTCCACGGTGGGCCTGGTCCCGGCGATCGACAAGCTCACCGCCGAGAAGATGCAGGTGCGCCTGGCGATCTCGCTGCACGCCCCGGACGACGAGCTGCGCGACGAGCTGGTGCCGATCAACACCCGCTGGAAGGTCGCCGAGGTGCTCGACGCCGCCTGGCGCTACGCCGGGACGACCGGCCGCCGGGTCTCCATCGAGTACGCGCTCATCAAGGACGTCAACGACCAGGCGTGGCGGGCCGACCTGCTCGGCAGGCTGCTCAAGGGCCACCTGGTGCACGTGAACCTGATCCCGCTCAACCCCACCCCGGGGTCCAAGTGGACCGCGTCGCGCCCCGAGGACGAGCGCGAGTTCGTCCGGCGCCTGCAGTCCCACGGCGTCTCGGTGACCGTGCGCGACACCCGCGGCCAGGAGATCGACGGGGCCTGCGGCCAGCTCGCGGCCGCGGAGAGCTGACCCGGGGGTGGTCGAGACCGGACTGGCCTTCGTCATCGCCCTCGCGGCGGGACTGGTCCCGGTCCTCAACATCGAGGTCTACCTGCTGGGCGCCGTGGCCGTGAACGGCGACGGCGCCCTGGTGGCCATGGCGGTCGCCGCCGGCCTGGGGCAGACCCTGGGCAAGCTGCCCTACTACTACGCGGGCAAGGGGACGCTCTCCGCGCCCTGGCTGCGCAGGCGCACCGAGACGCCGGGCAAGTGGACCGAGCGGGCCGCCCGCTGGCGGAGCAGGGCCGAGGAGCGCCCCGCCTGGGGGGTGGGCCTGCTGGCGCTCAGCTCGTTCGCGAGCATCCCGCCGTTCATGGTGGTCTCCGTCCTGGCGGGCGTGGTGCGGATGAACATCGTGCTGTTCTCGGCCGTCACCTTCGCGACCCGCACCGCCCGCTTCCTCATCATCGTCCTGGCCCCCGCCTGGGCGCTGTCCTTCCTCCCCTGACCCCTTCCCGGCCGGGCTCCGGGCTCCCTAGGATCGGGTGCGGTACCCCCGATCCGAGAGGCGCCCCATGCTGCCCTCCCTCCTCCTCGGCCTGCTGGCCGGACTCCTGCTCGGCAACGGCCTCCCGCACTTCGTCACGGGGATCACCGGCCGCTCGTACCCCAACGTGTTCGGCGACGGACCGGTCCCCAACGTCCTCGGCGGCTGGGTGCAGCTCGTGGCGGCGTCCGGCATCGTCTACGCGCTGACCCGGCTGGACGGCGCCCCGTCCCCGCTCGTGCCGCTGGCCTGCGGTGCGGCGGGGGTCCTGGCGGCCGCCCTGTTCCACGCCCGCGGCCTCGCCGCCGGCGCGCGCCGCGCCGCCCCCGGGGACTGAGGCCCCCCGGGGGCGGCGCCGCTCAGGCGGTGTCCAGGTCGCGGCGGCGGAAGCCCGCCAGCGCCAGGGCCAGGGCGGCCGCGACCGCGGCGGAGGCGATCACGACCGGTGCCGCCTCGAACTCCTCCATCGGCGGCTGCGGCAGCATCCCGAACGCGCTGAGGTCCAGCGCCCAGTCGGGCATCCCCAGCAGGGCGCCGAGCATGGTGGTGAAGACGCTGTACCCCAGCCACAGCCACACCAGCGGCATCAGGCGCGGGGCCGCCCCGACGAACAGCGCGGTGGCCGCGACGAACGCCAGCGCCACCGGCGCCTGCGACAGCGCCGACTCCAGCATCGTGCCGATCCAGGAGGCGTCGTCCGTGGCGCTGAGCGCTCCGATGCCGATGCCGAGCCCGCCCAGGACCACGAGCAGGCCCGTGGACAGGACGCCCACCGCCAGGGCGGCGCCGTACCAGCGGATCCGCCCCACCGCCGTGGCCAGGACGAGTTCGGCGCGGCCCGCCGACTCCTCGCTGCGCGCGCGCAGGACCGACAGGATGCCCTGGGCGGCGGCCGCCATGATCACGTAGCTCGACATGACGCCGAGGAAGCCCGCGGTCACGTCCTCGGCGGCGGAGCCGAGCAGGGCCACCAGCTCGGGGTTGGAGTCGAGCATCCCCTCGACCTCGGTGGCCAGCGTGCCGAAGGAGATCGAGAACAGGAAGGTCGCGGCGCTCCAGGCGATGATCGACCCCCGCTGCTGGCGCAGGTGCAGGGCGAGGACGCCGTTGAGCAGCGGGCCCGCAGCGGCCGGACCGGGGCGGGACGGGACCAGTCCCGCGCCCAGGTCCCGGCGCCCCGCCAGGGCGTAGGCGGTGCCGAACAGGGCCAGGATCGCCAGCGGGTACAGGGCCAGCGGCCACCACCGCAGGTCGTCGAACACCCGGGTCTGCTGCACCCAGGCGAACGGGGAGGCCCAGGAGGAGGGCCCGCCCCCGCGCTCGGCCAGGTCGCCGACGACGCGGGCCATGAAGAGCAGCCCGGTGACGAGGAAGGCCGTCCCGGAGGCGGCCCGCCCGTGCTCGGTGAGCTGGGCGCACACCGCGGTGACGGCGCCGAAGGTGAGGCCGGCCAGCCCCAGCCCCAGCCCGTAGACCAGGGAGTCGACGGCGTCCAGCCCGTAGCCGGCCATGATCGCCCCGGTCAGCCCGCCGATGAGCAGGTTCAGCAGGGCGACGGTGAGCAGCGCCGCCGTCATCTGGGCGCCGCTGCCCAGGACCCCGGCCCGCAGCAGCTCGGCGCGGCCGCTCTCCTCCTCGGCCCGGGTGTGCCGGACCACGTGCAGGATGCTCATGATCGCCATGGCGATGAGCAGGCTCATGGTCAGCTCGTTGACCACCATGGCGCCGAGCGTGTAGTCGTCGAGCCCGAAGCCCGGGCCGCCGAAGAGGATCCCGGTGGGCGTGTCCATGAGCGCCGCCCGGGCCTGGCGCTGGGCTTCGGTGGCGAAGGCCTCGTCCAGGGTGGGGACGGTCAGGCCGACCGTGCCCACCAGGGCGACCACCCACACCGACATCCGGATGCGGTCGCGGCGCAGGATGAACCGGGTCAGGGTCCCGGTCCCGGTGAGGGCGCTCATGCCGCGCTCCCCCGGTCGCCGTTGAGGGCGGCCAGCTCGTCGCCGTAGTGGCGCAGGAACAGTTCCTCCAGGGAGGGCGGGTTGCTCACGAGGGAGCGGACCCCCAGGCCGGTCACCGCCCGCATGACGGTGTCGAGGTGGTCGTTGTCCACGTCCATGGAGATCCGGTCGCCGTCGACCTCCGCGTTGTGCACCCCGGCCAGCCCGGCCAGCGCCGAGGGGTCGCCGGAGACGGTGGCGCGCACGGACGACCGGGTCAGGTGGCGCAGGTCCTCCAGGGTCCCCGACTCCACGGCCCTGCCCTGGCGGATGATGGTGACCGTGTCGCAGAGCTTCTCGACCTCGGACAGGATGTGGCTGGACAGCAGGACCGTGCGCCCCTGCTCCTTGGCCTCCAGCACGCACCCGGTGAACACCGCCTCCATCAGCGGGTCCAGCCCGGAGGTCGGCTCGTCCAGGATGAGCAGCTCGGCGTCGGAGGCGAGGGCGGCGACCAGGGCGACCTTCTGCCGGTTGCCCTTGGAGTAGGTGCGCGCCTTCTTGGTGGGGTCCAGCTCGAACCGGGCCAGCAGCTCCTCGCGGCGGGCCCGGTGCAGGCCGCCGCGCAGCCGCCCGAGCAGGTCGATGGCCTGGCCGCCGGTCAGGTTGGGCCACAGGGTGACGTCGCCGGGGACGTAGGCCAGCCTCCTGTGCAGGGAGACGGCGTCCTTCCAGGGGTCGCCGCCCAGCAGGCGGACGGTGCCGGCGTCGGCCTTGAGCAGGCCGAGCAGGACGCGGATGGTCGTGGACTTGCCGGAGCCGTTGGGGCCGAGGAACCCGGCGACCCTGCCGGCCTCCACGGTGAGGTCCAGGCCGTTGAGGGCCTGGAACCGGCCGAAGTACTTGTCGACGCCGCGCGCGTCGATGACGGGTGAGGACATGGCGGGTGGTCTCTTCTCTCTTCCGATGGGGGGTGCCCGGGGGCCTGGTGCGTCAGCGGGCGCCCTCGGGCGGGTCGCAGACGTACAGCAGGTAGGCGTCGAGCATCTGCCGGTCGGTGTAGAGACCTTCGGTGTACAGCTCCAGTACCGGGAGCATGTGCTCCTCCATCCATTCCCGCAGGAACAGTGGGAAGTCGATGTCGTCGGGGTCGGGTCGGGCGGACAGTGCTACGAGGAGGGAGCCCATGGAGCTCTCGGCCAGCCACCGGGCGCGCTTGGCCCGGTCGCGGCTGGGCCGGATCGTCCCGGCGGCCTCGCCCGCGGCGAGGTAGCCCTGGACGTCCTCGACGATGCGCTCGTACAGGGCCAGGCCGACGGCGCCGCCCTCTTGGAAGGAGCGGATGGCGTAGGCCAGCAGGGGGGCGAACTCCTCGACGTGCGCCACGTATTGGAGGGCGACCGAGGGGTCGGAGGTCACTGTTTCCCTCTTGACCCTGTGCATGACCTCGAAGACGTGGTCGTCGCAGGCCCTGCGCAGACCGTCCTTGGACCCGAAATGGTGCATGACCAGGCCGGGGGAGACCCCCGCCTTCTCGGCGATGGCCCGGATCGTCACCTTGAAGCCGTGCCTTCCGAAGCATTCGAGGGCGGCGTCGCGGATGCGGGCGCGCGCGGTGAGGTCGGAGGCGTCGGCTGAACTCATGTTCAATAGGTTAAACACGCGTTCAGCCCGCTGGCAAGGGGGTGGCCGTACACTCGTGCCCACCCGCGTCGACGAGGAGGATCCGATGGTGCAGGTCGCTGTCGCCCAGTTCGCCCCCGCCCAGGACAAGGCGGAGAACCTGCGCTCGGTGGGGAGGCTGGCCGCGCGGGCCGCGGCCCTGGGGGCGCGGGTGGTGCTGCTGCCCGAGTACACGATGTTCACCGCGTCCCGCACCGACGGCCGCTACGTCGAGGCGGCCGAGCCCCTGGACGGGCCGTTCGTCGCGGCCGCCGCCGACACCGCCCGCCGGGAGGGCGTCCACCTGGTGCTGGGCGTCAACGAGGAGACCGCCGGGGGCACGCACTTCTCCAACACGCTGGTGGCGCTGTCGCCGCGGGGCGAACGGGTCGCGCTCTACCGCAAGATCCACCTGTACGACGCGTTCGGTGTCAGGGAGTCCGACGTGGTCGCGCCCGGGCCCGTCGAGGAGCCGGAGACCTTCACCGTCGAGGGCGTGACCTTCGGCCTGCAGACCTGCTACGACCTGCGCTTCCCCGAGGTGACCCGGCGGATCGCGGACGCCGGGGCGCACGTGGTGCTGCTGGCCGCCCAGTGGGTGCCCGGACCGCTCAAGGAGGAGCACTGGCGGACGCTGGCGCGCGCCCGGGCGGTGGAGAACACCGTGTACGTCGCCGCCGCCGGGCAGTCCGCGCCCACGGGGGCGGGCAACAGCATGGTGGTCGATCCGATGGGGACGCCGATCGCGGCGCTGGGGGAGCAGGGCTTCGAGGTGGCCGTCGCCGAGGTTTCGGCCTCACGGGTGGACGAGGTCCGTACGACCAACCCCGCGTTGGCGATGCGCCGCTTTGTGGTGGTACCCCGTGACTGATTCGATGTGATCGGGGGTAGTCCACCTCCAGGATGTCCGACAAATCCGCTGATCGCTCAGATTTCAGGCGGGGTCTTCCCAGGCTTGGTTACTTAGAGCTATGATCTACCTGCACGGAGTGATTTAGATGGGGACGGACCCTTCCAGGTGCCGAGTGCCTCTGATTGAATAAAGAGCCGGTAACTATCGGCCCGCCAGACTGTCCTAAACCACGGGGGGAGCAGGGACATTGCGCGGAACGAGCACGATGTGCGTATCGGATGCGGAGGCCGACGCCGTATCCGACGGATACGTGTACGACCCGGAATCGCTGAGCGCGGAGCAGTGCACGGGGGATGCCTGCGCCGTCTGCCACACGCGATGGCCCCGGCCGCGGATCGCCCTGGGCGTCCTGCCGGACGGGGTGCCGGTGTTCGGTTGTGGTGACTGCGCGGAGCTCGTCGGCGCCGGATCGTCGGTCGCCGCCGACACCCGGGTCTTCGCCGCCCGCTGAGGAGAACACGGTCGCGCTCCGGGTCCAAGGGGGAGAGAAGGACCCGGAGCGCTCCCGCCGGCGCACCCGCTTCCATGGGGAGGAGGGGAAGTTGAGCGCGCCTTTCCCGGAATGGTCCCGTGATCAGGCCGTCGGCCACGCCCCGTGAGGGGCGGGCGACAACCACGATACTCCGAGTCGCCCGCCGCGACCGTCGGTGGGACGTATCCGTCCGGTATTTCCCGGAACTGCTGACAGTCGGGAATGTCCGTTGTCATTCGCCGGCGGGGGACCTGTCAGCCGTTGGTGGGGAACCCGAGGTCCACGCCGCCGGACGGGCGCGCGCCCGGGTCGGTCCACCGGGCGGTGACCGCCTTGGTGCGGGTGTAGAAGTGCACGCCCTCGGTGCCGTGCGCGTGCGAGTCGCCGAACAGCGACTGCTTCCACCCGCCGAACGAGTAGTAGGCCATCGGCACCGGGATCGGCACGTTGACGCCGACCATCCCCACCTCGACCTCGTTCTGGAACCGACGGGCCGCCCCGCCGTCGTTGGTGAAGATCGCCGTCCCGTTGCCGTAGGGGTTGTCGTTGACCAGCTTCACCGCGGAGTCGTAGTCGTCCGCCCGCAGCACGCTCAGGACCGGGCCGAAGATCTCGTCGCGGTAGCAGGACATCTCCGGGCCCACGTGGTCGAGCAGCGTCGGCCCCAGCCAGAACCCGTCCTCCCCGCCGCCCAGGACCGGGTGCACCCGGCCGTCGACGGCCAGCGTCGCGCCCTCGCGCACCCCCGACTCCAGGTAGGAGGCGACCTTGTCGCGGTGCTCGCGGGTGACCAGCGGGCCCATCTCGCTGCGCTCGTCGTCGCCGGGCCCCACCCGCAGCCGGGAGATCCGCTCCTTGATCCGGGCGACCAGCTCGTCGCCCACCGGGTCCACCGCGACCACCGCGGAGATGGCCATGCAGCGTTCCCCGGCCGAGCCGAACCCGGCCGACACCGCCTGGTCGGCGGCCAGGTCCAGGTCGGCGTCGGGCAGTACCACCATGTGGTTCTTGGCCCCGCCCAGCGCCTGGACCCGCTTGCCGTGCTCGGCGGCCGTCCGGTAGATGTACCGGGCGATCGGGGTGGAGCCCACGAAGCTCACCGCCGCCACGTCGGGGTGCTCCAGGAGCGCGTCCACGGCCACCTTGTCGCCCTGGACCACGCTGAACACGCCCTCGGGCAGCCCGGCCTCCTCCCACAGCCCGGCGATGAGCAGCGACGCCGAGGGGTCCTTCTCGCTGGGCTTGAGGACGAACGCGTTGCCGCAGGCGATCGCCACCGGGAACATCCACATCGGCACCATGGCCGGGAAGTTGAACGGGGTGATGCCCGCGACCACGCCCAGCGGCTGGAGGATGGAGTAGGAGTCCACGCCGGTGGACACGTTCTCGGAGTAGCCGCCCTTGAGCAGGTGGGGGATGCCGCAGGCGAAGTCCACGACCTCCAGGCCGCGGGCCACCTCGCCCTGCGCGTCGGAGAACACCTTGCCGTGTTCGGCGCTGATCGCCGCGGCCAGCTCGTCCCTGTTGGCGTTGAGCAGCTCCCGGAACCGGAACAGGATCTGTACCCGCCGCGACAGCGACGTGTCCCGCCAGCCCGGGAACGCCGCCCGGGCCGCGGACACCGCCGCGTCCACCTCCTCGGGGCCCGCGAAGTCGACGGTGCCGGTGACCGCGCCCGTCGCCGGGTTGTAGATGTCGCCCTGGCGCTCGGCCGGGCCCTGGTAGCGGCGTCCGCCGATCCAGTGGGTGACGTGCTTGCCCATGTCTGGTCTCCTCGGGTCGTGTCAGGCCTGGGCGTCGACCGCGCGGACGGCGTCCAGCAGCAGGTCGCGCCCCTGGGCGGCGTCCTCGGCGGACAGGGTCAGCGGCGGGGCCATGCGCAGCACGTTGCCGTGCACGCCGCCCTTGCCCACCAGCAGGCCCCGCTCGCGGGTGGCCTCCAGCACCCGGCCGGCCAGGGCCGAGGAGGGGCCGCCGGTGCGCGGGTCCGCCATCTCGACGGCGAACATCAGGCCCTTGCCGCGCACGTCCGCCACCGATGCCAGTTCGGTCAGCGGCCGCAGGCCCTCGATGATGAGCGAGCCCTGCCGCAGCGCGTTGCCCTGGAGGTCGTGCTCCAGCACGTAGTCCAGGGTGGCCCCGGCGGCCGCCATCGACACCGGGTTCCCACCGAAGGTGGCCACGCCCAGCGCCGACAGGCCGTCCATGAGGTCGCCGCGCGCCACGACGCCGCCGACGGCGAAGCCGTTGCCCAGGCCCTTGGCGAAGGTCATCATGTCCGGGGTGACCCCGTGGTTCCCGATGCCGAAGAAACTGGTGCCGGTGCGGCCCCAGCCGGTCTGCACCTCGTCGGAGACGAACAGGATCCCGTGCTCGTCCAGCACCTCCTTGTAGGCGGCGTACAGCCCGTCCGGCGGCATGTTGAACCCGCCCACGCCCTGGATCGGCTCGGCGATCAGACAGGCCACGTTCGGTGCGGCGGTGTCCAGGACGTCGCGCAGGTCGGCGACGCAGGCCTCGGTGTACTCCTTCTCCGACATGCCGCGGAACACCGGGGAGGCGTGGTCGGTGCCGTGCAGGTAGTGCACGTTGAGCGGGGACAGCGAGGAGTTCTTCCAGCCGCGGTTGCCGGTGACGGCGATGGTGCCGTAGGAGCGCCCGTGGTAGCTGCCGCGCACGGCCAGCACCTCGTCGCTGCCGCGGGCGCAGGTGGCCAGCAGCAGGGCGGTCTCGTTGGCCTCGGTGCCGGAGTTGGTGAAGAACACCTTGGCGTCGGGGATGCCCGACAGGCGGGCGATCTTCTCGGCGAGCTCGACCTGGGAGCGGATCAGGTACAGCGTGGAGGTGTGCACGACGCCCTTGGCGATCTGCCGCTCCACGGCCTCGCGCACCTCGGCCACGTCGTAGCCGAGCATGTTGGTCACGATGCCGGTGAAGAAGTCCAGGTAGGTGCGGCCGTCTGCGTCGGTGACGCGGGAGCCGCTGCCGGACACGATCTCCAGCGGGGACTCGTAGTACAGGGGCAGCCAGGAGGGCATGACCGCGCGGTGGCGCGAGAGAAGTTCGGACATGCCCCCAGTCTCTCCGCGGACCGCCGCCGTGGCCAGAACCACCGTGTTGACATCGTGCAGGCCGGATTTACGACCTGTAAGAAGGCCGCTTCCCCTGCTCACCGCGGGTTCCGGGCCGCCGGGCCGCGAAAGGGGGTGCACAGTGTCAGGCGGGCCCGGTCGGCTTCTGACACTGTGTCCTAGAATGCGGACGTGCTTCCCACCCTTGCCGAGGTCCTGCGCCTCCCCGCGCTCCAGCGCGCCCGCCCCCGCGTCGTGGTCGGCTCCGAGCACCTGGACGTGCCCGTGCGCTGGGTCCACATCGCCGAGGTCACCGACCTGGCGCACCTGTTGCGCGGCGGCGAGCTCGTGCTCAGCACCGGCATCGCCATGCCCGACGACCCCCACGCGCTCAAGCGCTACATCGACGACCTCGCGGCCGTCGGCGTCAGCGGCATCGCCGTCGAGCTGGGCCGCAAGTACCACGCCGAGCTGCCGGGGCCGTTCCTGGACGCCGCCCGCGAGGCCGGGGTCCCGGTGATCCTGCTGGACCGGGAGGCCCGGTTCGTGGAGATCACCGAGGCCGTGCACATCCGGGTCGTCAACGAGCAGCTGGAGGAGCTGCGCGAGTCCGAGAAGCTCCACTCGGTCTTCACCCGGCTGTCGGTGGAGGGCGCCGACACCGACCGCATCCTGCACGAGATCACCCAGCTGTCCGGCTGCCCGGTGGTCCTGGAGAACCTCTCCCACCAGGTCCTGGCCTGCGACCTCAACGGCGAGGACCCCGGGACGCTGCTCACCTCCTGGGAGAGCCGCTCGCGGGCCGTGCGGTCGGGCACGCGCACCGTCCACGCCCCGGCCACCGGCTGGCTGGTCACCACGGTCGGCGCTCGCGGGCAGGACTGGGGGCGGCTCATCCTCATCGCCGGGGCCAACCCCACCCCCCGCCAGAGCATGCTCATCGAGCGGGCGGCCACCACGCTGGCGCTGGGCCGGCTGCTCGAACGCCACCAGGAGAGCCTGGAGCGCCAGACCCACCGCACGATCATCGCGGGCATCATCGACCGCGCCTACTCCGACCCCGAGGAGGCCCTGGTGCGGGCCCGGGCCGTGGGCGTCCCCCTCAACAACCGCGAACTGCTGGGCCTGGTGCTGCGCCTGCGGGAGAACGGGACCGGCCTGGCCGCGCAGGCCCGCCTGTCCGACACCGCGGAGGGCGCCGCCCGCGCCTGCCGCGAGCTGCGGCTGCCCGCACTGGTGGGCTCCCTGGACGACCTGCGGGTCGGCGTCCTGCTGGCGCTGCCGCCCCGGCGGCGCGTCGACGCCACCCTGCACATGCTCGCCGACCGGCTGGCGGTGACCGTCGGCGACGCCGCGGTGCTCGCGGTCGGCTCCACCTCGGACGACATCCGCGAGGTGCGCCGCTCCTTCCTGGAGGCGCGCCAGGTGGGCGACGTGGCGGTCCGCCAGAGCGACCGGCGGCCCTTCTACCGCCTGCCCGACCTGCACCTGCGCGGGCTGCTGCACCTGTTCCGCGACGACGAGCGGCTGCAGACCTACGTGGAGCGAGAGCTGGGCCCGCTGCTGGACCACGACGCCCGGCACGGCTCGGACCTCACCGACATGCTCCGCCACTACCTGGCGGCGGGGCGCAACAAGGCACTGGCGGCGGGCAACGCGCACCTGTCCCGGCCCGCGTTCTACGATCGGCTGCGCAGGATCTCCAACGTGCTCGACGCCGACCTGGACTCGGTCGAGACCTGCCTGTCCCTGCACGTGGCCCTGCTGTCACTGGATTCGGTGCGCGACGGCCAGCTTTGACCGGCCGGGGTCTTCGTCATTCGAATGACCGTGCAGTAACCTTGGAATCCGTTGTACGGACGTCAGATGTCGATGAAATCCGGCGTTCATACGCACAAAATACGTTGGATTCACGGAGGGCCATGTGAACGGCCAGTCGGACCCCGCCCCCCAGCGCAGGGGCAACGGCATCGTCCTGGACGAGACCGCCAAACGCATCATCGAGGTGCTCCAGGAGGACGGCCGCCGGTCCTACGCCGCCATCGGCAAGGCCGTGGGCCTGTCCGAGGCCGCCGTGCGCCAGCGCGTCCAGCGCCTGCTGGAGTCCGGGGTGGTCCAGGTCGTGGGGGTCACCGACCCCATGATGCTCGGCTTCCACCGCCAGGCCATGATCGGCGTGCGCACCGACGGCGACCTCAACACCGCCGCCGACGTGATCTCCGAGATCCCCGGGGTGGAGTACGTCGTCATCACGGCGGGCTCCTTCGACCTGCTGGTCGAGGTCGTCGCCGAGGACGACGCCCGCCTGCTGGAGATCCTGGCGGCCATGCGCGCCGTCGACTCGGTGGTCTCCACCGAGACCTTCCTGTACCTCAGGCTCCGCAAGCAGACCTACGCCTGGGGCACCCGGTAGGGGGCGATGCCCACCGGGCGGCCCCAGGACGGAGGGGCCGCGGGGTGCGGGCCGGAGAGGGCCCGCGGGGCGCGGCTACAGGCAGGCGAACGCCTCGGCCAGGATGTCCAGGCCCTCGTTGAGGAGGTCGTCGCCGATGACCAGCGGCGGCAGCATGCGGATCACGTTGCCGTAGGTGCCCGCGCTCAGCAGGATCAGGCCCTGGGAGTGGCAGTACGACAGGACCTTGCCCAGCGCCTCCGTGTCCGGGGTCTTGTCCTCCTTGACCAGCTCGATCGCGATCATCGCGCCGCGGCCGCGCACGTCGCCGATCACCGGGTGCTCCTCGGCCAGCTTGCGCAGCCGGCCCAGCATCAGGTCGCCGATCTCGCGGGCGCGCCCGACCAGGTCGTCGGACTCGATGGCCTCCAGCGACGCCAGCGCGGCGGCGCAGGCGGTCGGGTTGCCGCCGTAGGTGCCGCCCAGGCCGCCGCCGTGCACGGCGTCCATGAGCTCGGCGCGGCCGGTCACCGCGGCCAGCGGCAGGCCGCCCGCGATGCCCTTGGCGGTGGTGATGAGGTCCGGGACGATGCCCTCGTGCTCGCAGGCGAACATCTGCCCGGTGCGCGCGAAGCCGGTCTGCACCTCGTCGGCGACGAACACGATCCCGTTGGCGCGGCAGAACTCCACCACGGCGGGCAGGAAGCCGGGGGCGGGCTCGATGAAGCCGCCCTCGCCCTGGATCGGCTCGATCACCACGGCGGCGACGTTGTCCGCGCCGATCTGTTTGGTGATCTGGTCGATGACCATGGCCGCGGCCTCGGGGCCGCAGTTCTCCGGGCCGGTGGGCCAGCGGTAGGCGTAGGCCATGGGCATGCGGTGGATTTCGCCCGCGAACGGCCCGAAGCCCTGCTTGTAGGGCATGTTCTTGGCGGTCAGGCCCATGGTGAGGTTGGTGCGGCCGTGGTAGGCGTGGTCGAACACCACGACGGCCTGGCGCCCGGTGGCGCTGCGGGCGATCTTCACCGCGTTCTCGACGGCCTCGGCGCCGGAGTTCAGCAGGATCGAGCGCTTCTCGTGGTCGCCGGGGGTGATCCGGTTGAGGACCTCGCACACGTCCACGTACGCCTCGTACGGGTTGACCATGAAACACGTGTGCGTGAACCGGCCCAGCTGCTCGGCGGAGCGCTCCACCACGCGTGGGTCGGCGTTGCCGACGTTGGTCACGGCGATGCCCGAGCCGAAGTCGATGAGGGCGTTGCCGTCGACGTCCTCGACGATCCCGCCGCCGGCCCGGGTCACGTAGACGGGCAGCACGCTGCCGACGCCCTTGGCGACGGCCGCGACACGGCGCTCCTGGAGCTCACGGGACTTGGGACCGGGGATCTCGGTGACGACCCGGCGGGACTGGGCGACCTCGGTCACGGCCATGCGTCTGCCTCCTTCAGTGCGACACGGGGTGTGGAACGGGACGGGGCCGCACGGCCCCGACCCGCATGACACTAGGCCGCGTCCGGGCCGGCGGACATGGACACCGTGGATAATCGACGCAGGTCCCTGCGCCAATGCGGCAGGGGCCGCCGAGCACGACGAGTGGAGGCCCGATGCCACCGACCCTGGGCGGACTGGTGCGGACGCCCTCCCTTGGACTGCGCCCGCTCACCGGCGACGAGGGGCTGGAGCGCACGGTGGGGTGGGTCGCGGTCAGCGAGCTCACCGACCCCACCCCCTACCTGGCCGGGGGCGAACTGCTGCTCACCACCGGCGTCCGCTGGGCCGACTCCCGGCCGGACCTGCGCGAATACGTGCGCAGGCTGGCCCGGCGCGACATCGCCGGGCTCGGGTTCGGCGTGGGCGTGGCCCTGGAGCGGACCCCGGAGAAGCTGCGGGAGGCGGCCGCGGAGTTCGGCGTCGTCCTGTTGGAGGTCGCCCGCCGGACCCCCTTCATCGCCATCGGCAAGGAGGTCTCCCGGGTCCTGGCCAAGGAGGAGTACGAGGGCCTCAGCCGCGCCTTCACCGCCCAGCGCGACCTCACCCGCGCCGCCCTGACCGGGGCGGAGGCCGTCGTCGACCGGCTCGCCCGGGACCTGGGCGCCCGGGTGCTGCTGATGGCGGCCGACGGCTCCCCGCGCCACACGGCCCCCGCCGGGGCGGCCCTGCGCCCGCAGGACCTGGCCGGGGAACTGGAGCGGCTCAAGACCGCGGGACCCCGCGCCAGCGTGGCGGTCACGGCGGGCGGCGACCGCGTCTGGGCCCAGCCGCTGGCCACCGGCCGCCGGGTCCGCGGGTTCCTGGCCGTGGGCACCGGCGGGCCGCTGGGACCCGAGCAGCGGACCCTGGTCAACGCCGCCGTCTCCCTGCTGTCCCTGGAACTGGAGCGGGACGCCCACGGCGACATCGCCCGCATGGGCGAGGGGGTGCTCGCCGCCCTCCTCGCCGGGGCCCTGGACCCGGCCCACCCCGGCGCCGAGCGGCTGGTCGCGGTGCTCCCTCCCACTCCCGTGGTGGTCGCCGCCGCGGACGGGGTCCAGGGCGCCCACCCCCCGCACGGCGTCCTCGTCGCCGATCATGAGGGCCGGACCGTGCTGCTGGCGTCGGCCGACACCCCGGCCGCGGCCCTCGCCGACCTGCTCGACGGCCCCGTCGGGATCAGCGAACCGGCCGACTACACCGGGCTCGCCGTCGCCCTGGCCCAGGCCGAGCGCGCCCGCGAGGCGGCCCGCTCCCGGGGTGGGGGGCCGGTGCGCGCCGCCGAACTGCCCGGCGGCCTGCTGGGCCTGGCCGACACCCCCGCCGGGGCCCGGATGGCCGAGGAACTGCTCGCGCCGCTGCTGGCGGAGCGCTCCGGCGCCGAACTGCTCGCCTCCCTGCGCGCGTACCTGGCGGCCTCGGGGCGCTGGGACGCCGCGGCCGATGCCCTGGGCGTGCACCGGCACACCCTGCGCTACCGGATGCGCCGCATCCGCGACCTGCTCCCGGTCGACCTCGACGACCCCGACGTGCGCGCCGAGCTGTGGATGGCCCTGCGCCTGCACGGCGGCCGCGCCTGAAAGTCGGTACGGGTTCCGGCGTTCGGGGGGCCTCGGCCCGCGTTATCCACGACAATGGGCGTTGACAGCGGTGTGTAATCGAATGATCACCGGATCGACGCCGGGGGCGGACGTGAGATCACTACGGGACGATGAGCAGGAGATCGGCGACCTCGGGACACCGGTCCCCTCCGGGCGGCGGCCGGCGGTCATCCGGATCCGCAGGCAGGGGACGGGCGGGGCGTCCCCGCACTGGAAGCCGCCCGCCGCCGAGGACACCGACCCCCGCGCCCTGCTGGGCTACCTGCGCGCCTGCCTGCGCCGCGAGGCCGTGCACACCCACACGGTCCTGCTGGGCCACCTCGACGGCGACACCTGCGCCTGCCTGCCCGGAGGCGCCGAGACACTGTTCAGCGGCGGCGGCGACCGCGTCCCGGCCGGGACCGCGGCCGCCCGGGTCGTGCGCCTGGCCGCCCGGCACGGGCAGGCCCTGCGCTACGGCTACCCCCTCGTCATCCTCGGCGAGGGCGCCGACCGGGCCGCCCTGCCCCTGCTCACCGTGGACGTCCAGGCGGTCGAGGACCCCGCCTTCCCCGACGCCCCCCGGATCCGCGCGATCGGCCCGCCCGACGTCAACGCCGCGCTGCTGGAGCGGCTGGGCGCCACCGACCCCGAGGACCTCTTCGAGCTGCGGACCCGGCTGCGCTCCGGCGCCCGCGGCCCCTACCCCGCGGCTGTCGCCGACCTGGCCGTCAAGGTGCGCACCCTGCTCTCCCGCCTGGAGATCGAGCGGGTCGACGACATCGACCCGGCGGCCACCCGGGACGCGCCCCGCGACCCCGTCGACGGCGCCCACAACGTCGCCGTCCTGTTCCGGGCCGGTCCCGGCGCCCGCCCCGGCGACCGGGTGCCCGAACCGGGCACCGTGGAGGCGGTGCTGGCCGACCTCGACCCCACCGAACGGGACGGCATCGACCCCGGGGCCATCGGGGACACCGCCCTCCAGGCCCTGCTGCGGGGCCCCGGCGGCGCCGCCGGGGCGGAACCGGACCCCGCCCGCGACCCCGGCGGGCCCGGCGCCGACCCCGTCCCGATCAGCGCCTCGCCCCTGGACCAGGCCCGGTACGCCGCGCTGTGCGCGGCCATGGCCGACCGGCTCACCGCCGTGGCGGCCCCGCCCGGCACCGGCGTCCACGACCTCGTCGACGCCGTCGTCCGCACCGCCGTCGGCTCCGGCCTGCGGGTCCTGGTGTGCGGGCGCACCGAGCACGACATCCGCGAGGTCCTGCGCCGGGCCGAGGGCGGCCACCCGGTCATGCGGGTCGGCGGCAAGGAGCACCGGGCCGCCGAGGCGCGCCTCATCGGGCGCCTGCTCGCCGACCACGGCGGAGCCCCGCCCCGCCACGAGGACCCCGCCGCCCACCGCGCCGACCTGGCCCGCCACTGGTCCGTGGTCCGCGCGGTCTGGGACGAGATGGACGGCATGGCCGCGGGCGGGTACGAGCTCGCCCACCTGGCCCTGGAGCGCGAACTGGGCATCGCCGCCGGCTGGGACCCCGACCGGCTGTTCACCCCCGCGCGCGGCGGCCCGGAGTACTGGCTGCCGCGGGCCGAACGCGCCTTCGCCGGCGGCCTGGGCGCCTTCCAGCACCGCTCCGCCATCCGCCGCGAACTGGGCCTGGACACCGACCCCGAGACCCTCGCCCGGCTGTGCGCGACCGCCCGCCTGGAGAGCCGCTGGCGCGCCGCCCTGGACCGGCGCACCCGGCACGCGCCCCTGGGCGAGCTGACGGAGCGGCTGGCCCGGGCCCGTGAGGAGCACCGCCGCGCCGGGGCCGACTGCCTGGCCGCCGCCGTCGAACCCCGGCTGTGGCGGGGCAGGCCCGCCCTGGAGAACCGGTTGGAGACCCTCAACTGGCACCACGGCCCGGGCTGGCCCGGTATGGACGGGCTGATCGAGGTGCTGCCCGCCTGGACGTGCCGCACCGACCAGGTCCGCGCCCTGCCCCCGCGCGCGGGCCTGTTCGACCTGGTCGTGGTGCTGGGCGCGGAGCGGACCCGGGTCTGCGAGCTGTTGCCCGCCCTGCACCGGGCGGCCCGGGCCCTGGTCGTGGGCGACCCGGCGCACCCCGGCCCGGCCAGCGCTCTGGAACCCGACGAGGAGCGCCGCGCCCTGGCCGCCGCCGGGCTCGCCGCCGACCGGCTGGACGAGCGGGGCCTGCGCCACGGGACCGGGTCGGCGCTGCGCGCGGCCGAGCGCGCCGCCGGCGGGATCCTGTGGCTGGACGAGCATTCCGGGGCGCCGCCCCTGCTCGCCGAGACCGCCTCGCGCCACTGCTACGGAGGGCGGGTGTCGGTGTCCACCGCCCCCGACCCGGGCGGCGGCCCGGCCTTCGAGTGGCGCGACGTCGCGGGCGTCTGCGAGGCCGCCCCCGGTCTGTCCTACATCAACCGGGAGGAGGCCTACCGCGCCGCCGTGGTCGTGGACGAGATCGACGAGCACCTGCCGCTCGGGCGCACCATCGCCGTGGTCGCCCCGACCCAGCCCCAGGTGGCGCTGCTGCGCCGCCTGCTGCGGCCGCGGGCCTTCCGCCACCGCGTCGTGGTCGGCGGACCCGACCTGCTCGGCGGCGACCTCGACCGCGCGGACATCACCGTCCTCTCGCCGCTGCTCGCCCGGGGCGCTCCCGCGATCATCGAGCGCCGCGTGCGCCGCATGGGACACCTGTGGGCCGCGGTGCTCACCCGCACCGGGCAGCGGCTCGTGGTCGTCGGCGACCGCTCCCACTGGGAGGCCGGCGACGGCCCGCTCGCCGAACTGGTCGCCGTACCCGAGAACACCCCGGACGGCGCCTGCCGGGCCCTGGTGGACCGGCTCCGGGAGGCGGGCACCCGCGTCGGCGTCCAGCAGACCGTGGAGGGCTGGACCGCCGACCTCGTGGTCCGCTTCGGAGCCCGGCGCCTGCTCATCCTCCTGGACCGCGAACCCGACGGCCGCGGGCTGCGCCGGCTCATGGCCCGCGGCGACGCCCTCAACCGCATCACCGGCGACCCCGTCGTGGTGGTCCCCGCCTGGCGCTGCCTCGCCGACCCCGACCGCCTCGTCCGGGAGATCCTCGGGGCCCGCTGACCCGCACTACCCTGGACGCGGCGGGGACGAGGCCCCGCCGTGCTCAGGGAGGCAAGGGGGATCGGGTGCCCGAGGGCCACACTCTGCACCGGTTGGCGGCGCACTTCGACAAGGCCTTCGGCGGCGGCGCCGTGCGGGCCTCCAGCCCCCAGGGCCGCTTCGCCGACGGGGCGGCCCGGATCGACGGCCGGGTCCTGACCACCGGCGAGGCGCACGGCAAGCACCTGTTCCTGGGCTTCGACTCGGGGGAGTGGCTGCGGGTCCACCTGGGCCTGTACGGCGCGTGGACCTTCGGCGACGCCGACGGCGAGCGCCACCTGGGCGCGCCCCGCGCCGCCGGGGCCGGCCGGACCGACCTGGTCCGCGACGCGGACGGGTTCGTCGTGCCGCCCGCGCCGACCGGCACCGTCCGGGCCCGGCTGGTCAACGCCTCCGGCTGGGCCGACCTGCGCGGCCCCTCGGCCTGCGAGGTCGTCACCGAGGAGGAGAAGCTGGCGGTCCAGGAGCGTCTGGGGCCCGACCCGCTGCGCCCCGACGCCGACCCCGAACGCGCCTGGCGTGCGGTCTCCCGCTCCCGGACGAGCATCGCCGCCCTGCTCATGCGGCAGGAGGTCATCGCCGGGATCGGCAACATCTACCGCGCCGAGTCCCTGTTCCGCGCGGGCCTGGACCCGATGACCCCCGGCCGCGACCTCACCCGGCGGCAGTGGGACGCCCTCTGGGACGACCTGGCCGGGCTGCTCCGGGACGGCGTCCGCGACGGCTACATCATCACGACCCGACCCGAGCACCGGCCCGACCCCGGCGCGCTCCCGGTGCCCCGGCCGGACACCCTGTACGTCTGCTACCGCACCGGCGAACCCTGCCGGGTGTGCGGATCCCCGATCGCCTCGGCCGAGCTGGCCGGACGAACGCTCTACTGGTGCCCGGGCTGTCAGCCCGCGTGAGACCCGGTCCCCCTCCCCGGCGAACGCTCACGGAGCGTGCAGTACAATCCCACATCGCCGCTTAACCGGTTCAGGACTCGAGTTCAGGGGGACGTGTGGGGGGTTTGATGCGACGGCCGACCATCATGGACATCGCCAAGGCCGCGGGGGTGTCCAAGGGGGCGGTCTCCTACGCCCTCAACGGCCGGCCCGGGGTCTCCCAGGAGACCCGCGAGCGCATCCTGGCGATCGCCCACGACCTGGGCTGGGCGCCCAGCAGCACGGCGCGCGCCCTGTCGCCCGGCGGCCGGGTGGGCGCGTTCGGGCTGGTCATCGACCGGCCCGCCCGCTTCCTGGGGGTCGAGCCGTTCTTCATGCAGTTGGTCTCGGGCATCGAGGCGGAGCTCGCGGTCGCGGGCACGGACCTGCTGCTCCAGGTCACCGACGACCGGAAGGCGGAGGAGGGCGTCTACCGGCGCTGGTTCGCCGAGCGCCGTGTGGACGGGGTGATCATCGTCGACCTGCGGGTCGACGACCCGAGGATCGCGCTGGTCGACGAGGTGCCGCTGCCCGCGGTCGTCCTGGGCGGGCCCGGCGGGGCGGGCTCCCTGCCGTGCCTGTACACCGACGACGCCTCCTCCGTCCGGGAGGTCGTGCACTACCTGGCCGCCCTGGGGCACCGGCGGGTGGTCCGGGTGGCGGGGCCGGACGACTTCGTGCACACCAGGGACCGGACCCGTGCCTTCGAGGAGGCCGCCGCGGAGGCGGGGCTGCCGGGGGCGGTCACGGTCCACTCCGACTACACGGGGGAGTCGGGCGCCCGCACGACCCGCCGCCTGCTGGCGCGCGCCGACCGGCCCACCGCGCTGGTCTACGACAACGACCTCATGGCGGTGGCCGGCCTGGGCGTGGCCCGCGAGATGGGGGTCGACGTCCCGGGGCAGCTGTCCATCGTGGCCTGGGACGACTCGGTGCTGTGCCAGGTGGTGCACCCCTCCCTGACCGCGGTCGCCCGGGACGTGGTCGCCGCGGGCCGGGAGGTCGCGCGGATGCTCGCCGAGGCGGTCGAGGGCGGCCCCGTGGGCAGCCGCGAGACGGTTCCGGGGGAGCTCCAGCCGCGCGGCAGCACGGGCCCCATGGCGGGCTGAGCGACCGGTGCGCAGGCGTCGGCCGAACGAGCACCTCCGGCATGCCTCCCGAGCCTCATGGGAGCGCTACCAAAACATCATTCACTGTGGAAAACTACGCGCAAGCCGTGCGCTGCGTCACAACGCACACGAGGGGAGAAGCCCGATGGTGAACCGGTTCGACGGTTGTCGGCTGGCTGACTTGCCCACATCTGTGCTGTTACAAGCGAATAACAGCGGAGTGACGCCCATTGACGCCCTTCCCGTCGGCGTGTTGTTGTTAACGTCACTTACCCGGTTCAGCAACGGCCTGTCTCCGCGCCCCTGATTGGGAGCGCTCCCACCTCTTCGGGCCCCGGAGAGGGAAGTTCCCCCCCACGAGCGGCCGACCGGGTGGAAGAAGGAGGAGTCGAGATGAGATCTCTTCGGCTTCCGGCGGCACTCGCGGCACTGACCCTCGCGGTCACGGCCTGCGCGGGTGGCGGCGGCGGAAACGGAGAAGGTTCCGGCGAGTACCCGCGGAACGAGACGCTGTACACCACCGGGACCGCGTGGGGCCCGCCCG
Source organism: Nocardiopsis sp. NPDC006139 (assembly GCF_040614155.1). Lineage (NCBI taxonomy): Bacteria > Bacillati > Actinomycetota > Actinomycetes > Streptosporangiales > Nocardiopsidaceae > Nocardiopsis > Nocardiopsis sp. NPDC006139. The sequence continues at coordinate 459,373 of NZ_JBEXTT010000002.1, forward strand.
CCAACTGGAACCCCTTCATGCAGGGCCAGTACGCGGTCGGCACGGTGGGGCTGGCCTACGAGCCGCTCTTCCTCTTCGACCCGAACACCAGCGAGTACGTCCCCTGGCTGGCCGAGAGCGACAGCTGGCCCGAGGAGAACGTCCACGAGATCGTCCTGCGCGAGGGCATCACCTGGACGGACGGCGAGGCCTTCGACTCCGCCGACGTGGTCTCCACACTGGAGATCGGTCAGTTCGGGTCCGTCCCCTTCAGCAACCTGTGGAACTTCATCGAGAGCGTGGAGGCCGTGGACGCGCAGACCGTCCGCGTCACGTTCAGCGAGAGCCGCCCGCAGGAGTGGATGAACTGGGTCTACTCGCACCCCATCGCCCCCGAGCACATCTGGGGCGAGAAGACCGAAGAGCAGATCATGAGCGACGTGAACGAGGACCCGGTCGGCACCGGTCCCTACGTCTACGAGTCGCACACCGACGAGCGCCTGGTCTGGGAGCGCAACGACGACTGGTGGGGCACCGCGGCGCTCGACTACGAGATGAAGCCCCGCTACATCGTCGACCTCGTCAACGCCTCCAACGACGTCACCCTGGGCATGCTCCAGCAGGGCCAGGTCGACCTGTCGAACAACTTCCTGCCGGGCATCGACCAGATCATCAACGGCAACGAGACCATCACCAGCTTCTACGACGGTCCGCCGTACATGCAGCCCGCCAACACCGCCTGGCTGGTGCCCAACACCACCAAGGAACCGCTGAACGACCCCGCGTTCCGGCAGGCGCTGGCCCACTCGATCGACATGCAGCAGATCATCGAGGGCCCGTACTCCAACCTGGTCGAGGCCGCCAACCCCACCGGTCTGCTCCCGCTCTGGGACGACTACATCGACCACGAGCTGGTCGAGGAGGAGGGCTTCTCCTACGACGCCGACGAGGCGGTGGCCATCCTCGAGGACGCGGGCTACCAGGACCAGGACGGCGACGGCTTCGTCGAGACCCCGGACGGCGACCCCATCGCCCTCACCCTGGAGGTCCCGGCCGGCTGGACCGACTGGATGGAGGCGTCCAACGTCATCGCGGCGAACGCCCAGGCCGTCGGCATCAACATCGAGGCGCAGACCCCCGAGTTCGACCTGCTGGTGGACAACCGCAACTCCGGTGAGTTCGACCTGATCATCAACAACGAGCGCCAGGCGAGCAACACCCCCTGGACCTACTACGACTACCTCTTCCAGCTGCCCATCAACGAGCAGCAGACGACGGTCAACTTCGGCCGTTACGAGAACGAGGAGGTGTGGTCCCTGGTCGAGCAGCTCGCCGCCGTCCCCGCGGACGACGTCGAGGCCGCGGCCGAGATCACCTCGCAGATCCAGGAGATCCAGCTGGCCGAGCTCCCGGCCATCCCGCTCTGGTACAACGGCATGTGGTCGCAGGCCAACAACACGTACTGGACGAACTGGCCGAGTGAGGCCGAGGGCGCGCCGAAGAGCGCCGCGACCCTCTGGAACGGCTGGTGGCAGCTCGGCGCCATCACCACCCTGGCCACCATCGAGCCGGCCGGCGAGTAGCCGCACCACGGTCGGCGGGCCGGAGCACCCCTCCTCCCGAGTCCCGCCGACCGCCCGGTCCCGGCCGGGAGCGGCGCGAAAGCCCGACCGGGACCGCCCCGGAGCGGGCGGGACGGCGGAACCCCGCGGGGACCCCCTCGCCCGGGTCCCCCTCCGCCTCCCGCCCCGCCCGGGGCTCCTCGTCCGTCCGCCACCATCACCTGGAGGAACGTGTGTGGCGCTACATCGGCCGTAAGCTCTTCGTCTACCTGCTTACGTTCGTCATCGCGGTCACCATCAACTGGATGATCCCGCGCTTCATGCCGGGCGACCCCGTCCGGAGCATGCTCTCCCGCGCCTCGGTCGGCAACCCCGAGGCCCTGCAGCGCATGAACGATTACTACACGGGGGTCTTCGGCCTCGACACCCCCCTGCACGAGCAGTACCTCGCCTTCTGGGCCGGCCTGCTCCGGGGCGACCTGGGCGTCAGCGTGATGCTGTTCCCCCAGCCCGTCCTGGACATCATCATGAGGTCGGTGCCCTACACCCTGGGACTGCTCCTGCCCGCCATCCTGCTGAGCTGGATCGTCGGCAACCGGATCGGCGCCTTCGCCGCCCGCAAGAAGCTGCTCGACAACACGATCCTGCCCGTGGGGTACATCCTCACCGCCATGCCCTACATGTGGCTGGCCCTGCTGCTCGCCTGGAGCCTGGGCATCGTCGCGGGAGTCCTGCCCACCGCCGGCGGCTACGCCCCGTCGCTGCGCCCGGAGTTCAGCTGGCTGTTCATCTCCAGCCTGATCTCCCACTGGTTCCTGCCGTTCCTGTCCATGTTCATCGTGGCCCTGGGCGGCTGGGCGATCGGCATGCGCAACATGATCATCTACGAGCTGGAGGCGGACTACTCCAACTACCTCCAGGCCCTGGGCGCCCCCACCCGCCTGATCCGCCGCTACGCGTTCCGCAACGCGATGCTGCCGCAGATCACCGGCCTGGCCGTCCAGCTGGGCACGGTCCTGTCCGGCGCCCTGCTCACCGAGATCGTGTTCAACTACCCCGGCCTGGGCACCCTGATCCTCCAGGCGCTGAACAACCGCGACTTCTTCGTGCTCCAGGGCACCTTCCTGTTCGTGGTCGTCGGCGTGCTGATCGCCAACTTCATCATCGACATCGTCTACGTGCTGGTCGACCCGCGCACCCGGGTCCAGATGACGGGAGGCGCCGCGTGAGCGAGATCGCCGGAGCCCCGGGCGCCGCGGATCCCGCGGGCGACCCCCAGCCCACCCCAGAGCGCAAGACCTCCGAGGTCCTGCACTTCGCCGTGCGCAACCCCAAGCTGCTCATCGGCCTGGGCATCGTCCTGAGCCTGCTGCTGCTGGGCATCTTCGGGCCGTTCTTCATCGACCACGACCCCAACGAGTACATAGGCCCCAAGAGCCAGCCGCCGAACGGCGAGTACTGGTTCGGCACGACCAGCTTCGGCCAGGACGTCTGGGCCCAGTTCGTGTACGGCCTGCGCTCGACCTTCCTCATCGGCGCCTTCGGCGGCGGCGTGGCCTTCGTCATCGGCACGGCGGTCGGGTTCGTCGCCGGTTACAAGGGCGGGATCGTCGACGAGATCCTCAACATGCTCACCAACGTCGTGCTGGTGCTGCCCGCCCTGGTCGTCCTCATCGTCATCACGGCCTACCTGGAGGTGCGCGGCGTCTTCATCCAGGGCGTGTTCATCGGCCTGACCTCCTGGCCGTGGGCGGCCCGCGCGGTCCGCTCCCAGGCGCTGTCGCTGTCCACCCGCGACTACGTCGACCTGGCCCGGCTCAGCGGTCGCCGCACCTGGCGGATCATCACCACCGAGATCGCCCCCAACATGAGCTCCTACCTGGTGATGTCCTTCATCCTGCTGTTCGGCGGGGCGATCCTCATCGCCGCGGGCCTGGACTTCATCGGCCTGGGCCCGACCAACGGCGTCTCGCTCGGCCTCATGCTGGAGAGCGCGATGAAGTGGAGCTCCCTCTACCTGGGCATGTGGTGGTGGTTCATCCCGCCGGGCCTCGGGATCACGATGATCGTGGGCTCCCTGTACATCCTGAATGTCGGGCTGGACGAGGTGTTCAACCCCAAGCTGCGGGAGCTGTAGATGACTCTGCGCGTCAACGACCTCAAGGTCTACTACCAGACCCTGCGCGGGGACGTCCACGCCCTGGACGGCGTGACCTTCGATCTGGCCGACGGCGAGATCATGGGTCTGGCCGGCGAGTCCGGGTGCGGCAAGACCACGCTGGGCAAGAGCCTGATCCGCCTCGACTCGCGCATGCGCCACGTCGGCGGGACCGTCGAACTGGACGGCAAGGACGTGCCCATCGCCGACGACAGGGCGATGGTGCCCCTGCGGTACCACGAGATCTCGCTCATCCCGCAGTACGCGATGAGCGCGCTCAACCCCACCCGCAAGATCGGGCGGATGATCAACGACCTCCTGCGGGCGCGGGGGGTGCGCCCGGCGGACATCGCCGCCGAACTCGGACGCCGCCTCGAACTGGTCGGACTCGACACCGACGTCCTGGACCGGTTCCCGATCGAGCTGTCCGGAGGCATGAAGCAGCGCGTCGTCATGGTGATGTCCACGCTGCTCAACCCGTCGCTGCTGATCGCCGACGAGGTCACCTCGGCCCTGGACGTGTCCACCCAGCGCGCCGTCGCCGAGTCCCTGGTGGAGTTCCGGGACCGCGAGTACATCAAGAGCATGGTGTTCGTGACCCACGACATCTCGCTCGTGTACCAGATGGCCGACACGATCATGGTGATGTACGCGGGCCACGTCGTGGAGAAGGCCTCGGCGTCGACCATCGTCAACGCGCCGCGGCACCCGTACACGCAGATGCTCATCTCGGCCCTGCCCGAGGTCGGCACCACCACCGAGCAGGGCCGGCTGGAGGGCATCCCCGGCACCCCGCCCGGGCTGCTGAACCCGCCCACCGGGTGCCGGTTCAAGGACCGCTGCCCGCTGGCGTTCGAGAAGTGCAACGAGCGGCCCCCGCTGGTCGAGATCGAACCCGGCCACTTGGCCGCCTGCTGGAAGACGGGGTGAGGACGTGCTGGAACTCAGCCACGTGCACAAGGTGTACCGGGTCGGGGCGTTCGGCGGCGGGCGGCTGCGCGCCGTCCGCGACGTCAGCCTGAAGGTCGGGTCCGGAGAGGTGGTCTCCCTCATCGGGGAGAGCGGCAGCGGCAAGAGCACCATCGGCAAGATGGTGCTGGGGCTGTTCAAGCCCTCCGCCGGGACGATCTCCTTCGACGGCACCGACATCACGACCATCCGCGGGCACGCCGCCCGCAAGGCCTACTACCGGCGGGTGCAGGGGGTCTTCCAGGACCCGTTCAGCTCCTTCAACCCGATCTTCAAGGCCGACCGGGTGTTCGAGATGATCCGGAGCTCGTACTTCCCCGGGACCTCGGACGCCGACTGGCGGGAGCGGGTGCTCAAGGCGGTCGGCACGGTCCGCCTGGACCCGGAGAACGTCCTGGGCAAGTACCCGCACCAGCTCAGCGGCGGTCAGCTGCAGCGCCTGCTCATCGCGCGGGCCCTGCTGCTGGACGTGGACCTGCTGGTCGCCGACGAGGTGATCAGCATGCTGGACGCCTCCACCCGGATCGACGTGCTCAACCTGCTCGCCGACCTGAAGGAGCGGGGGATGGCGATCCTGTTCGTCACCCACGACCTGTCGCTGGGCAACTACGTCAGCGACCGGTCGGTGATCCTGCGCAAGGGCGCGATCGCCGAGATGGGGCCCACCGCCCGCGTGTTCGAGAACCCGCTGCACCCCTACAGCCGCCACCTGCTCTCCTGCGTGCCCCAGCTGCACCGCACCTGGGCCGAGGTGGACGCCGAGCTGAAGGCGAATCCGCCGGAGGACGTCGAACTCCCCGTCGCCCCGGACGACGCGTCCGCGCCGCTGCTGGAGGCGGAGGAAGGGCATTTCGTCGGGATCGATCAGGGCTGAGAACGGACCGCCGTCCGCGCCGTGGCGCGGCATCCCCGCACTGGTAGGGGGTGCCGCGCCCGTCGCTGTCAGGACCCCGGATATTCCCCTGCTGTTCGTGCGTGTTGCCACACCGAAAACCCTCGCGATCCGGGGTGCCTGTGGTACGTTCGAGGTGATTGTTAGTCGTTGAATTTCGCAGTTGGTGTCTTGCCCGCGGAGTTTGTGACCGGCGGGCGGTTTCCCTGGGGAGTCGGCTCGCGGCAATTACTCGGGCGCGAGGTTGCGCCCGATGTACACCGAGCTGAAGGAGACAACATGGCTCAGGGAACTGTGAAGTGGTTCAACGGCGAGAAGGGCTTCGGCTTCATCTCCCCCGACGACGGTGGCCCCGACGCCTTCGTTCACTACAGCGCCATCCAGGGCACGGGCTTCCGTAACCTGGAGGAGAACCAGCGCGTGGAGTTCGACATCGTCGCGGGCAACCGCGGCCCGCAGGCCGAGAACGTCGTCGCCATCTAACTCCTCGTGAGCTAGATCACCACGACTCGGGACGGCCCCGTCCGGAGGTCCTCGACCTCCCGGCGGGGCCGTCCTTCGTCTTCCCCGGGCGGGCCCGGGTCCGAGACGCGCGAAGGCCCCGGAGGGTCGGACCCTCCGGGGCCTTCGCATGTCCGGGGCGCCGGCCGGGCGCCCCGTCGGATCAGCGGACGGCGGGCACGGGCGCGCCGAGAAGCCGCTGGACGCGGGCCCGGACCCCGGGTGTCTCCAGGCCGCGTACGGTCACCGTGGTGCGGCGGCGCAGCACGTCGTCGACGGTCACCGCCCACTCGCGGTCGCGGGCGAACACCACCTGGGCCCACACGTCCGGGCCGTCGGGGTGGATGCGCTCGCCCAGCGCCGGGTCCTCGCGGATGAGCGCGGCGATGTCCAGGGCCAGGCTGCCGTAGTGGGAGGCCAGGTGGCGGGCCACCGGCGGCTCCATCCGGGCGCCCGGCTCGCGGTCGATCAGGATCCGCTGCGCCACCGCGTCCGGGCTGGCCAGCCCGGGCAGCGGGACGGTCCGCAGCGGGTCGGCCATCTCCTCGGCCAGCGGCACCGCGCGCACCTTGCGCAGTTCCTTCAGGACGGCCCGGCCGATGTGCCGGTAGGTCGTCCACTTGCCCCCGGCCACCGACAGCATGCCGCCGCGGCCCTGGGTGACCACCGTCTCGCGCTTGGCCGCGCTGGTGTCCCCGTCGCCGCCCGGCAGCACCCGCAGCCCGGCGAAGGCGTAGTCCACGTGGGAGGCGTCCAGGTAGGGCGCGTCGATGCCCAGCTCGGCCTCGCCCAGGATCTGCTCCACGTCGGCGGGCACCACGGCCACCTCGGCGGGGTCCCCGGTGTACTCCTCGTCGGTGGTGCCCAGCAGCAGGCGCCCCTCCCACGGGATGGCGAACGACACCCGGTGGCGGTCCACCGGGATGGTCAGCGCCGCCCGCCACGGCTCCGGGGTGCGCAGAACCAGGTGGGCCCCCTTGGACAGGCGCACGCTCGGGGCCGCCGCGGGGTCCTCCATCCGGCGCAGGCGGTCCACCCACGGGCCGGTGGCGTTGAGGACCAGGCGGGCGTCGACACCGAACTCCGTGCCGTCGGCGCGGTCGCGCAGCTCGGCACCGGTGACCCGGGTCCCGGTGCGGCGCAGGTCCACGACCTCCGCGTGGTTGAGGACGACGGCCCCCGCCTCGACCGCGGCCCGCACGGTCATGATCGCCATGCGGCTGTCGTTCATCTGGTGGTCGCCGTAGGCGGCGACCGACTTCAGGCCCTCGGTGCGCAGGCCCGGGGCCAGCCGGGCGGCCTGGGCCGGGGACAGCAGCCGCCCCATGCCGTCGCCGAACGCCGACAGCGCCGAGTACAGGAACACGCCCGCGCCCATCTTGGCCGCGCCGTGCGGGCCGCCCTCGTACACCGGCACCAGGAACGGCAGCGGGTTGACCAGGTGCGGGGCGACGGTGGTGGCCAGGGAACGGCGTTCGCGGTGGTTCTCGGCGACCAGCCTGAGGTTCCCGGTCTGGAGGTAGCGCAGGCCGCCGTGGACGAGCTTGGAGGAGGCGCTGGAGGTGGCGCCGGCGAAGTCGCCCGCGTCCACCATGGCGACCCGCAGGCCGGACTGGGCGGCGTTCCAGGCGACGGAGGTGCCCAGGATGCCCCCGCCGACGACGAGGAGGTCGAAGGTGCCGCGGGAGAGCTCGGTGCGGGTGCGCGCGCGGTCCGCGCCGCGGCCCGGCAGCGCGACGGCGGCGGACACCGGGGACAGGGCGTCCGGGGTGCCGGCGGTCTCCGCGGCGGGGGCTTCGGTGTCTCGGGCGGCGGGCACGGAGGCGTCGGGGCGCCGGTCGGCCGGGTCGGGCGTGGTCGTCATGGCCGGGTACTCCTCGGAGAGGGATGGCTGTGCGGCCGCCGGAACGGACTCCGCGTTCCGTGCGGACATCGCAAAGATCATACGACAATGCCGCACGCTGGTGGAGGGGGAGGGGGTCCCTGTGGTGTTCTCGTCATGCTTTCGGTGCACTTCCCGGATTCGGGGCGTGTTGGTGTGACGGTCGGTGTCCGGTGTGTGGCGTGGGGTTCCTGTGATGCGTCATTGTCGAACGCGGTTCCATAGGTCGGCCGTGGACCGGGGCGTGGCCGACCGCGGGCACGGGTCGACGTCAACGCCCGGTGTGTGACCGGCGTCTCATTGGTGAGGGCGAAAGGAACGGGGGAGCACGATGCACGCAGGACGCGTACGGATCACGGCCGCGGCGGGGGCGGCGGCACTGGCGGCCGCGGCGGCGCTCGCCGGCGGGGCCGCCCACGCGGACGAGGGGGAGGATCCCCGCCCCTGCCGCAGCGACGACTTCCGGGTGACCGAGGTCGACCGGGGTGCGGCCGCCGGGACGATGTACGTCGAGTTCGGGTTGGACCGCACCGGGGACGGGGACCCCTGCCTGATGAGCGACCGGTTCGGCGTCCACTGGACCGACGTCCCCGGCGGGGACCGCGTGGGGGAGTGGGCCCGATACAGCGAGGAGATCCGGGACCCGTGGGTGGTGCCGGGCGACGGGCGTGCCCTGCTGACCATGGCCCGGCCCGATCCGGGGAACTTCGACCCGGGGGACTGCGGAGAGGTGCTCACCGCCACCGGGATCACCGTCTACCAGGAGTTCCACGGCGACCCGGGCGTGCACGGGGAGCTGAGCGCGCCGGTGCGGGTGTGCGAGCTGGAGGCGGGCGCCCCCTCCATGTCCGTGTCGCCGGACGGGTGATCCGGGACGGCGGGAGGGCGGCGGACACGGTCCGCCGCCCTCCCGCGTTCCCCGTGGCGGGGCCGCTCAGCCGCCGAAGCCGGTCAGCCTCCACACCCAGGCGCCGAGCACGCCGCCGATGAGCGGGGCCACCACCGGGATCCAGGCGTAGGACCAGTCCGAGGAGCCCTTGCCCGGGATGGGCAGCACCGCGTGCGCCAGCCGCGGGCCCAGGTCGCGGGCCGGGTTGATGGCGTACCCGGTCGGGCCGCCCAGGGACAGGCCGATGGCCAGCACCAGCAGGCCGACGAGCAGCGGGGCGATGCCGGTGGAGAACAGCCCCGACAGGTCGATGTCGCCCTGCGTCACGTGCCCGGAGTTGGCGCCGATGCCGAGCACGCCCAGGACCAGCATCGCGGTGCCGATGACCTCGGTGATGATGTTGGCGACCGGGTTGCGCACCGCGGGCGCCGTACTGAACACGCCCAGCTTGGTCGCCGGGTCCCCGGTCTCCTTCCAGTGCGGGAGGTAGGCCAGGTACACCAGCACCGCACCGGTGAACGCGCCGACCAGCTGGGCCGCCATGTAGCCCGGCACCAGTGCCCAGTCGAAGTCGCCGATGCTGGCCAGGCCCAGCGTCACCGCCGGGTTGAGGTGCGCGCCGCTGACCGTGCCGACCGTGTAGACGGCCATGGCCACCGCCATGCCCCAGCCGAACGTGATCACGATCCAGCCGCCGTTGAAGGCCTTGGACTTGGTGAGGGTGACGCCGGCGACGACGCCGCCGCCGAGGAGGATGAGGATCGCCGTGCCGAGGAACTCGGCGAGGTAAACAGACATGATGGCCTCCGCCCGTATGGGGCAGCCGGGTCACGGGGGCGGTGTCCGCCCGCGGACGCGGGCATGGTCGGACACACCCGTCACAGGGATGGGGTGGGTGGGGCCGCCCGCCGGGGAGGCCCGGTCCGCGCCCGGGGCCGCGGGGGTCGCGGGCCGGGCCCCGGGGCGCGGTCGTCGGGGGGACGGGTGGGTCCCGTCCGGTCACTTCTCGTCGTGCTCGACCCAGCCGAGGGTGCGCTTCACCGCCTTGTTCCAGTTGTGGTACTCCCGCTCGCGCACGGCGGGCTCCATCTCGGGCGTCCACTCGGCCGCCTTGTGCCAGTTGGCGCGCAGGGTCTCCACGTCGGGCCAGTAGCCCACGGCCAGGCCGGCCGCGTACGCGGCGCCCAGGCACGTGGTCTCGGCGACCATCGGGCGCACCACCTCGGCGTCCAGGACGTCGGACAGGATCTGCATGAGCAGGTTGTCCGCGGTCATGCCGCCGTCCACCTTCAGGGTGGTCAGCTCGATCTTGGAGTCGGCGTTCATCGCGTCGACGACCTCGCGGGTCTGCCAGGCGGTCGCCTCCAGGACGGCGCGGGCGATGTGGCCCTTGTTGACGTAGCCGGTCAGGCCCGCGATGACGCCGCGGGCGTCGCCGCGCCAGTGCGGGGCGAAGAGCCCGGAGAAGGCGGGGACGAAGTAGCAGCCGCCGTTGTCCTCCACGGTGCGGGCCAGCGTCTCGATCTCCGGGGCGGTGGAGATCAGGCCGAGGTTGTCGCGCAGCCACTGGACGAGCGAGCCGGTGACCGCGATCGAGCCCTCCAGCGCGTACACGGCCGGGGCGTCGCCCAGCTTGTAGCCCAGGGTGGTGAGCAGGCCGTTCTCGGAGGTGACGGGCTCGGTGCCGGTGTTCATCACCAGGAAGGTGCCGGTGCCGTAGGTGCCCTTGACGTCGCCCGGGTCGAAGCAGGTCTGGCCGAACAGGGCGGCGTGCTGGTCGCCCAGGGAAGAGGCGACCGGCACGCCCTCCAGGTATCCGCGGGCCTGGCCGTAGACCTCCGAGGACGAGCGGATCTCCGGCAGCACGGCCGCCGGGATGCCCATGGCGTCGAGGATCTCGGAGTCCCACTCCAGGGTGGCCAGGTTCATCAGCATGGTGCGGCTGGCGTTGGTCACGTCGGTGACGTGGCGGCCGGTCAGCTTCCAGATGATCCAGGTGTCCATGGTGCCGAAGAGGACCTCGCCGCGTTCGGCGCGCTCGCGCAGGCCGTCGACGTTGTCCAGCAGCCAGCGCAGCTTGGGGCCGGAGAAGTAGGTGGCCAGCGGCAGGCCGCAGGCGGCGCGGAAGCGGTCCTGGCCCTCGTCGGCGCCGAGTTCGCGGACCAGGGCGTCGGTGCGGGTGTCCTGCCAGACGATGGCGTTGTGGACCGGCTCGCCGGTCTCCTTGTCCCAGACGACGGTGGTCTCGCGCTGGTTGGTGATGCCGATGGCGGCGACCTGGTCGGGGGTGATGTCGCTCTTCTCCAGGGCGTTCTGGACGACGACCTCGACGTTGGTCCAGATCTCCTGGGCGTCGTGCTCGACCCAGCCGGGCTTGGGGAAGATCTGCCGGTGCTCGCGCTGGTCGACCGAGACGATGCGGCCGTCCCGGTCGAAGAGGATGCAGCGACTCGATGTGGTGCCCTGGTCGATCGCGGCGACGTACTGCTGACTCATCGGATGCTCTCGCCTTCAGTGGAGGGCTCGGGAACGGGGACGGACACGCGCGAACAACGGGCTATACCCGCACGTTGTACGACATTGACGTATGAGTAGGCGTTAGTTTCATCCGCTTTTCCCACCTGTGTCAAGACGGCGTGACGCAATCGTGTCGCGTGGGTCACGTACCCTCGCGAACACCGTGACAACACCTCGGGGCTGCGGCGAAGTCGCCGCGCCCGCCGTTCGCCGCAGGGGAACGCCGACAGGCCCGCAACGGCCCGACAACACCGGCCCCGAGGCCCGCCGCCGCGGCCGCCGCGCGGGGATCGCCGTGCAACACACCGCTGGAGCGCGCCTCCAGGGGTGGGCCAGCGGGACACCGGTGCGCGACGGCCTCCACGGGGCGCGTCGGCGGAGTGTGCGGGCAGGGGGCACAGAGGGGCGTGTCGGTGGGACACCGGTACGCGGGGCCTGCGCGGGGCACGTCGTGGAGTGCTCAGGTGGGACGTGCCGATGGGGGCGTGTCAGTAGGGGGTGGCGCCCAGTTCGCGGGAGATCGCGCGGGCGGCGTCGCGGACGTAGGACACCTGCTCCATGTCCAGCTTGTTGTCGGGCCCGCGCAGGCGTTCGACGGCGCCGCGCACCCCGATCGCCCCGACCGTGGTGCCCCGCCGGTCGCGGATGGGCGCGGCGATGGACACCTCGCCGTCCACCAGTTCCTCGGCCTCCCAGGCCCACCCGTTGTCGCGGACCTCCGCCAGCTGCTTCTCCAGCTCGCCGGGGGAGACGATCGTGAAGCGCGTGTAGGCGGGCAGGAACACCGGACCCTCCTCCACCGCGGTGTCCTCCAGCGGTGTGACCAGCGGGTCGAAGGCCATGAGGACTTTGCCCAGCGCGGTGGCGTGCAGCGGCAGCAGGGTGCCGACGTCCAGGGTCTGCCGGGAGGAGTCCGGGCGGAACACGTGGTGCACCACGAGCACCTGGCCCTGGTGCGGGGTGCCGATGCGCACGCTCTCACCGCTCCGGGAGGCCAGGGTGTCGGCCCAGTTCAGGGCGCGGGTGCGCAGCTCGTTGCCGTCGAGGTAGCGGGTGCCCAGGCTGAGCATGCCCCCGCCCAGCCGGTAGCGGCCGGACTCGGGGTCCTGCTCGACGAAGCCCACGTGCTGGAGGGTGCGCAGGATGCCCAGGACCGTGCCCTTGGGCAGTTCGAGAGAGCGGGAGATCTCCGCCAGGCTCAGCCCGCGGGCACCACCGGCCAGGAGGCGCAGGATGGCGGCCGCGCGTTCGATGGACTGGATTCTTCCCGGCATGGGGGTGCTACCACTCTCTAGTACGACAATGTCATACGCGCATGCTACTACGCGATGTGACGCCCGCCATGGGACGAGTGACATCGGATCGCGCGGAACGGCCCGCAGGGTCGCAACAGTGTAGTCGCCGGGCCTTCGGAGCCCGCGCCCGACGTGCACGGACGCGGGCGCGGGCGGCCGTTCACAGCTCGGCGGCGGCCTTGGCGATCGCCGTGGCGGCCTCGTCGACGTCACGGTCGGTGATCTCCAGGTGGACCACCAGGCGGATCGTCTCCGCGCCGATGTCCAGGGCCCGCACGCCGTGCCGGGCGAACGCCTCCCGGTAGGCGGCGGCCCGCCCCCGCGGGGTCTCCACCAGCACCATGTTGGTCTGCGCCCGCGCCCCGAGCCCGGGCACCCGGGCGATCCGCTCCGCCAGCAGCGCCGCCCGCGCGTGGTCCTGGGCCATCCGCTCCCGGTGGTGGCGCAGGGCGTACAGGGCGCCCGCCGCGATGATGCCGGCCTGGCGCATCCCCGCTCCCAGCAGCTTGCGGGCCCGCCGGGCCCGGGCGATGGTGGCGGCGTCCCCGGCCAGGGCCGAGCCCACCGGCGCGCCCAGCCCCTTGGAGAAGCACACCGACACCGAGTCGAACCCCTCGGCCACCTCGGCCGGGGAGACCTCCAGCGCCGCGGCGGCGTTCCACAGCCGGGCCCCGTCCAGGTGGGTCCGCAGCCCGTGGCGGTGCGCGAACCCGGTCACCCGGCGCTGCTCGGCCAGCGGGACCACCCGGCCGGTGAAGGTGTTCTCCAGCCACACCAGCGCGGGCTCGGCGCGGTGGACGTCGCCGCGCCCGGCGATCCACGACTCCAGCAGCTCGTCGGAGGGGACCGTGCCCTCGGAGTACAGCCGGGGCAGCGCCCGGGCCAGCACCGCGGTCGCCCCCTGCTCGTCCCCGATGAGGTGGTGGTGCTCGTGCGCCCACACCTCGTCGCCGCTGCGGACGGACACGTACAGGCCCAGCTGGTTGGCCATGTGCCCGGAGGTGACGTAGAGGGCGGCCTCCTTGCCGAGCAGGGAGGCGGTCTCCTCCTCCAGGGCGCGCACGGTGGGGTCCTCGCCGAAGACGTCGTCGCCCACCTCCGCCTCGGCCATGGCCCGGCGCATGGCGGAGGTGGGGCGGGTGACGGTGTCCGAGCGCAGGTCGATCATGGTCGCTTCCTCGAGAACGCGGCGGTGGGGTGTGCGACCGACGATACTGCCCGGCGGGTTCAGCCCCGCGGGCCGATCCTCTCCAGCGCCTCCGACAGCAGGCGCAGGGAGGCCAGCGCGTCCGCGGCGCCCTCCTCGCCGAGTTCGGCGACCAGCGCCTCGGCCAGCCGGCCGTGCGCCGGGTCGATCCGGCGCAGCGCGGCGATGCCCTCCCCGGTGGGGGCCAGGAGCTTGGCGCGGCTGTGCGCGGGGTTGGGCCGGTACTCGGCGAGCCCCTGCTCCACCAGCACGTCCGCGATGCGCTGCACGCTCTGCCGGGCGCTGCCGAGTTCGCGGGCGATGGCCGACACCGCCTTGGGCGCGTCGGTGACCGAGCCGAGCACCTGCCAGCGCGCGGCGGTCAGCCCCGCCGGTCTGGCCAGTTCCTCGGCCACCGACAGGAACTGGCCATTGAGGCGGAAGACGGTGAGGGCGGTCCCGCTGAGCAGTTCGGCGCTGCGGAGGTCGGGCCGCGCCATGGTCAGGCCCCCTCCATCAGAGCGAAGTAGGCGCCGGCGTCGTGCTGGGCGTGCAGCCGGTACCAGGCGTCCAGCGTCCGGGGCGTGAACAGGTCCAGCTGGGCGAAGATCTCGCGGGCGAACTCGATCGGCGCGGTGGAGCCCGCGGTGATCAGCCCGTCGTCGGTGACGGCCAGGGCGTTGCGGTACCTGGCCGCGCCGGTGTAGCCGGTGGCCAGCAGGTACTCGGGCGCGGAGCTGGTGTGGTCGCGGTAGTCGAGCAGGCCCTCGCGGGCCAGGCCGGCGGTGGCCCCGCAGATCGCCGCCACCGGGACCCCGGCGTCGAGGAAGATCCCGGCGGCCGAGGCGAGGGAGGTCATCGACTCCGGGTCGACGTCCCAGGAGGCCGCGCCCGGCAGGATCAGCATCGCGCTGCTGGACGGCTTGAGCTGGGTGAGCGTGAGGTCGGGCAGGACGGTGACGCCGCCCATGGTGGTCACCGGGGCGCCGCTGAGCCCGACGGTGACGACGTCGTAGCGGCCCGGGGTGCGCTGCCACTCGCCGCTGCGGATGGTGGAGACGGCGTGGCCGATCTCCCAGTCTGCGAGCCCCTCGTAGACGGCGAGGTGGACGGTCTTCCTGCTCTCGGTGTTCATGACAACATCCTGTCATCCTGACAGCATGCTGTCAAGAGAGTAGGGGTGTGGGAATCAGAGTTCACGTGCATTCGATCGGGTGTCCATTGCCGGTTTCCGGGCGGAGTGTTCCGCGGGGCGCCCTGCGCCTGAAGAGCATGGTGAACCATCTTCCGGGCCTTGTGCTTTTCCGGGCAGTGAGGAAATTCGGATAGGCCCCTCTCCCAAACGGGAGTACCTGATGTCTTCGCAGGTCGTTCGGGGTGTGGTGCGGGATTCGTCGTTATGTTCGGTCGCGCTTCGGGGGGCGTTCCGTCGGCGGGGGCGAGGGTCCGGATTTCGGTGGTTCGCGGGAAAAGTGGCGGAATGCGCGTTCGCGGCCCCGGGGTGCGCCCGCGAAGCGGAGTGTGACGGGGCTCACTCTCAGTCGGGAACGCCCGTGTCATCGGGGGTGCGGGTGACCCGCATCTCGCTCGGGTCACAGAAGCCCACGCGGGTGTTCACAGAAGCTCACAAATGGTACTACCATTTCGTCCGCCTGCCTCGAGGACAGGCCGAGGTCGCGATGTCCGGCGACCCCGCACCTCCGACTCCGCTCACCGGAAGGCTCCGCTGTGGAGAACTTCACCCCCGTCTACGGGACGGGTCCCCTCCTCGGGATCGCTGTCGGGGCCATCGCCCTGCTGCTCTTCCTGATCATCCGCCTGCGACTGCACGCCTTCATCGCGCTCGTCCTGGTCAGCCTGCTGACCGCGGTCGCTGCGGGGATCCCGGTCGCCGAGATCATGCCGACCCTCCTGGGCGGATTCGGCGGAACCCTCGCCAACGTCGCCCTGCTGGTCGGCCTCGGCGTCATGCTCGGCCGCATGCTGGAGGTCACCGGCGGCGCCGCCGTCCTGGCCGGGGCCCTCATCAGGGTCTTCGGCGAGAAGCGGGCGCCCCTGGCGCTGGGCGTCGCGTCGCTGCTCTTCGGCTTCCCGCTGTTCTTCGACGTCGGCCTCGTCGTCATGCTGCCGATCGTCTTCAGCGTCGCCCGCCGGGTCGGCGGCTCGGTCCTGACCTACACGCTGCCCACCGCGGGCGCCTTCGCGGTCATGCACGCCTTCGTGCCCCCGCACCCCGGACCGGTCACCGCCGCCGTCGAGGTCGGCGCGGACATGGGCCTGGTGCTGCTGATCGGCCTCCTGCTGGCCATCCCCACCTGGTACCTGTCCAGCTACCTGTTCGGCCTGTGGATCGGCAAGCGCGTCGTGATCCCGGTGCCCGACGACATCATGTCCGACGGCACCGTCAAGCACGAGAACCCGCCGCACCTGGCCACCGTCGTCGGCCTGCTGCTCCTGCCGATGCTGCTGATCTTCGCCAACACCGGCGTCACCACCCTCGTCTCCACCGAGACCGTCCCCGCGGACGCGCTGTGGGTGCAGGTCTGCCAGCTCGTCGGCCAGACCCCCGTCGCCCTGCTCATCACCGTGCTGGTCGCCATGCTCGTGCTCAGCCGGGGCCGGTTCACCCGCCAGGGCGTGGAGACGCTGGTCGGCGACTCCCTGGGCCCCGTCTGCGGCATCATCCTCATCACCGGCGCGGGCGGCATGTTCGGCATGGTCCTGCGCACCAGCGGCATCGGCGGCGCGCTCGCCGAGAGCCTGGACGCGATCGGGCTGCCGGTCATCGTGGCCGCGTTCGTGATCGCGCTCGCGCTGCGCGTCGCCCAGGGATCGGCCACCGTCGCCATCACCACGGCCGCCGGGCTCATCGCCCCCGCCGTGCAGGCGGCGGACGGGCTGTCGTCGATCGACCTGGCGCTGATCGTCATCGCCATCGCCTCCGGCGCCACCGCCCTGTCGCACGTCAACGACTCCGGGTTCTGGCTGGTCGGCCGGTTCCTGGGGATGGACGTCAAGACCACGCTCAAGACCTGGACCGTGATGGAGACCCTCATCGGCTTCATCGGGTTCGGCCTGGCCTTCGGGCTGAGCCTGGTGCTGTGACCCGGGGCGGCCCGGCTCAGACGGGGAGGTCGTCCTCGTCGTTCCGGGTCGGGTCGTCCTCCAGGGCCTCGACGACCTCGGTGACGATGGCGCGCATGGCGGCCTCGGCCACGTCGGGCAGGCCGTCGCGGATGGCCTGGGCGACCGCCTTGTGCAGCCGCAGCGCCTCGGGGCGCGGGTGGCGGGGCATCAGGTCGTAGGAGGTGCGTCCCACGAGGACCTCCGACACCACCTGCGACAGGCCCACCAGCATCTCGTTGCCCGACAGCTCCAGGATCTGCCGGTGGAAGGCGATGTCCAGCTCGAGGAAGGTGTCCAGGTCGCCGGCGCGGCCGGTGCGGACCATCTCGTCGGCGACCACCACCAGGTGGGCGCGGGCCTGGGCGTCGCCGCGCTGGGCGGCCAGGGCGGCGGCGCCGGGTTCGACCGCGGAGCGCAGCTCGTTGAGGGAGCGCAGCTGCTCCATGCGGCCGGAACCGGCCAGCCGCCAGCGGATCAGCTGCGGGTCGAAGATGTTCCAGTCCGGCATCGGGCGCACCCGGATGCCGGTACGGGGCCTGCTGACCACCAGCCGCATCGACTCCAGCACCCGCACCGCCTCGCGTGCCACGGTCCGCGACACGCCGAAGTCCACCTCCAGCCCCTGGAGGGTGAACGTGTGGCCGGTGGCGTACTCGCCCGCGGCGATGGCGGGCCCGAGGACCGCCAGCACCCGGTTGTGCAGCGTGCGGTGATCTGTGCCCATCGTTCTCCCTGTTTCGACCGGGGGGTCAGGCTGAAGCCTAGCCGGATTGATTGATATCACTATTGATGGTGGAACTTGCGGTCGTGCAGGTCCCCACGAGGAGAAACCATGCACTTCGTCTTCATGGGCGTGTCGGGCAGCGGCAAGACCACCGTCGCCGAGCGCGTGGCCCGCGAACTCGGGCTCCCCTTCGCGGAGGCCGACGCCTTCCACCCCCGCGCCAACATCGACAAGATGGCGGCCGGGACCCCCCTCACCGACGGGGACCGCTGGCCCTGGCTGCGCGAGCTCGCCGGGTGGATCGCCGCCCACGACGCGCTGGGCGAGTCGACCGTGATGGCCTGCTCCGCGCTCAAGAGGTCCTACCGCGACCTGCTGCGCGAGGGGGCGCCGGGGGTGCACTTCCTGCACATGAGCGGGCCGGAGGAGGTCATCTGGGAGCGGATCGCCGCCCGGACGGACCACTTCATGCCGCCCGCGCTGCTGCGCTCCCAGCTGGAGACCCTGGAGCCCCTGGAGCCGGACGAGGCGGGGCGCGAGTTCGACGTCCGGTCGGACCCCGACGTGCTGGTCCGGGAGGCGCTGGCGTACGTGGAAACGGTGCTGCAACCCTCCTGACCTGCCGTCTTGCGTTGAATTGGGGGAAGCGGGACCCTTTCGTCATGCAAGATTCCGTTTCGTCCCCCGCAGCCTCCCCTGTGCGGCCCCCGCTGGACGTGCGGCAGACGTGTGTCCTGATGTTCGTCGCCGCCCCCGTGTACGGCCTGCTGGGCTACCTGACCTGGTCGCTTTTCTCGGCCGACATCCCCCAGGAGGTGGTGGGCGACCTGTGGATCCTGCTGGTCCTCACGATCCTGGCGGGTGTCGCGTCGGCGGGCCTGGCGGTGCCGGTCCGCCGCGGGGACCACGCCCTGTGGCGCACCTCCCAGGCGGTGGCCCTGTTCGTGCTGGGCGTCCCGCTGTTCGCGCTGCACATCGCCTCGAAGCTCGCGGTGACGCCGCTGCTGCTCGGGGCCCTCCTCGCGGCGGTGGTGGCCATCGTCATCAACATCGCCCTGTGGACCACCGAGGTCCGCCGCTGGTGCTCCCCGCGGCGCGCCCGCAACACCGCGAGCGCCGAGGAGGTCGAGGCCATCGCCGCCGCGGTCGCCGGACCCCGCACCCCCTCCGCCGGCGCCCCCGAGCCCGCCGTGACCCCCGAGGGCACCGCCGCCCCGGTCGCCGCCGCCATGGCGTCCGTGGCCGCGGGCGCCTCCGTGCCCGTGGACGGGCCCGAGTCGGCGGTGAGCGCCGACGCGCCCGAGCCCGCTGTCGCCCCTGAGCCCGCCGAGGCCGCGGTGGACACCGACACGTCCGAGCCGGTCGATCCTCCTGAGGCCGTCGAGGTTCCCGAAGCCGCTTCTGTGCCCGCCGAGGAGTCCGAGGCGGTGGCGAGCGCCGGTGTGACCGAGACCGCCGTGGACGCCGATGCCGACGAGGCTTCTGAGACCGCTGTGTCCGTGGTCGCTGATGCCGCCGAGGCCGCGGCGGACACCGACACGCCTGAGCCGACCGTTACCCCTGGGCTTGCTGAGGACGGCTCCGAGGTCACCATGACCCCCGAGGACGCCGTCGCCCTGGTCTCCGCCGCTGTGGCGTTCGTGGACGAGTCCGAGTCGGCGGTGAGCACCGACGCGTCCGAGACGGCTGGTGCCCCCGAGTCCACCGAGGTCTCCGAGGCCGGTGTTCCTGGGCCCGTGGACACCCCTGCCCCCGCGGACGAGGAGGCGACCACGGACGCCGACGCGTCCGAGTCGGCTGATGTCCCTGAGCCCGTCGAGGCGGCCGGTGCCGAGGATGTCCCTGAGGCTGCCGTGGCATCCGGGGCCACCGATGCGTCCGGGACTGCGGACGATGCCGGAACCGCCGAGGTCTCCGCGACCACGGACGATGTCGAGGCGCCTGCGTCCGCCGAGGGCGCTGCCGTCGGGGCCGCGGACACCCCTGCCCCTGTGGACGAGGTGGCGTCCGCGACCACGGACGGCGCCGAGGCCACCGCGTCTGCCGGGTCCGAGGGGGCGGACGCGTCCCCGGAGGGCGACGGCGGGAAGGACGCCGAGCCGGCCGGGGGCGGCTCCGACAAGAAGAAGTAGACCGAGACCGACCGAAACGGGGGACCGGCGTGGCCGGTCCCCCGTTCTCGTGCGCCCGTTCCGCGGGGCGGCCGGGTCAGGAGCCCCCCGCGGGGTCAGTCCTCGTCGTCGGCGAGGGCGTGCAGGCGGGCGAGGTGGTCGCTGTCGTCGTCGCCGTGGCGTTCCACGTAGGCCTCGCGGGCCTCGTCGGCGATGTCGGCGCTCTCGTCCTCGAAGCCGTAGTCGCCGAGGTCGTCGAGCAGGTCGATGGCGCGGTGCAGCGGGTCGTCGTCATCGGGCTCCTCCGCGGGGAGGTGCTGTACGACGGCGGCGAGGAGGACCGCCCGGGCGTCGTCCACGGCGCTCTCCGAGCCCGCGGCGGCGGTCAGCCGGATCCGCGTGATGGGGTCGTCGTCCGCGGCGAGCATGAGCTGTTCGGCCAGCCAGGTGCTGTCCTGGCCTTCGAGGAACGCGGTCAGTGCCGCGTCGTCAAGGGGAGTGGTCACCCGGAAGATGATAGGCCCGCCCGCGCCCTGCCCGAGCTCACGACCCAAGTCCCGATATAGACAAAAGGCAGACAAAACAGTCATTCGCCCCATGATCCAATACCATGTTCCATCATTGTTTCCCAGACCCCGAAAAAGATGAATCCCGTGTTACCCCGGGATCATCCGCAGTTCTCTCAGGTCACTCCCGTAACGCCGGTATCGGAGTTTCGGTCCCGCCTGAACAAGGCGGTCAACAAAACACACCTATGGATCACGCCACAGATCTGAAACGGTTGTATTAATACCCGGACGTCTACCTTCCCCGCTGGTACGGGCCCGGTCTAGGGTCCTCTCAATCAACCCCCGGGCACAGGCGCCCACCCCCCACAGAGGTGGACATGTTCACGAAGACTTCCAGGAAACCGGCGGCCCTCCTGGCCGCGGCGGTGTCCGTGATGCTGTTGGCGACAGCGTGCGCGGAGAGTGAGCGGGACCCCGAAGGCGACTCCTCCGCGCCGTTCGTATTCGGATCCGCGGGCGACATCAAATCCCTCGACCCGTTCCTCGCGAGCGACGGGGAGACCTTCCGCTACAGCCGCCAGGTCTACGAGACCCTCCTCGAACACGAATCCGGCGGCAGCGAGATCGTGGGCGGCCTCGCCGAGACCTGGGAACAGTCCGAGGACGGCACCGAGTGGACGTTCCACCTCCGCGAGGGCGTCGTCTTCCACGACGGCGACGAGCTGACGGCCGAGGTCGTCTGCGCCAACTTCGACCGGTGGCACAACCTCTCCGGTGCCTGGCAGAGCTCCAACAACTCCTACTACTGGCAGGCCATCTTCGGCGGCTTCGCGGAGAACGAGGACGAGGGGCTGCCCGAGTCCCGCTACGTCTCCTGTGAGGCCACCGACGAGCTCACCGCCGTCATCACCATCTCGGAGTACTCCTCCATCTTCCCGGGCGGCTTCAGCCTCGCGGCGTTCGGCATCCTGAGCCCCACCAGCCTGGAGACCATCGCCGAGGCCGAGATCACCGGCGAGGAGGGCAGCTACACCCTGCCCGAGTACACCAGGGAGCCGGGCGCCATCGCGGGCACCGGCCCGTTCACGGCCGAGGCCTGGAACCGCGACCAGGCCGAGGTCACGCTCCAGCGCTTCGACGACTACTGGGGCGAGCCCGCCGGGTTCGAGACCATGATCCTGCGCGCCATCCCCGACGAGACGGCCCGCCGCCAGGCCCTGGAGGCCGGTGACATCCACGGCTACGACCTGGTCGCCCCGGCCGACGTCGAGCCCCTCACCGAGGCCGGCTTCCAGGTCCCGACCCGCGACGTCTTCAACGTCCTCTACCTGGCCTTCCAGCAGGAGACCAGCGAGGAGCTGGCCGACATCCGGGTCCGGCAGGCCCTGGCCCACGCCGTCGACCGCCAGCGCATCGTCGACACCATCCTCCCGGCCGGCGGCGAGGTGGCGACCCAGTTCCACCCGAACACCCTCGACGGCTGGTCGGAGAACGTCACCACCTACGACTACGACCCGGAGAAGGCCGAGGAGCTGCTGGCCGAGGCGGGCCAGGAGGACCTCACCCTCGACTTCTGCTACCCGACCGAGGTCACCCGCCCCTACATGCCCGCCCCGCGCGACATCTTCGACGTCATCAGCCAGGACCTCGAGAGCGTCGGCGTCACCGTCGAGCCGAAGTCCTTCGAGTGGACCGAGTACGTCCCCAACACCGACAGCGGCGAGTGCTCCCTGTACCTGCTGGGCTGGACCGGCGACTACAACGACGCCTACAACTTCCTGGGCACCTGGTTCTCCGTGAAGAACGACGCCTGGGGCATGGACGAGCCCGAGCTGTTCGACGCCATGGCCGAGGCCAGCTCCAACCCGGACACCGAGGAGCGCGTCGCCGCCTACCAGGGCCTGAACGAGCAGATCATGGAGATCCTGCCGGGCCTGCCCATCTCCAGCTCCCCGCCGTCCATCGTGTTCGCGGAGAACGTGAACCCGCCGAACGTCAGCCCGCTCACCCAGGAGGACTTCTCGGAGGGTTCCTGGAAGGAGTGACCCGCACGGCCCCGTGACCCGGGGCCTCGGAAGACCGCCTCCCGCACCGCGGGAGGGGGAGGCCCGGCCGATCCGTCCCCCGGTCGGCCGGGCCCCGTCCATGTCGACCCCGCCCCCGCCAGGGCGGGGGAAGCCTCACCCTCCACTGGCGAAAGGCGGCGAAGTGCTGCGTTTCATCGTCAGGCGTACTCTGCAACTGATCCCGACCCTGGGCGGTCTGTCGATCCTGTTGTTCATCTGGCTCCAACGCCTACCCGGCGGGCCCGAGTACGCCCTCCTCCCCGACGACGCGACCGACGAGCAGCGGGCCCAGCTGCGTCGCGCCCTCGGTCTGGACGAACCCCTCACCGTCCAGTACGTGCGGTTCCTGCGCAACATCCTCCAGGGGGACCTGGGGACCTCCCTGCAGACCGGGCAACCGGTCATGGAGGAGTTCTTCACCCGTTTCCCGGCCACGTTCGAGCTGTCGGTCACCGCGATCCTCATCGCGGTCGCCGTCGGCATCCCGCTCGGCTACCTGGCCGCCCGCCGCCGCGGCGGGATCCTCGACTTCGCCGCCGTCGGCGGCTCCCTGCTCGGCATCTGCACGCCGGTGTTCTTCCTCGCCTTCATCCTGAAGGTGGTCTTCGCCGAACGCCTGGGCCTGTTCCCGTCGGCGTTCCGGCTCTCCCCGGGGCTGAGCCGCACCGACCTGAGCGGGTTCGTCATCCTCGACGGCCTGCGCACGGGCGAACTCGACGTCGTGTGGGACGCCCTGATGCACCTGGTGCTCCCGGGCCTGGCGCTGGCCTCCATCCCGCTGGCCGTCATCGTCCGGATGACCCGGGCCAGCGTCCTGGAGGTCCTGGACGAGGACTACGTGCGCACCGCCAACGCCAAGGGCCTGTACCGCCGGACGGTCCGCGGCCGCCACGTGCTGCGCAACGCGATGCTGCCGGTGGTCACCGCCATCGGCCTGCTCACGGGCAGCCTGTTCGCCGGCGCGGTCCTCACCGAGAGCGTGTTCGCGTTCCCCGGCGTCGGCTCGTTCGTGTACGCGGCGACCCAGACCCGCGACTACCCGGTCCTGACCGGGTTCATCCTGCTCATCGCCACCATGTACGTGCTGATCAACCTGCTGGTGGACATCTCCTACAGCCTCCTCGACCCGAGAGTGCGGGCCCAGTGATGCCGACGACACCCAACGCGCAGAACCCGTCGGACGACCCGGGGACCCCGGACACCGGCCCCGCCCGCCAGGACGGGGGTGGCACCTCCCTGCTCACCCGCAAGGCCGACAGGATCGACCGGCTCGCGGAGCTCATGGGCCCCCGCGACGACGGCTCCGGCGGCGCGGGCATCTGGCGCACCGCGTTCCGCCGCCTGCGCCGCAGCCCCATGGCGATCTCCGGCGCGGTCATCGTCGCCGTTTTCGTCCTCATCGCCCTGTTCGCCCCGCTCATCGCCCCCTACTCGGCCACCGCGCAGACCTGGGGCGGGGAGGTCTTCCCCAACCAGAACATCTTCGTCGGCCCGCGGGCCGAGAACTGGCTGGGCCTGGACAACCTGGGCCGCGACCAGTTCTCCCGCATGGTGATCGGCGCCCGCCAGACCCTCCTGGTCGGCGTCGTGGCGACCCTGGTCGGATTCGGCGTCGGGGCCCTGATCGGCGGCACCGCCGGCGCCGCGGCCACCCTGGGCGGGCGCTGGGGCCGGGTCGTCGACAACGTCATCATGCGCGTCATCGACATGATGCTGGCGCTGCCCACCCTGCTGCTGGCGGTCACCGTGGCGGCCCTGATCGGGGCCAGCCTCACCACAGTCATGCTCGCGGTCGGCATCGCCCAGGTGCCGGTCTTCGCCCGCCTGCTGCGCGGCGCGATGATCGCCCAGGGCAACCGCGACTACGTGCTCGCCGCCCGGGCGCTGGGGGTGCGCACCCACAAGATCGCCCTCACGCACATCCTGCCCAACTCCCTGGGGCCGGTCATCGTGCAGTCCACGCTCACCCTGGCCACCGCCATCATCGACGCGGCGGCCCTGTCCTACCTGGGCCTGGGCAACCCCGACCCGTCCTTCCCCGAGTGGGGGACGATGCTCGCCGACGCGCAGCGGTTCCTCTCCAGCGCTCCCCAGCTGGCCGTCTACCCGGCGCTGGCCATCATCGTCACCGCGCTGGGCTTCACCCTGCTCGGTGAGGCGATGCGCGAGGCCCTCGACCCGAAGCTGAGGAAGTAAGCATGGGTTCCAGCACACCGCTGCTCGCGGTCGAAGAACTGTCCGTCGTGTTCGGCGGCCGCGGCTCCGACGAGGTCCGGGCCGTGGACGGGGTCTCCTTCACCCTGGAGGAGGGCCGGGTCACCGGCCTGGTGGGGGAGTCCGGCTGCGGCAAGAGCGTCACCTCGCTGGCCCTGATGGGCCTGCTGCCCTCCCGCGGCGTGCGGGTCGGCGGCTCCGCCGTCCTGCGCACCGGCGACACCGGGGTCGACCTGCTCGGGCTGTCCCCCGCGCGGATGCGCGACCTGCGCGGCTCACAGCTGGCGATGATCTTCCAGGACCCGCTCAGCTCCCTGAACCCGGTGGTCCCCATCGGCCGCCAGGTCACCGAGATCCTCACCCGGCACCGGGGCCTGCGCGGATCGGCCGCCGAGAAGGAGGCCGCCGACCTGCTGTACCGGGTGGGCATCCCCGACCCCAAGAGGCGCCTCAAGGAGTACCCGCACCAGCTCTCCGGCGGCATGCGCCAGCGGGCCCTCATCGCCATGGCGGTGGCCTGCCGCCCCCGGGTGATGATCGCCGACGAGCCCACCACCGCGCTGGACGTCACCATCCAGGCCCAGATCCTCGAACTCCTCAAGGACCTGGTCACCGAGGAGGGCACCGCCCTGCTCATGATCACCCACGACCTGGGCGTGGTGGCGGGCCTGTGCGACGACATCAACGTCCTGTACGCGGGGCGCGCGGTGGAGACCGCCCCCCGCGCGCCCCTGTTCGCCGACCCCACCCACCCCTACACGGTGGGCCTGCTCGGGTCGATCCCCCGGCTCGACGCCCCGCGCGGCGAACCGCTCACCCCGATCCGCGGGTCGGTCAACGACAACATCGCCTGGTCCGACGGGTGCGCGTTCGCTCCCCGCTGCGACCACTACACCCTGGACTGCCTCCAGGGGCCGCCGGAGCTGGTCGTCTCGGGCGCCGACGGCGCCCACGCGCACCGCTGCGTCAACCCCGTCCGGCACGCCGACGTGGTGGACCGGGCCGTTCTGGAGAGCCCGTCCGTGGTGGGCGACGAGGAGGAGAGCGCATGAGCCTGTTGCGGATCGAGGACCTCAAGGTCCACTTCCCGATCAGACGGGGCGTCGTGTTCGACCGCACCGTCGGCCACGTGTACGCGGTGGACGGCGTCAGCCTGAGCATCGAACGCGGCAGCACCTACGGCCTGGTGGGCGAGTCCGGCTGCGGCAAGACCACCCTGGGCCGGGCGGTGCTGCGCCTGGTCGACATCACCTCCGGCTCCGTCGTCCACGACGGCCGCGACCTGGCCACGCTGGGCGGCGAGGAGATGCGCCGCGAGCGCCGCAACCTCCAGATGGTCTTCCAGGACCCGCTGGGCAGCCTCAACCCCCGGCAGAACATCGGCTCCATCCTCATGGAGGGGCTGGAGACCCACGGCATCGGCGGCCCCTCCGCGGAGGAGGCCGCGTCGATGAGCGCCGCGGAGCGCAGGGAGGCCACGCGGGCCGACCGGCGGAAGCGGGTCGTGGGGGCGCTGGAGCGCGTCGGGCTGTCCTCCAAGGCGCTGGACCGGTACCCGCACGAGTTCTCCGGCGGCCAGCGCCAGCGCATCGGCATCGCCCGCGCCCTGGTGCTGGAGCCCGACCTCATCATCTGCGACGAACCCGTGTCGGCGCTGGACGTGTCCATCCAGGCACAGGTCCTCAACCTGCTGGAGGAGCTCCAGGAGGAGCTGGGCCTGACCTACCTCGTCATCGCCCACGACCTGGCGGTGGTCCGCCACGTCAGCGACACGGTGGGCGTGATGTACCTGGGGGCCCTGGTGGAGGAGGCGCCCAGCGACGACCTCTACGAGACGCCGCTGCACCCCTACACCCGGGCGCTGATGTCCGCGGTGCCCGTCCCCGACCCCACGGTGGAGGACACCCGCGAGCGCATCCTCCTGGCGGGCGACCTGCCCTCGCCCGCGGACCCGCCCCCCGGCTGCCGGTTCCACACCCGCTGCCCCTGGCGGCAGGAGGAGCTGTGCGACACGGAGCGCCCGGAGCTGCGGCCGATCAACGGCGGCGCGCACCGGGTGGCCTGCCACCACGCGGAGAGGATCCTGTCGGGGGAGATCCTGCCGAGCGAGGAGCGCGCCGAGCGCATCGTGCACGGCTCCGCGGGATGACCCCGGGCCGGCGGCGGGCGGGGAGAGCGCGCCCGCCGCCGGACCCGGTCCGCCCCCGCCCGCGGATCCCTCCCGCGGGCGGGATTTCCGGACGTGCGTGCCGCCCGGGGGTTTCGGTCAGGGATGCCGGTGCGACTTCGTGACCAGGGTCGAGGGGTTTCCAACCGGACGATTGGCTATATTCGGCTTGTCCCGTATCTCCGGTATCCCCGCCTACCGGAAGCATCTCTGTCCCCAGGAGACCCTCTTGTCCCCCGACTTCCGTCCGGGTGCCCGCGCGCCCCGTGTCATCGCCGTCTCCGCGCTCGCCGCGGGCCTGGCCTTCGGGGCCGCCGCCCCGGCCTTCGCGTCCGCGCCCTTCGCCCCGCCCGGCGACAACGGCACCGTCAAGATCCACTCCCCGCAGACCCCGGAGGAGGACGACCGGAACGAGCCCAAGGTCTGCGAGTTCCAGGTCGTGGGCCACGGGTTCGACCCCGCCCAGGAGGTCACCTGGGAGATCCTCACCCAGGGCGGCAAGCCCTCCGAGCGCGAGGTCGTCCTGTCGGGCGGGCTCGAACTGGACGGGGAGGGCGCGGGGAGCACCGAACTGCTCACCCTCGACGACGGCCACTACCGTCTGGAGTGGACCTTCGAGGGCCAGCAGAGCAACGCCGCCAAGCACAAGGTCTTCAAGGTCGAGTGCTCCGAGGAGGAGCCCTCCCCGGAGCCCTCCCCGTCGCCCGGCGGCGAGCCCTCCACCCCGCCGGAGAGCCCCGAGCCCACCGACCCGCCCACGGTCGAGCCCACCGACCCCGCGACCCCGGTGGACCCGACCGAACCGGAGACCCCCGTGGACCCGACCGAACCCGCCACCCCCGGCCCGTCGGACGAGCCCACCGCCCCCGCCGGGGAGGAGCCGAGCCTGCCCCTGACCGGCTCCGCCATCGCCGGGCTCGTCGCCGCCGGCGCGGCCGCGGCCGCCGGCGGCGGTGCCGCGATCTACTTCGGCCGCAAGCGCAGGCTCCAGTAGGGGTCCGGGCCCGAGGAGCGCAGGGGTGCGCCGCGAACGTGGCGCACCCCTCGCCCCCCTCCCGCTTCGCCGGCCCCCGACCGGGTAGGGGCCGGATGTGACCCCTCCCCGGCGGCGGGGTCCCGCCGCTCCGGCGGGGGCAGGCCCGCCCGCCGGACCCGTATCCGCCAGGAGAGCGCGATGGCAGTGTTCCTGTACGACGACGACTGCGGTTTCTGCAAGCGCATGGTCGCGCTGGCGCGGGACCGGCTGGGCGCGCGCACGGAGTTCGCGGCCTGGCAGGACACCGACCTCGACGCCCTCGGCCTCACCCCCGAGCAGACCTCCGAGGCCGCCTGGGTGGTCCACCCCGACGGGCGCCGCTTCAGCGGCGGCGACGCGGTCGCCGAGGTGCTGCTGTCCTCCCGGCCCCTGCTGCGGCCCGTCGGCCGCCTGATGCGGCTGCCGCTGCTGCGCTCGGCCAACCGCCTCGCCTACCGGTGGGTGGCCGCCAACCGCTACCGCCTGCCCGGCGGCACCGCCTCCTGCGCGCTGCCCCGCCCCTAGGCTGTGCTTTTTGAACCTCCGCTGCGCTTCGGCCCGCCCGTCGCCCGCCACCGCCCTCAACGGATGGCCTACGGCCACAGGCTTTCCTCGAGGACGTCTCCTCCGGGCCTCCAGGACCCCACCGGGCGCCTCACGAAACCCCAGGAAGCACCGGAGAGCGTTCAAGAACAGGCGCTAGGCGACGGCCTCGCGCAGTGCGCGGCAGACGTCCAGCAGCCGCCCGCGCAGCACCGCGCCGCGCTCGGCGAACCCCTCCTGGCGGCGCATGTACTCGGCCTTGCCCTCGGCAGTCTCGATCCGCACCGGCGCGTACCCCCACTCCCGCAGGTCGTAGGGGGAGGCCCGCATGTCCAGTTCCCGGATCTCCCGGGACAGCTCGAAGCAGTCCACCACCAGCTCCGACGGCACCGCCGGGGACAGCTTGTACGCCCACTTGTACAGGTCCATGTTGGCGTGCAGGCAGCCCGGCTGGTCCAGCTCGGCCTGCGTCTCCCGGGTCGGCCGGAGCGTGTTGAGCGGCCGGGCCGGCTCGGTGAAGAACCGGAACGCGTCGAAGTGCGAGCACCGGATCCGGTGCGACTCCACCACCCGGTCGGTCCCCTCGGCCCCCAGCCGCAGCGGCACCTGCCCGTGCCGCACCTCCCGGGTGCGGTACACCATCGCCCACTCGTGCAGCCCGAAGCACCCCAGGTGGGCGTCCCGGGAGGCGACCGCCGACAGCAGCCCCTCCACGAAGCCGACCACCGGCCGGGCCGCCAGGAACGCGGCCGCGTCCAGGCCCACCCCCTCGGGGACGGCCGCCGCGAACCGCTCCGACAGCCGCTCGCGCGCGCCCTCCCCGGCCAGCACCGTGCCCACCCCGGGGTCCCAGCGCCGCAGCCGGGAGGGCTTGAGGTTGTAGTAGGTGAACAGGAAGTCCTCCACCGGGTGGCGCTCGCCCGCACGGCGGCGCCGCAGGTGGTCGGCGGTCAGCGCGTCCACCCGCTCCTCGTGGCGGCGGGCGCGCTCGCGCCACGCGTCCTCCGCCAGTACCTCCACGGCCCGCACGGCCCCGGTGTCCGTTCCCATCACGGGCCCCAGGGTACGCGGCGGTCAGTTGGACTGCTGCACGGGCAGATGGCGCCCGAGGTACCCGATGTACACCCGGTTGGTGGTCCCGGGCCCCAGGTCGGGGAAGAAGTACAGCCGCGGGCAGATCCCGTACTCGATGTCGAGCTTGATGTGCGCGTACATCGGCACCCGCCCGGCGGGGTGCACGTCCTCCGGCACCCGGAAGAACCGCTTCTCGTTGAGCTTGCCCCGGTTGCGGACGTGGTCCGACTCCTGCGACGCCAACCGCTTGACCGGGATCACCCGGTACCCGTCGGGGTTCTCCTTGAGGTACGAGTGGAACCCCAGCCCCCGGTCGGGGTTGTCGAACTGGTAGCGGGCGTAGTCGTTGAGGGCGATCAGGGCCTCCCAGGCCCGGGTCACCCACAGGGACTCCTTGCGGCTGTCGGACAGCTCGTAGACCGTCTGGTCCTCGATGGTGAAGTACAGGTGCGGCAGCGCGGTGTCGTCGGTGATCCGCTCCAGCAGCTCGGACACGCTGCGCGGCGGGCGCAGGGCCGGGTCGCGCGGTGCGGGGGCGGCGGCCAGCCGGAACAGCCCGGCCTCGCGGGCCTGCTCGCGCAGCCACCGCACCTCGTAGCGGGCGCCGCGCAGCCGCCCGCGCTCCTCGTCCAGCTCCTCGGCCAGGTCGGCGGTCTCGGCCAGCAGCTGGCGGCGCTCCTCGGCCAGCTCGCCGATCCGCTCGCCCTGCCGGGTGACCTCCTCCTTGAGGCGCTGCACCTGGAGCTCCAGGGCCTTGACCTCCTGGGCGGCCGCCAGGTCCGCGGCCTGTCCGGACTCGCCCGCCGGATGCGCCCCGGCGACGCCCGGGGAGACGCCGGTCTCGGGGGAGGGAGCGCGGCGCAGGTCCTCGGTCTCCTCGTCCAGGAGGGCGTCCACCGCGCGCAGGGGGCCGGGCAGGTCGATGTCCAGGGCGTTCTCGCGCACCCGCCGGGACAGCGCCGCGCCCACCCAGTTGCGGATGCGCTCCCCGTCGCGGGCGGTGTCCAGGGTGCTCGGGCTCATCCGGGGGTGCCGGGAGGGGTCGCCCCCCGTCCCGGGTAAGAAGGTCCGCACCCCGCCGGAGGGGATGTCCATCCCCTCCGGGAGCAGGTGCACGATCCGCTCCTGGGCGGCGGAGTCCAGCACGTACACCGACCCCATCCCGGTGCACCGGGACAGGGCGGCGGCCATCGCGGTGCGCCAGTCCGCGACGGTGACGTCGCCGGGGGCGCCGGTCGCCAGCACCGCGAGTCTTCGCTCCGGGTCGCGGATCGCGGACACCAGCGCGTCCATCAGCGTGTCGTCGCGGCCGCGCACGATCACCGGCACCGGGGGGATCCGGTGCCCGCCGTCGTGCGCGGGCAGGGCGTCCAGCAGCATCCGCGCGGCCTCGGGCGGCATGATGTCGAGCCGGGGCTGCTCGGAGGCGCCCGCGGTGTCCACCGCCATGTCCAGCCACAGGTACCGCCACGGTGCCAGCTCCGGGTCCACGACGACGGTGACGACCGTCCGCCACACCCCGTCGGGCTTGTCGGACTCGGTGGTCAGCCGCAGGAAGGACAGGCCCTCCTCGGGGTTGTCGTGCCGCACGACCAGGGCCCGGGAGCGGTTGCTCAGTTCGTAGCGCCCCGAGGCGGTGAAGTCCACCCGCGCTCCGGAGTTCCCCCGTTTGCTCAGCCACCGGGACAGCACGGCCGACGCGGTGGCGATGGGGTCCCCCTGGTCCTCCGGGACCGCGATGAGCGTGCGGTAGACAAGCGGCAATGGGCACTCCCGGGCTTCCGTCGTCGGCGGCGGACCCGAGGACCCGACCCGAACGAGCCGGTAGGGCCCTCATCACCACTGTGTACGAAAGAGCACCCCGGCGCCAGTCGGGCGACCGGAGGTGGTCTTCACGGGGTCCCGTCGCCCAGGGTGTACCCGTCCTCGGTCCAGGGAATCTCGGCGTCGTCGATGTGCACGTGCCACCGGGCGCCGGGCAGGGCGCGGCGCATCCTGCCCAGGGCGTCCAGGTAGTGGCGCAGCTGGGCGAAGAGGGGCTCGAACCCGCAGGCGGGCGGCGGCACCTTGCTGGACCCGGCCAGCACCTGCGCCCCGTGGAGGTGCTCCTCGGAGTAGAGGAACAGCCCCTCGAAGACCTCCGCGGGCGACCGGTACTCCTCGGGCATCTCGCCCGAGGCGTGCCAGGCCGGGAACAGCTCCAGGGCCTCCTCCCGCAGGGCCTCCTCCCCTTCGGAGGCCAGGCGCGCGATCGTCGCGCGCTCGTCCCCGGTCAGCGGGGTGTCGCGTTCGGCGCTGTAGTAGAGGGAGACTCCCATGGGCCGGCCTTCCTTCGGGTGCGGGTGTGCGCGGTGTGTCCTGTGGGACGACCCTAGAAGAGGGGGCCGACATGCTCCATTGCGGCCAATCCGCGGCGTCCGCCTGGCAAGTCTGGACAAGGCGGGGGCGGGGTCCGGGTACTAGCGTCCCTTCCATGTCCACGCACCCGTTCTGGCTGGCCGGCACCGCCGCGACCGGCGACAGCGAACTCACCGTCGTCAACCCCTACACCGGCGAGGTCGCGGGCCGCGTCTCCGTGCCCACCGCCGACCAGGTCGAGCAGGCCGTCGCCGCCGCGCACGCCGCGGCCGCCCAGGCCGCCGCCCTGCCCGCGCACGCCAAGGCCGCCGCCCTCGACCACATCTCGCGCCGCATCGGCGAGCGCGCCGAGGAGATCGCGCAGACGATCACCGCGGAGAGCGGCAAGCCGATCAAGTGGTCCCGCGTCGAGGCCGCCCGCGCCGTGTCCGTGTTCCGCTGGGCCGCCGAGGAGGCCCGCCGCGACAGCGGCGAGCTCCAGCGCCTGGACACCGACGCCGGCGGCACCGGCCGGATGGCCCTGGTCCGCCGGGTCCCGCACGGCCCGGTGCTCGGGATCTCGCCGTTCAACTTCCCGCTGAACCTGGTCGCCCACAAGATCGCTCCGGCGATCGCCGTCGGCGCCCCCATCATCCTCAAGCCGGCCCCGGCCACCCCGATGACCGCGCTGCTGCTGGGCGAGATCATCGCCGAGACCGACCTGCCCGCGGGCACCGTGTCGGTGCTGCCGATGCCCAACGACCTGGCCGGCCGCCTCATCGACGACGCCCGGCTCCCGGTCATCTCGTTCACCGGCGGCGCGTTCGGCTGGGAGATCCAGAAGCGGGCCCCGCACAAGCACGTCACCCTGGAGCTGGGCGGCAACGCCGCGGCCGTGGTGCTCGACGACGCCGACCTGGACTGGGCGTCCTCGCGCGTCGCCCTGTTCGGCAACAACCAGGCGGGCCAGGTCTGCATCGGCGTGCAGCGGGTCGTCGTCACCGGCGCCGTGTACGACGAGTTCGTGTCGCGCCTGGTCGAGAAAGTGGAGGCGCTGGGCACCGGCGACCCCGCCGACGAGGGCACCGACGTGGGCCCGCTGGTGGACGAGGCCGCCGCGGTCCGCGTCCAGGAGTGGGTGGAGGAGGCCGTGGCGGGCGGCGCGAAGCTGCTCACCGGCGGCACCCGCGACGGCGTGACCGTCGCGCCGACGGTGCTGGCCGACGCCCCCGCCGACAGCCGCGTGATGCGCCAGGAGGTGTTCGGCCCGGTGCTGGTGCTCCAGCGGGTCGCCGACACCGACGCCGCCTTCGCCGCGGTCAACGACAGCGACTTCGGCCTCCAGGCGGGTGTGTTCACCCGCGACCTGCCGACCGCGTTCCGGGCCCACCGGGAGCTGGAGGTGGGCGGCGTGATCATCGGCGACGTGCCGACCTTCCGCGCCGACCAGATGCCCTACGGCGGCGTCAAGGGTTCGGGCGTGGGCCGCGAGGGCGTGCGCGCGGCCATGACGGACCTGACCTACGAGCGTGTCATGGTGCTCACCGGCATCAGCCTGTGAGCCGCCGCCGACGGCTCCCGCTCACTGCCGGGCGGGGGCCGTCGGCGTACGGGGACCGCGGCCGCGGTCCGTCCGTACCGGGGGCGGCGCCGGCGCCTACGCCCCGGACGCGTGCTCGTACAGCCTGCGGGCCTCCTCGCCGAACCGCGGCCCGTACTGGGTCCGCCGGTCGTCGGCGTACTTGAAGCTCACCACCGAGGACACCGTCCCCACCCCCGTGGCGGGGTCGAAGCCGGTCAGCCACGGCCCGCCGCTGGAGCCCTGGGTCATCCCGCAGCGCATCCCGTTGGCGGTGGTCCCGCCGGTGTCGGCGCGGGTGCGGCCGGAGCAGTAGTGCAGCTCCCGGCCGTTGTACGGGGAGGCCGCCGGGTACCCGAACGAGTACACCTGCACCCCGTTGCGCACCCGCGTGTCCGTCCAGGTGTCGAACGCGATCCGCTGGGAGCCGACCCGGTCCTGCACGGTCCTGCCGTCGGCGGTGTTCACCACCGCGACCGCGAGGTCGTAGCTGTCGTCGGCCCGCTTGGACCACTCCGGCGACACCAGCAGGTCGCGGGCGGTGTAGCGGCCGTAGGGCGAGGACCCGTCGTCGAAGCCGGGCACGAACGTCCAGTTGCGCGCCCAGGAGCCGGTCCCGTCCTTGGCACAGTGCCCGGCGGTGACGACGGTGCTCCCGTTGGGGGCGTCCACCACCGAGGCCGAACAGGTGAAGTCGCGCCCGTCCATGGTCAGGAACACCTTGCCGGTGGTGCGCACGACCCGGCCCCCGGCCGTCCACCTCTCCCCGGTGCTGTCGTCGCGCGGGGCCGCCTGGTGCTCGGCCTCGGGGCGGGGGACCACCCCCTGCGCGCCGGACAGGGTCCGGTCGAGCAGCTCGGTGATGGGGCGGGCGGCGGCCATGCGCTCGGGGGTCCAGTAGGACAGCACGGCCCGCTGTTGGTCCTCGGTGACCGCCGCGCTCTGCCGCACCACCCCGTCGGCCTCGGAGAGGGCGGTGTGCGCCTCCTGGAGGCGTTCGGGGACGGTTCCGGCCTGTGCGGGGTCGGGCATCCGGTCGGCGTAGACGAGGCCGCCGACGGAGAGGGCCGCCGCGGCGAGGGCGGCCAGGAGCTTGTGCGCGGTGGACGAGGTCATGGACCGCATCTTTGCACACATGAAGTAATCGCATGACTACTTTGAGTTTGTGTCCGGGGTTTTTCGGGAAAGCGCGGACGGCCGCCTCCGACACGGGGGCCGTATCGGAGGCGGCCCGGGCGGTCGCGCCGTGCCGCGGGAGTGGTGCGGCGCGCCGCCGGCCGGGTGGCCCGCTTTCCGGTCACGCGCCCGGCGGGGTTCGCGTCGGTGCCGTTTCGGCGACGCGGGCCCCGCCGGAGCGGTCCGGGGCCGGTGTCCGGGGTCAGGAGAAGGGGATGGTCACCCGGGTGGGCTCGGCCTCGGGGGAGGACACCGTCACCCGGTTCCCGATCGTGCTCTCGCTGTCGTAGCGCAGGTCGCGGGTGTCCACCACGACGGACAGCCGGTGCCCGGCGGGCACGTCCCACACCACCGGCGCCAGCTCGGTCGTCACCGTCACCGGTGTGCCCGGGCTCGCGTCGCGCAGCGTGTAGGGGGCGTGCGAGAGCAGGGCGCCCCGGCCGCCGGCGTCGATCGCGTACAGGTACACGAACACCGACTGCGTGCTCGCGGTGGGCGTGAACGTGAACGTCGCCTCCGGGGTGCCCGCCACCCGGGCGCCGTCCGGGTAGGCCGGGCTCGTCCACACCCCGGCCCGGTAGCGGTCCACGGTGGGCAGCAGCACCCCCGTGGGCACGTCGAAGAACTGCTGGAGGGCGCCGCTCAGCATCACGGTCCCGCTCTCCGCGGTGGTGCCGATCCCGGTGCGCACCCGGTAGTCCCACCCCGTGTCGGGGTCGGCGCCCATGGCGCCGCTGTTCTGCCAGCGGGCCCAGTCCGTGCTGGGCTCGCCCAGGTAGAAGGTCTGCTCGCCGCCGGTCACCGACTCCCAGTCCGGGTACGAGGTCCAGGTCCCGCGCCCGTTGTTGGGCTTGACCATCACGGGGTCGGCGGTGTCCACGCCGTTGTCCTCGCCCTTGAGGTGGTGGTCGAACCAGTCGCCGACCCCCGCCCAGATCTCGTCGGGCAGCCCGGCCGCGCCGAAGATCTCCTGGGTGGCGTGGTCGCCGGGGGCGATCATGAGCCGCTTGGGGCCGGTCAGCTCACCGTAGAAGTCGGTGATGTGTCCGACCGGGAACATGCCGTCGTTCCAGCCGTGGGCCATCATCACGGCGGTGCCGTTGGCGTTGAGCCGGTCGACCTTGGTGGCGGCCGACCGGTCGGGGGCCATGTCCAGGGCGGGCCGGATGTCCCCGCGCCGGTAGGCGCGCTCCACGTTCTGGAGGGTCTCGCCCTTGCGGCCGGTCAGCGCGGCGGCGCCCAGCAGCAGCTCGGCGGACTGCACGTCGACCGTCTCGTTGGGGTAGAGCGACTCCCGGAGGTCGGCCCAGCCGCTGAGCGAGGCCACCGCCTTGATCCGGTCGTCCTCGGCCGCGGTGAGCAGGCTGATGCCGCCGCCGTAGGAGATCCCGGCCATGCCGATGCGCTCGGGGTCGGAGTCGGTGTTCTCCAGGGCCCAGTCGATGACCGCGCTGGCGTCGGCCCGGTCCTCGGGGCCGGCCACCTCGATGGCGCCGCCGGAGTCCCAGAAGCCGCGCGAGGAGTAGGTGACGACCTGGTAGCCGGACTCCTGGGCGAGCCGGGCCCCCGCGCCGACGTACAGCAGGTGCGGGGTGGCCCAGGCGGACGGCATGACCAGCAGGGGGTGCGGGCCCTCGACGCCGGTGGGCGTGATGACCTTGGCCTTGATCTCGGTGCCGTCGTGGCTGGTGATGGTCACGTAGCGGATCTCGGAGCCGATCGCCGCGGCGGCCGGTGCCGGGGTCAGCAGGACCGCGGCCAGTACGGCCGCCGCGAGCCCGGACAGCAGCCGGACGAGGGCGGGGCGGCGGAGCGGGGGAGAGGGACGCGGGGTCTGGGAAGGCATGTGTCGGGAACCTCGGGGGAGCAGGGACGGGAGGTTTCCGATGGGTCGTCGCGCCGCCGAGGCCATCGGGGGGTGCCGGCCGGGGGAGGCCGACGCGTAGGGGACCGCGCAGGGGGACGGGGGCAGGGAGATGGGGGGAAGGGTGACGGGGGTCGCAAGTGACTGTGAGGTAACTTACCCACCGGTTAAGTTAAGACAGCGGACGCCGCTTGTAAAGCCCGCGTGACACCGGGCTCCCCGCCGACCCGCGGGTCGGCTCCCGCGTCCGGTCCCGCGGACCTGACAGTTCGTCCACAGGCCCCGGCGGCGGTGCCCCGCTTGGGCGACAATGGGGACGTGCGACAAGAACAGCAGCGAACCGTAGTCCTCCTCGGCTCCACCGGCTCGATCGGCACCCAGGCCCTGGACCTCGTCCACCGCAACCCCGACCGCTTCCGCGTCGTCGGCCTGGCCGCCGGGGGCGGCCGGGTGGACCTGCTCGCCAAGCAGGCCGCCGAGTTCGGCGTCCCATGGGTGGCCGTCGCCGACCCCGCCAAGGCGGACGAACTGCGCCGCGCCCTGGCCGGGCACGGCTCCACCGCCACCGTGCTCGCCGGCCCCGAGGGCGTCGCCGAGCTCGCCGCCGAGCCCTGCGACACCGTCCTCAACGGCATCACCGGCGCCCTGGGCCTGGAGTCCACGCTGGCCGCGCTGCGCGCCGGGAGCACCCTGGCGCTGGCCAACAAGGAGTCCCTCATCATCGGAGGGCCGCTGGTCCGCGACCTGGCCCGGCCCGGCCAGATCGTCCCGGTCGACTCCGAGCACTTCGCCATCGCCCAGTGCTTCCCCCACCTGCCCGACGAGGAGCTGCGCAGCCTCGCCCAGGGGCACGTGGCCGCCCGCCGCGACGAGGTGCGCCGCCTGGTCGTCACCGCCAGCGGCGGCCCCTTCCGCGGCCGCCGCCGCGAGGAGCTGGAGGGCGTCACCCCCGCCGAGGCGCTCGCCCACCCCACCTGGAGCATGGGCCCGGTCATCACCGTCAACTCCGCGACCCTGGTCAACAAGGGCCTGGAGGTGATCGAGGCCAACCTGCTGTTCGACATCCCCTTCGACCGCATCGACGTCGTCGTGCACCCGCAGTCGATCGTCCACTCGATGGTCGAGTACGTGGACGGGTCCACCATCGCCAAGGCCAGCCCGCCCAGCATGATGATCCCCATCGCCTACGGCATGAGCGCCCCCGACCGCGTCCCCGACGCCGCGCCCGGCATGGACTGGACCAGGGCCCAGAGCTGGACCTTCGAGCCCCTGGACCACGAGGCCTTCCCCGCCGTCCGGCTGGCCTGCGAGGTCGGCGAGGCGGGCGGCACCGCCCCGGCCGTGTACAACGCCGCCAACGAGGAGGCCGTCGACGCCTTCCTCGCTGGAAACCTCGCGTTTCCGGCGATCCTGGACACCGTCGCGCGGGTAGTCTCTGAGCATCAGCGAACGGAACGCCCCGGTGAGGCGTCCCAGCGACCAGGGGGCCTCACCCTCGACGACGTGTACGCCGCTGACGGATGGGCCCGTACCCGAGCGCGCGAACTGGTCGCACGCCGGGCCTGACACCGGTGTAGGGAGAGATGCATGGTCCTGCTGCTGACCGTGGTCGGGATCGTCCTGTTCGTTCTGGGGCTGCTGTTCTCGATCGCCTGGCACGAACTCGGCCACCTGGGCACCGCCAAGCTGTTCGGCATCAAGTGCACCGAGTACATGGTCGGGTTCGGCAAGACCCTGTGGTCGTTCCGCCGCGGTGAGACCGAGTACGGGGTCAAGGCCGTCCCCCTGGGCGGCTACGTCCGCATGGTCGGGATGATGCCGCCGGCGCGGAAGACCGCCGACGACAGCGGCCGCAAGCTCTCCCGCTGGCGCGCCATGGCGGAGGACGCCCGCGAGGCCTCCTACGTCGAGCTGGGGCCGCAGGACCAGGACCGGCAGTTCTACCAGCGCGCGCCCTGGAAGCGCCTCATCGTCATGTTCGCCGGGCCCGGGATGAACGTCGTCCTGGCGGCCATCCTGCTCGGCGTCCTCTTCATGGGCATCGGTGTCCCGCAGCAGACCACCCAGATCGCGGTGGTCAACGAGTGCGTGGTCTCCGCCGAGGCCGAGAGCCGGGTCGACTCCTGCGAGGGGCTGCCGCCCACCCCCGCCAACGAGGCGGGCCTGCGGCCCGGCGACGTCATCGTCGAGGTCGACGGACGGCCCACCCCGGAGTGGAACGACGCCAACCAGCTCATCCGCTCCTCCCTGGGTCCCACCGAGATCGTGGTGGAGCGCGACGGGGAGCGGCTCCCGCTCACCGTCGACATCATCGAGAACGAGCTCCCGGCCCGCGACGCCGAGGGCGAGTTCATCTACGAGACCGACGCCGACGGCGACGAGATCACCGACGAGCAGGGCTTCCCCGTCTACAAGATGGAGACGGTCGGGTTCCTGGGCATCATCTTCGCCACCGAGCGCGCCCCGCTCACCCTCGCCGAGTCGGCCGGGGAGATGGGCAACATGATGATCGGCGTCGGCGAGGCGCTCATCGCGCTGCCGTCGAAGATCCCCGGGGTGTTCGCCGCCGCCTTCCTGGGCGAGGAGCGCACCGCGGACTCGCCGGTGGGCATCGTCGGCATCTCCCGCATCGGCGGCGAGATCATGGCCCAGGGGCTGCCCATCGCCGACACAGCCTCGATCATGATCCAGATCCTGGCGGGCGTGAACCTCTTCCTGTTCGCCTTCAACATGCTCCCGATCCTGCCGCTGGACGGCGGGCACATGGCGGGGGCGATCTGGGAGTGGATCAAGCGCGGCTGGGCCAGGCTCACCCGCAGGCCGGAACCGGCCCCGGTGGACGTGGCCATGCTGACACCGGTCGCCTACATCGTGGTGGCCTGTTTCCTGGCGTTCAGCGTGGTGCTGCTGATCGCCGACCTGTTCAACCCGGTCCGCCTGTTCGGCTGACCGGGCCCGGACCGGCCGCGGACCGCGGCCGGCCCGGGCGCCCGCCGCGCGCATCCGGGCGGGGTCCGGCCGCCTTCGGCCGGACCCCGCCCGGTCTGCGGGGATCCGCCCCGATACGTGGGTTCCGTGTGATGCGAGGCACCCCCCGGGGTGCGGGTAACCTGGGTGCGCGATCCGGGAACGGCGGCACGTCCCGCACGGCCGCCCCGCACAGGCGTCGATTCCCCGGTCGTGGCTCCGCGCAGCGCGCCGGGCGCCTTCTCTGTGAACCGGACGAAATTCCAAGTGCCGCCCCTCCCTCCGGCGGCAGACGAGGTGAATCAAGCGTGACGACCGTCGATCTCGGCATTCCCGCCACCCCGCCGCGCCCGCTGGCGACCCGGCGCAAGACCCGGCAGATCATGGTCGGCAACGTCCCCGTGGGCG